>JBGQBP010000332.1:0-3885 GCA_041494945.1 Binatia bacterium | reverse complement strand
TTGACTTCGACTTCCAAGAGCGCGGTGTCTCCGAGGTAGTTTTTGCTCGTGATGACTCCGGTGAGCGAGCCGGAAGGGCCGTCGGACGAACCGAGCTGGACGTGCTCGGGGCGAATCGCCAAGGTCACCGGACTTGCCGGCGAAAGACCGTCCGGAACGGAGACCGGCAGCATTCCCAGCGCGCACTCCACTTGCGCGGGACCGGCCGCCTTGCCCTTTACGAAATTCATCTCGCCGACGAATTGCGCGACGAAAAGATTGGCCGGCCGCGCGTAAACTTCATGCGGCGGAGCGACCTGGAGAATCTCGCCGTCGTGCATGACGCAGACTTTGTCGCCGAGACTCAAAGCCTCCGCCTGATCGTGCGTCACGTAAAGCGTAGTCAAGCCGGCGGCCTTGGTGATCTTCTTAAGCTCGACGCGCATCTGCTCGCGCAGCCGCGCGTCGAGATTGGAGAGCGGCTCGTCCATGAGCAAAATCTTCGGCTCCGTGACCATGGCCCGGGCCATCGCCACTCGCTGCTGCTGCCCGCCGGAGAGATCGGTCGCCGGCCGATCGTCCAGGCCATCGAGCCGCACCAGGTGGAGCGCCTGACGCACTTTCTCCGCGACAAGATCTTTTCCAAACCGCTTGCGGCCTCGGACCAGTGGAAAGGCGACGTTCTGAAAAACGTTCATGTGGGGCCAGATCGCGTACGACTGGAAGACCATGCCGATGTCGCGCTTCTCGGTGGGGACATAGATGCGCCGCACCGGAGAATTCACCACGGCGCCGGCGATCTCCAACTCGCCGCCGTCGGGCCGTTCCAGGCCGGCCACGCAGCGCAGCGTCGTGGTCTTGCCGCAGCCGCTCGCGCCCAACAAGACGCAGAATTCCTTCTCGGCGACTTCGAGATCGATGCCGCGCAGCGCCTCCACCCGTCCGCGCCGGGTGTCGAACCATTTTTTGAGCCCGCGAATGCGTATCAAGGGACGTCTCTAAGTTGAATCGCGCTTACCTGCAAACCAAAGCTTCCACAGAGGCGTCATTCCCGTGAAAACGGGAATCCAGTCTTTTCCATGCCTGGACCCCCGCTTCCGCGGGGGTGACGGAGACCTGAACATGTTGTCCCCTCGCAGCCTCACGCCAACTTTTTGCTAACTCGCCGTCAGCTTCCCGACCCGAACTCTCCGATCCGCCGGAAGCCGATTTTGAGTCCGCCGATGACGAGCACGGCGAAGAGCACGAGCACAACGCCGAGCGCGGCCACCTGCGGCACCCACCCGTTGCCCCAGAACTGCCACACGATCGTCGAGACAACTAGATTTTTCCGCGTGCCCAGCGCCAGCGCCATCGTCACTTCGCGATAGGAAAGCATGCTGATCCAGATCCAACTGTTAAAAATACCGGCGGCAACGAGCGGAAGAACGATCCGCCACAGAACCGTTGGCGTGGAGGCGCCCGAAACTTTTCCCGCCTCCTCCAGCTCGCGGTGCACCTGAATCATGACGCCGTTGGTCGTCCGCGTGCCGTAGGCGATCCAGTTGATGGTATGCGCGATGGCGATGATCGCGATGGTGCCATAGACTGGAAAATAATTTCTGTAAGCGAGCCCGAGATAGCCGAGTCCCACCGCGAGGAGAATGCCCGGCACGGCGTGCGGAAGAAACGCGATCGTGTCCAGAGAGCCGCGAAAACTCACCTGAGTCCGAACGACGACCCAGGAAACCAGCACGCTGACGATCATCGTCGCGGTCGGGACGGCGAACATGAGAATCGCGGTATTGATCAAGGGAAGCGCGCCGACGTATTCGTAGATGCTGCGGTAATTTTTGAACGACATCTGCGAGAAGGCCGCCGCCGTGGGAAGCTGGAGATGCGGCAGCAGCGACGCCCAGAGCAAAACCAGGAACGGGATGAAGACTTCCATCGAGAGATACAGCGCCACGAAAGCCAGCGCCGCCCATTTCCATCTCCCGAGGGCGATCTCGCGCGGACGGTAGCCGCGCCCGGTGATGACCGTGTATTTTTTTCCGTGCTGCACCAGGCGCACGTAAAAAAACGCGAGGATCAGGCCGGCCGCGAGCATCACCGCGCCGTACGCGCCCGCGACGCCGTAGTTGGGCAACCCGGTGGGCGGATTGGTCGAGGTGTAGATCAAAGAGCTCAGCACGAGGATGCGCGCCGGAAATCCGATGATCGCCGGAACTTCGAAAACCGCGAGCGCGGTCATGAAGAGATAGATCATCACGCCGGCGATAGCGGGCAGCGTGATGGGAATGTTGATTCGTAAGAAAGTTTGAAACTTGCTCACTCCCGCCGTGTAGGCCGCTTCTTCGAGCGCGGGGTCCATGGTGCGGTAGGCCGCGGCCAGCATGAAGAACGCCGGCGGCACGAACGAGACTCCCTGAATAAAAGCCATGCCGGGAATGTTGTAGAGGCTGAGCAGCGGCTCGGTCATGCCGAAGATCTGCCTGGCCCACTGGTTGATCAAGCCGATGCGCGGGCTGAGCAAGAGAATCCACGCGATGGTGCGGAGAAAGACCGGGATCAAGATGCCCACGGTCATGAGAACATAGATGGTGCCTTTGAACGGCAGGTTGGTGCGCATGAGCAGCCAGGCCATCGGCACCGCGAAGACGAGCGTCACCAGGACCGTGCCGGTGGCGAAGAACAGCGTGTTGAGCAGGACTTTGTAGGTGGTGGCGTTGCTGTAGACGGCGACGAAATTCGCCAGCGTCAGCGGACCGCCTTCTCCCGGAAAGCCGGTGCGCAGGCTCATCAGCGCGACCATCGCCAGCGGCACGCCGACCACGAGAACGAGCAGCGCCGTCAATCCGCCGGCGAATAGCCCGACGCCGTTTCCTTTGAGATCCACAACCCGGCCGGCGGCGCCGAGAGCCGTCTCTGCCTTCACGCTTTTGTCTCTAGATGGCGGGAGTTTTACAGCCCGCTGAAGCCGAAAATTTTCCCGTAGTCTCTGGAGAGCCGATCGACGGTTTCAGCCTGGTCTTGGCTCATGTAAACGACCTTCTTTCCCTGCACGTACTTATAAGCGGAGGTTCCGGGAATGAGCGTCGAGCTTTGGCCGGCGAATTTTTCCCAGATCTTCTGCGCTTCGGAAGTCGTCAGAAACCCGGCAAAGAGGTGGCCAGTTTTGGGATGCGCGGCGTTCTTGGGCACGCCCGCGTCGTAGGCGGGCGCGATCAGCGGCGACACCGCCTCGGCGTGCACGACCGGCGCGCTCTTGTTCGTCTCGGATTTAATCTCGCTGTCGCTTAACGACACGGCGACGACGATCTCGCCTAGAAGCAGCCGGTTGTAGATCTCGCCCAGCCGGCCCAGGATTAAATCCTGCTTGGTGAGAGCGGTCACGAACTGTGTCGTCTTCTCCTCTCCCCAAGCGCCCGCGGCGAGCCGTCCGAAATGATGCGTCGCGCTCGACACGCCCAGCTTGCCTTTCCATTTCGGATTCAAAAGATCGTCCCAGCTTTTAGGCGCATCCTTCGCGGACACCAACTGCTTATTGTAGGCGGGCAGCACGAACTGATTGGCAAAGCTCACGGCGCCGTTGTCGAACTGAACCGCCTTGGCATCGACGCCGATGCTCTTATAGTCGAAGGTCTGGTGCAATTTTTTAAGCCACAGCGTCGCGTGGTGCGCGTCGGTGACGACCATCAAATCCCATTCGGGCGGCGTGCCGCTCGCCGACAGCCCGACCAGCTTGCCGATGTCCCTAGTCATATTTCCCGAAGGGCTGTATTGCAACTTGATGTTGAGCCCGTATTTCTTGTTGAACGCCGCGCCGAGCGCCTGCGCTCCCTGCGGCGTCAGCGTCGATGGGGCGTAGAATTCGAATGCGCCTTCTTTCCTGGCCGCGGCGACAAGGTCGTCTATCGGCGCCGC
>JBGQBP010000331.1:0-3907 GCA_041494945.1 Binatia bacterium | reverse complement strand
TTCCTGGCGCAAGGTCGATCCCTTCGAGAGAGGGCAAAAGGTCGCAGCGCTGGCCGACGCCCTGCGGGCGCATGCCGAAGATTTCGCTCTCCTTGACGCAGTCGATTCCGGCAATCCCGTTACGGCGATGAAGGGCGACGTTCTCATGGCGGCGGCGATCATGGACTATTTCGCGGGGCTGGCCGGCGAGCTCAAGGGGCAGATCCTCCCCGGGAAAGAGGGCATGCTCCACACGGTTTTTCAGGAGCCGTTTGGAGTCGTGGCGCGGATCGTCCCTTTCAACCACCCGATCTTCTTCGCCGCCTGCAAGATCGCCGCGCCGCTGGTGGCGGGAAATACTTTGATTCTCAAGCCCGCCGAGCAGACGCCGCTTTCCGCTCTCGAAATGGGGAAATATATCCAGGAGATTTTTCCTCCCGGCGTGATCAACATCGTGACCGGCGACGGCCCGCTCACGGGCGCGGCGCTGGTGAAGCATCCCAAAATCAAGCGCATCGCGCTGACCGGCGGAGTGGATACCGGACGCTCCGTAATCAAGCTTTCCGCCGAGGGCGGGATCAAGCAGATCACGCTCGAGCTGGGAGGCAAAAATCCGATGATCGTGTTTCCCGACGTGGAGCTGGACAAAGCGGTCGAGTCGGCGGTGGTGGGCATGAACTTCCACTGGTGCCAGGGACAATCCTGCGGTTCGACCTCGCGCCTCTTTCTTCACAAAAAAATCCACGATGAGTTTCTCCGGCGCCTGATCGAGCGCGCGGGCCGCATCAAGATCGGCCAGCCCCTCGACCCCGAAACGGAGATGGGCTGTCTTGCCTCCCGGGATCAGTATGACAAGACCCTTCGCTACATCGAGCTGGGAAAGAAAGATGGGGCCAGGCTGGCGGCCGGCGGCGGCCGCCCGGAGGGCGCGAGCTTCGCCAAGGGCTATTTCGTGAAGCCGACGATCTTCGACGGCGTCGATATGTCGATGCGCATCGCGCGCGAGGAGATCTTCGGACCGGTGCTGTCGGTGTTTTCCTGGGAAGACTACGACGACGTCGTCGAGCAGGCGAATCGGGTGGACTACGGCCTCACCGCGAGCATCTGGAGCCGCGATCTCCAGTTGGCCTATCGGACGGCGGAGCGGCTCGAGGCGGGTTATATATGGATCAACGGCTCCAGCCGCCATTTTCTCGGCGTCCCGTTCGGCGGCTTCAAGCAGAGCGGCATCGGGCGGGAGGAGTCGGTGGAAGAATTGTTAAGTTACGTCCAGACCAAAGCTGTCAATGCGACGCTATAGAACTTCGCCGCAAAGAGCATGGCGCAAAGGCGCTGTGCGTTGCAGTAAGGAGGCGATCCCATGACCCATAAAATATCTCTTCCAACGCTTTTGAGTTTTTTCGCCGGCGTCATCGCATTTGCGTTCTTAACTGCCGCTCCTGCGCACGGCCAGCTCCAAACATTGCGGATCGCGATTCCTCAGAAAGGGCTGTTCGACACGACGATGCCGACATGGATGGCGCTACGCGAGGAGTCGCTGAAGGGGTTTAAACAGGGAAAGCAGTAAAAAATCGCGTCAGGCGATCTTCCGAGAAGACGGTCGCGCCAAAGACAGAATCCTGTCACGGACGATTTTTGGGATAGGAACCGTTCTAAAATGGTCCTCACGGCCTCGAATACAAATGGTCCTGAGCTGGCCCCGGGCCTTCACTCCGTCTTCGTTCTCTATCACCACGTTGAAACTCAGCGTGCGCTGCGTCATCTGTCTTAGTTGTAGGCGGACAGTCACCTTTTCATCCACCAGAATTGGGCGGAAAAAGTCAAAGGCGGCATGGTGTCTGGCCCAACCCAGCGATTTCTTCCCTCCAGAGGCCCAATACTCCCTTAGCGGCAGCCCCAGGGAACGGAAGAAAGACTGCTCGGCCTCCTGCATCCAGGCGAAGAGAATACCAGAGGGGACGTTGTTGACTAAGTTGACTTACTCCAGCAGTTCGCGCCATGAAGCTCCGGCGGGGAGCAAGTCCTTCGACGATCTCAGTGAAGGTGTCAGGCTTTGGTTATTTGCTTTTGTAAGCCTTCCATATCGAGCAACTGAGGCAAGGCAGAAAAAAGCAATATCAAAGAAGCAAAGCCTGACACCTATACCTGTAACCCCGTGCCGGGTCGGACCAGCGCTTAAGAATTGGCCGCGGTTCAACGGTAGAGATCGGTCGTGCGGTATTGCACTTTTTCTATTTGCAGCGCGAGCCCTTCGATCTGCTCCTGCCAATAGCGCTCGGTACCGAAGGCGGGAAACGCCGCTTTGAAAGCGCTGTCTTCCCAGCGGCGCGCGATCCACGCGGAAAAGTGAATCATGCGAAGCGCCCGCAACGGCTCGATGAGCTCGATCGTCGTCACGTCGAAAGTTCTGATCTGCTCGTAGGCATCGAGCAAGATACGTCTTTGCTCTTTCCCATAGTCGTCGTCTCCGCCCGTGACCATCCAGATGTCTTGGACGGGAGGCGCGTAGAGCATGTCGTCGAAATCGATGAAGTACGGATCGTCTCTATTCCACAAAATATTTCCGGAGTGGCAATCGCCGTGGAGGAGAACGTACTGGACGTCCTCGAAACGAGGAGTAATGGCATCGCAAATTTGCGTTACGATCGTTTCGAATCGACTTGCGAGTTCCATCGGAATAAAGTTTCCGTCTTTTAAAAACCGCAAAGGGCCTCGCCCGTACGTTTCCGGATCAAGCCGTAACCGGGGGGCGGCTTTTACCGTCGCCCCGATATTGTGAAGGCGAGCCATGAATCTTCCCAGGCGCGTGAGCTGTTCCGTCGTCAGTTCCGGCTCGAGTCGTCCCGGACGCTTCGGGAAGATTGTGAACATCACTTCGCTGATTTCGAAAAGACTTTGTCCCTTGTCGTCCTTGAGCGGGCAGACGACGGGAATTTCGCTTTCTTCGAGGGCCTTCAGAAAATCGTGCTCGGCCTGAATCGTGGCGCGGCTCCAGCGGCCAGGGCGGTAAAATTTGATGATGACGTGCGGGCCTTCTTCCATCTCGATGTCGTACACGCGGTTTTCCAGCGCATGGAGCGCGTAGAAACGGCCCGTGCAACGCCCGCCCAATGTCTCGGCGGCGTCGAAAATGACCGCTGGAAGAATCTGCAGGAAGTTGTCCAGCATAGCCTTCATCCTAGACGAGCGTACCCTCCTTAACAAACGGCGGCAGCTTCAGGCATCGGTCCGAAACGAATCACGGAATGGAGACGTGTTCGTGATCCGTAAGCGTGTTTCGGAAGATAAAGGATGGAAGGATAAAGGATAAAGGGGGGAAAATAGCGACGGGCTACTTTTAGTCTTCTTGGGTGACTAAGAACGCGCGGCCGCCCAGGGTATGATCTTGAATCTTGGCATTCTAGAACTCGGGCTCTGTTTCGTTGGGGTACTTCTAGATCCAACGGCACCAATCTCCAAAAAAACTTTACGCACTCACCGGGGTCAGACTGAACACGCGAGCTAGCCGCGCAGCGCTTTTTAAATCGCCCCGACGCAGCGCAGCACGGACATCAGCCTGGGTGTCAGCTTTGGTTGTTTGGTATCGCTTCTTTCTGCCTGTTTCGCGAGTTTTCGGGGTCACTTTTCCTTTCTAGACAATCTTCTTCGCTCCGCTGATCGATGCTTGTCACGTTTGCTCAATTGCGCAAATGCGCAAATGTCGTTTCGACTCATTGCTCGGCCTCATTTTCCCGCCGGCAGAAACTTCGGGGTTAGGTCTTCTACGACTTGAATATCTTGGCGGTGCTTGCCGGTGAGGAAAGCGGAAATGTTAACGGGGAAGCCTACGGTGTCCGCGAACAAAAAAATTCGCGTCACGCGATCTTTCGCGAACCCGCCTTTGCCAGGATTCTCGCGCGGACGATTTTTGGGATAGGAACCGTTCTAA
>JBGQBP010000330.1:0-3909 GCA_041494945.1 Binatia bacterium | reverse complement strand
GCGTCTTCGACGTGGATTTGTATTCCGCCGCACAATTTTCCCGCGTGCTTGCTGAACGTCGGCTCGAACCAGCAATCCCGCAGCCGGCAGCCGCGCATCCACTCGGGCGCGAGCGATTCCATCTTCGCCAGGAGAGCGCGTGCGTCGAGATCGGGCGCGCCGAACAGCTCCAACGGCCGCGTCGTGCCGCGGCCCTCCGACAGCGTCGTGCCTTCGAGCATGACCGTGCCGGAGTAGCAGCGCGCCATCGAGAGATTTGCCGCGTTCGGGCTCGGGTTCACCCATGCGCGTTCGCCTAACGGCCAGCCGTAACCGGGCGCGCGCGACGGCTCCCAGCCGTCCATCGTTATCACGTCGTAATCCACTTCGAGGCGAAGCGCGCTCACGAACCAGGTCGCGAGCTCGCCGAGCGTGAGGCCGTGGCGCATCGGCAGCGTTCCCGCTCCGACAAAGCTCTCCCATCCCCGGCGAAGAGTCAGTCCTTCTATCGGACGTCCCGCCAGATTGGGACGGTCGAGCACCCAGACGGTCTTGCCGTGTTCCGCCGCGGCTTCGAGAACATAGCGCAGCGTCGTAATAAAGGTGTACACGCGGCAGCCCAGGTCTTGCAGATCGACGAGCAAGACGTCGAAGCGGTTCATCATCGCCGCCGTGGGCCGGCGCGATTTTCCGTAGAGACTGAAGACCGGAATGCCGTGCGCCGGGTCCTTGAAATCGGCCGACTCGATCATGTTGTCTTGCTTGTCGCCGCGCAGCCCGTGCTGCGGGCCGAAGGCGGCGACCATCTCGATGTCGTCGAGCGCGGCCAGCGCGTCGAGCGAATGGACCAGGTCGCGCGTCACGGACGCCGGATGGGCGAGCAACGCCACGCGGCGGCCGGCCAGGGGTTTTCTAATCTCGGGTTCTTCCAGCAGGCGGTCGATTCCGAACTTCATATTTTTTTCATGTCACAACGGCCGGCGGCTCAACTTCCAGCGCAAAACTATCCGGGTGATGAAAATCCGGTTTGCCCGCGGGGTGTTTGAGCGCCCAATAACTCAGTGTCCCGCGTTCGTCTTCGATCACGGCCGAAAGCGCTAGCCTCACCCGCGCGCGTGGATTTATCATTGGCAGATGAGGTAATGCGACGATTGCGTCAAGCTCCAAAGCATCGCCTGTCATGCGCACGTCGATCGTGGGCGCCGCCGCTTCGTCAATCGACGGCGAAGGCTCCCGGTATCCAGCAAGGGCATAAACGGCCCACTCGCCCGAGGGCGCGAAGTTGAACTCGAAATATTCGGCTTTGTCTTTCACGGCGACGAAAGCCTCGAAGCAGGTGTGCCGCCAAAGTCCTTCCGCTCTGCGCGGTTCGCGCTGCGCCGGAATACGGAGACGGCTCAAGTCTCCTTTAAGTATATAGGTGAATGCAAGCGCGCCGCCATCGATCCAACGGATGCGCGCCTCGATGCCGCGCACCGCGGCGCTATGCATCGCAGGATGGCAGGTAAGAAAGACGGTGTACGGAATCGAGGATGCGGTCATCGAGCTATAGACGCGGCGCTTTCACCACGACGGTGGAGTCGATGCTTGCGATCGTCGGCCTGCCGCACTTGGCCATCGTGATCTCGATCTCCTCGCGAAGAATTTCCAACACGCGAACCACACCGCGCTCGCCGTCCACGGCGAGACCCCAAAAAAGCGGCCGGCCGATAAATACCGCCTTCGCCCCTAACGCAATGGCTTTCACCACGTCGGCGCCGCGCCGGATGCCGCCGTCGAGAAATATCTCCATTGTTCCTTTAGCAGCTTCCACCGCTTCCGACAAAACCTCTATCGTCGCCAGCGTATTGTCGAGATGGCGCCCGCCGTGGTTGGAGACGATCGCGGCATCGGCGCCGGCTTTGGCGCATAGCTCCACGTCTTCGCCCGTCATGATTCCTTTGGCGACCACGGGTAGATCGGTCGCCGATTTGATCCACTCTAAATCTTTCCACGTGGCCGCGGGGTCCGATCCTTCGCCGGAGCGCCCGGCGGGTCGCGGCGCATTCGCGTTCGCGGCGCCGGGTATTGGATAGTTGATGCCGCGCGTTCTCTGATAGTTGTTCCGGATATTGCGCTCGCGTTTGGGCGGCCATTGGGAATCCAAAGTCACGCAAATCGCCTCGTACCCCGCTGCCTTCGCGCGCTTGAGCCAGTCTTTGGTCATTTCCTTGTCGCGAAAAGGGTAGAGCTGCACCCACAGATGGCCTTTTGCAGCCTGCGCCAACTCTTCGAAGGAGGCGCTCGCGTTGGCGCTGACCGCGAGGATCGTGCCGCAGGCGGTTGCGGCGCGATAGGTCGCGAACTCCCCATCGGGATGCGCCTTCTTGTGTCCGCCGCACGGCGCGATCAGGACCGGAAGGCTTACTTTGGTCCCGAGCACGGTGGTGGAGAGATCGAGCGCGCTCACGTCGCGCAAAACTCGCGGGCGCAAAGCCCAGGACTCGTACGCGCGGCGGTTCCGCTCCACGCTGATCTCATCGGTCGCGCCGCCGGCGATATAGTCGTACTCTTCTTTGGGCAAGCGCTCCTTCGCGACCGCCTCGAACTCGAAAAGATTTATCGGTTTCACGTCCGTGCTCATACCGGCCTCCGTGAAATTAAAATATCGCTTCTTGCTCCAGCCGTCCATCTAAAAAAATGCGGGCATGCGCAGCCGGTATTTGTCTGTAGACCGTTTCCTTGCTTGATCTCTGCCGGTACTATCTATATTGTTGGGTGATTTGAGATATCGCAATCAGACATGAAGATCACGTCGATCAAAGGATTCGTCGATATACTTCCCGGAGAAGTTGAGATCTGGCAGCTCGCCGAGGAAAAGGCGCGCGAGGTCTTCGCGCTTTACAATTTTTCCGAGATCCGCATTCCGATCGTCGAGAAGACCGAGCTTTACAGCCGCTCGCTCGGTGAGACGACCGACATCGTTGAAAAGGAGATGTACACGTTCCCAGACCAGGATGCCAAAGGCTCGCTGCTGACGCTCAGGCCCGAGGGGACGGCGGGCGTGGTGCGCGCGTACGTGGAAGGAGAGCTGTATCAGGTCGAGCCGGTGCGCAAGCTTTTTTATTTCGGCCCGATGTTCCGGCGCGAGCGGCCGCAGAAGGGCAGGCAGCGGCAGTTTTATCAGATCGGCGCGGAAGCGCTGGGACGGGCCGATCCTCTCATCGACGCGGAGATTCTTTTACTGTTGAGCGATTTTTTCTCGCGCGTTGGGCTCGAAGGCGTGACGCTCGAGCTCAATTCTCTCGGCTGCGTGCAGTGCCGTCCCGCTTACCGCGCCGAGTTGCTCGCGTTCCTGAAAGAGCGAGAAGATAAATTGTGCGAGAACTGCCGCCGCCGCATGGAGCGGAACCCGCTCAGGATACTCGATTGCAAGGAAGAATCGTGCATCGAGACGACGCGCGACGCGCCGTCGATTCTCGACTATCTCTGCGAAGCCTGCAAAGAGCATTTCGGCGCCGTGCAGCAACTCCTGCGCGACGGCGGCGTCGAGTACCGGCTCAATCCGCGCATGGTGCGCGGCCTCGATTATTATTGCCGCACGACGTTCGAGTGGACGAGCACGCAGTTGGGCTCGCAGAACGCGGTGGCGGCGGGCGGTCGTTACGACGGGCTGGTCGCCGACCTCGGCGGTCCGCCGACGCCCGGCGTCGGTTTTGCGATGGGAATAGAACGGCTGGTCCTGCTTTTGGGAATGAGGGAAATGCGGAAGGCCGCGCGCCCGGCGATTTTTTTCCTGTGGGTCGGCGACAGCGCGCGCGCGTGGACATTTTCCGCCGCGCACCGATTGCGCCGGCTCGGCATCAGCGTCGAGATGGAAGGCGAGAAGAAAAGTCTCAAGAGCCAAATGAGAAGGGCCGACAAGCTCCGGGCCCAGCATGTCCTCATCGT
>JBGQBP010000329.1:0-3915 GCA_041494945.1 Binatia bacterium | reverse complement strand
TCGCGTGATTTGTTCGGGCTCGCGCTGCCCGACCATTATAAATAGAAACGCGGGCATAAACACATGGTCGGGACGCCGATCGACGAGCAATACGTCATGCCTCGACCCAAGCTCGCGCGCGAGCTTGGTGGCTGCGACGACTCCGCCGCTGCCGCCGCCGAGAACGACGATTTGCTTGCGATTGCCGGCCATAAAAGAATCAGTTCTTCGGCTGCTCCGATTTGCTTCTGATCGCTTCTTTCACCCTCAACGCCAATCCCCGGAGATTTCTCAAACGCTGCTCGCGCCAGAGTTTCTGTTCGGCTACGCCGTCTTCGGTCAGCTCGCTGCCGAAACGGGAAGTGTCGCGGAGGAGTTTAATAATCACATAGTCGGATAAGGTTTTGATTTTTTCGCCAAGCCAGGCGCGGCTGCGCGGAAAAACAACGATGAGTGCGACGATGAGGACGAGAAGGATTCCCGGCATAATAAAATTAAAGGAGGGCGATCAGCGGAGAAACGTGTCTTCCTGGCGCAGCGCCTCGGCGGCTTCTTTCAATGAATTTTCCGTCGGCGCGCCCTCGCCGAGCAATCCGATCTGCCGGAGAAATTGGCCGATCTGCGCGTGATCGCGCGGGCTGACGGGCGCGTAGGGCCGCGACGGTTCTCCGATATCGACGCCGAAATGCTTCATCGCCGATTTCATCACCGGCGGCAGGCCGTAGGCCGCCCACTTGCCTGGAAAAAGCGCGAAGCAGCGCTGCCAGTATCGGGCGCGCTCCATGTTTCCTTCTCTGAACGCGCGCACCACCTGCGCGCCGATCCTCGTTCCCGGCGGCGGCATCGTCGCGCCCGAACCGCCCATCATCAACGTAGCCAGGAGCGGCTGCATCGTAGTGAAGTAATGGCCTCTGCCCGCGAGCTCGATCTGCTCGATCAGCCGGGATATCTTGGTAATGTCGCGCGAGCTTTCTTTGAAATAGCGGATGTTGTTGATCTCACTGATCTTGACGAAGGCGTCCTGCGGCGGGTCGGCGCCCGGACCCGGGTTGTGATAGCAAACCACTGGCAGCGGGCTCGCCGAAGCGACCTGCGTGTAAAATTCCATCAGCTCGGCGATGGTGGGTTGTCCTCCCCAGGGGCGGAGCGGCATCAATACCTGGATGAAATCGCCGCCCACGCTCGCGGCGTATTCCGCCAGCTCGATAACTTCGCGCGGCGCCGGGCTCGATGCGCCGAGAAGGACGGGCTTGCGCTTGCCGACCATCTCGGTCGCGACGCGCAATAAATCTTTCCGCTCCTGGCGCGAGAGCATGGTATATTCGGCGGCCTCGACGGCCGCGATGGAAACCGCGTCGCAGTCCGCTACGAGAAAATCGATCTCGCGCTCGAGCGCTTTGTAGTCGACGCGGTCCTCTGCGTCGAAAGGCGTGAGGCAGGCGCCGATGATTCCTTTGACGGGTTCTAGCGGCGGCATGTTGTCAGTTCAGGATTTCCGCGACGATCCGCGCGTGGCCGGCGTCGCTTCCTTTGATTTTAAGCGGCAGCGCCAGAATGCGAATTTTCTTGCCGACGATTTCTCCCAGGTTGGTCACGTTCTCCGCGATCAAGACGCCGTTTCCGAGGAGCATCTTGTGCACCGGGAAATCGAATCCTTTCGGTCTTAGCGGCGTGGGAAGATCGACGGTGATGCAATCGATGCCGAACAGCTTGACGCCCTTCTTGACCATCCACTCGGCTGCGTCCACTGAAAGATAGGGATGCAGGTTATAATCCGGGCTCTCGAATTTCTCGTCCCATCCCGTATGAAGCATCAAGATATCGCCACGATTCACGGCGACGCGCGAATTTTCCAGGTCCGCCGCCGTGACCTGCTCTCCGCCCCGCTTTTTGACGGAGATCACCGCTCCGGGGCCGATGAAGGATTCCAGCGGCAGCTCTTCGATCGATTTGCCGTTCGGGACGATGTGCACCGGCGCGTCCACGTGTGTGCCCGCGTGACACGGCAGCGAAATCTCCGTCACGTTCAGCGGGTGGCCTTTCTCCAGGCTGAAGAATTTCCGCACGTGAACGTCCGAAAGCACCGGGATTTTCGGCATCCCTTCGTAAATCACGCGCGAGAGATCCACCATTTCCATGAGGCCGCTCCGTTTCACTTGCCGTTGCGCCACGCGGCGTAGAGCGGGTCGCGGTCGACAAAGGCGCGCTGGATGCCGTCGTAGGCAAGCCAGAACTGGTCGAGAGTTTTTTGCACGGCGAAGCGCACCTGGTCCTGCTGGATGTCGGTCGTCGCGTAGCGCTCGACGGCGAGCGGGCCGACTTTCATGTGCTCCTCATCGACTCCCATGTGGAGCGTCCAGTACCGGATATCTTCCGACTCGCGGGAAAATCCATAGTGCTTCGTAAGGCCGTTCACGATCCGCGTCATGCGCTCGCTCGCGGTTCCTTCCAGGCAGAAGCCCTGGCAGGCATAAAGCTCAAGCCAGGTGCGCTGATACAATAACAACTCGCGCCAGTCGAGAAAGGCCGAGGTCTCCGGCAGAGGCTCGACCGCATCCAGCAATTCTCGCGTATCGTATCCGCAGGCCAAAGCGAAGCGGATGTAGAGTGCCTTGTGGCTGTCGGTCCCGGTGATCTCGCCCGTTCCCTCTTCGACGACATTGTCTATCCACATCCGCTCCAGCTCCGGATCTTCGGGGCAGCGTCCGAGCATCGCCGCGATCGGCTTGGGAAACGGCTTGGGAAAAAAAAGATAAAACTGGCCGACGAAACCTCTGAGCTGGTCGCGGTCCAATTCTCCCCTCTCGACCATGGCGATGACGGGATGGTCTTTAGAATGTTTTTTTCGCACCGTGTCGTGGAGTTCTTTGACGAAGGCTTTTCCCGGCAGCGCCATGACGTCCTCCCTTTGCTTGCCCTTCTTAAAAACGATGCGATGCCCGGCAAGTCCTGTCCGTTCATATCACGTTGAAAATTCGACGCCAAGTGCAGTCGGATAGGGATCAACGAAACTCTGGAATTTGAGGAGACGGGCGAAATCTGTCGAATCGATCTATTTTCTATTTGCCCCCGGCGGGATTCGAACCCACGGCCCCAGGATTGGGAATCTGGCACATGGCTCACCCGACGAAACCGACGGTAACGGGGGTGAATCAATATGCGCCGTTCTCTCCCCTCCCCTTGCTGTTTTGCTTCCCAATTTTCGCCAGCGTAACCCAACATGGTAGCTATTTGGCAGCAAAATCCCTCGAGCACCACAAAGACATAGGGGATTTGCCATCGACCGGGAGGGCTCACTCTCGATGAAACGTACGGCTGTGAATAGTCCGGCTAGGAACGCTCGCTGGGACCACCAAGGACTTTTGGATTCTTCCGGCCTACGAATTCTTTGTGAGCGCGAGGGGATAATTCTTGTTTGCCTGGTCTTTCGAAATGTAGCCGAGCGCGATGTCTCGTTTAACCGACGCCGCATCGCGCTCCGACGGAGCACCGTATCCCCCGCCGCCCGCCGTCAGAACCGTTATCGTCTCGCCGGGATGAACCGGCAAGCGGCTGAATTTTCCCGGCAGAGTTTCTTCTTTGCCGTTACGCTGAATCAGCGTCTGATTCGTTTGGGCCGCTTCGCCTCCCAAAAGCCCCCACGGCGGACATTTGATGCGGTCGGTGCTGCGGCTCACGTATAACTCGTGCAGCGGTTTTATTTTGACTTCAAGGCCGAGGCCGCCGCGAAATTTGCCCGCGCCGCCGCTGTCGGCGCGCAGCGCGTGGCATTCGTAAAGCAAGGGATAGTACAACTCCTGAAGCTCGACCGGGGTATTTTTCACATCTCCCTGGCACATTGAAACCGCCGCCGATGCGCCGTCTTCAGTCGGACGCCCGCCCCAGCCGCCGCCGATGATATTCTGGCAGACGTAGCGCCTTCCGGTTTTGCGATGC
>JBGQBP010000328.1:0-3940 GCA_041494945.1 Binatia bacterium | reverse complement strand
GACTCGCCGATACCGTCACGCTGCCGCGGTCGGTGAATTTCAACGCGTTGCCGATGAGGTTCTGAAGGATCTGTCTCACTTTTGCGCCGTCGGTGACGATGTGCACGGGCTCCAACGGATAGTCCCAGAGAAGCGCGACATTCTTTTTCGTGTGGGTGGTGTCCAGGTCCGAGCGCAGATGCGTCAGCAGCTCGGGAAGATTGACCGTGTGGTATTCGGGCGTGACCGCGCGCGTCTCGAGTTGCGTCGTCTGCATGATGCTGTTGATCATGTGGAGCTGGTCGGCCGCCCGGCTGAGAATTTTTTGCAGGACTTCCTGCTGTTGCGGGGCGACCTCTCCCAGCATGCCCTCCTTCAGCATCCCGGCATAGCCGATGACCACGCTGAGCGGAGTCCTCAGCTCGTGGGACATGACGCCTAAAAATTCTTCCTTGACCTTGTTCGCGTTGACCATTTCTTCGTAGATCTGCGCGTTGTGAATGGCGATGGCGGCCTGGCCTCCCAGAGTCGTGAGAAATTTGACTTCTTCGTCGTCGAATCGATGCGGCTCCTTGGTAAAGACGGCGAGGACTCCGAGCGCTTCGTCTTTGGCGATCAGGGGAATCCCTAAAAAAGAGACCAGGCCGTATTCGCGCATAAACTCCTGGTGGCGCGTGCGCGGATCTACGCGGACGTTGTCGATCATCACCGGCGTTTTACTTTCGAGCACGAGCTGCGAGAGGCCGCCCGGATTTCTGGAAAAAGTTTTTTTCCACTTCTCTTCATCGATGTTCCAGCAGGCTACGGGCTCGAGCTCTGCGGTGCGCCGGTTCACCAGCCGGACCGTGGCGGCGGCGTAAGAAGTCGAGAGTTGGAGCTTCTCCAACAGGATGTCCAGCACACGGCGGAGATCCAGGGTCGAGGTGATCGCCATGCCGATCTCGTGCAATGCCTGGATGCGTTCGAGCGAGTGTTGAAGCATTCCCACGTTTTTTTTGCGTTCGGTGATGTCGCGCACTATACCTTCCATGCGGCTGGGATTTCCCCCGTCGTCGTAGTGGCCCCGGCCGCGTGCCGTGACCCAGCGGACCTCGCCGTCGGGCCGTACGATGCGAAATTCGGCCGCGTAATCTTTTTTCTCCTTGAGCGCTTCAGCCATCGCCTGGTCCACGCGTTCGCGGTCTTCCGGATAAATTATTTCTAAAAAGATTTCATAGGTGAGCGTCGCGCCGGGCGGAACCCCGAATATATCCCGGCATTTTTCCGACCAGACGAGCTCGCCCGTGACGACGTTGAAGTGCCACGTCCCGAGGCCGGCGCCGATCACCGCCAGCGCGAGCCGCTCCTCGCTCAGTTGAAGCAGCTCTTCGGCCCGTTTACGGCTCTCCGCTGCGTCTTCGAACGCTCGCGCGAGTCGATTCGCCTCGGCGATCGGCAACGGCGCGATCTGCGGCCTCTCGCCGCGTCCCATCGCCGCCGCGGCGTCGGACAGACTGGCAAAAACTCCCGCGATGCGCCGGCCGAACAGGGCCGCCAGGAGAAGACCCGCCAGCAGGAGCAAAACGCCGCCCATCGAGGTGAGCAGCATGGTCCGGTGCAGGGAAGCCTCAAGAAGGGACACGGGCACGGCCAGACCGAGGGCCCACCCAGAAAGGTCGGAGCGGCTGGCCGCGGCGAGGACTTCCACTCCGTCGAGCGTAGTCCCGCGCCAGATCGCTTCCCTGGCCGCCGTCGTTTGATCGGCGAAGGTCTGCGTGGCCGGTTTGCCGACAAACTTTTCGGAGTCGCGAGTTCTGGCTATGATGATCTTTTTTCTGTCGATGAGCGTCGCGAGCCAATCTGACGGGATCTTCTGCTGCGCCAAGAGAATCGTCAATACTTTTAAACCAGCGCCCGCACTCAGCACGTATGTTACCCTGCCGTTACGCAACACAGGCACGGCTACGGCGATCGAAGGCACTCCGGTTACGCCCCCGATAGATAAATTGGAAACCGTCGGCCGTCCGGTCTCCACAATCTGCCGGACGAGATCAAGAAAACTAGTGCGCGGAAGCGGCGCGCCGAAAGGCCGCCGGAGGTTCAGGATCTGTTGGCCCGATGGTTCGGCCAGTATGACGGTTTCCCACAGGCGAAGCGCCGAAAGTGCCGCGACAGACTCCTCATGGAATTTTTTCAGATTCCCTGATTGAAGGTGCTCGGAGAGCGCAAGAATCTGGAGCGAACGGATCGAAGCATCCAGCTCGCGGTCGATCGCGAGCGAGAGCGCGCGCGCCGTGTCGAGCAAGCCGCGCTCCACCGCCGCCTGCTCCTTTCCGCCGAGTGCGCCGATCATCACGCCGGCGAAAATAAGAACCGGCAGCAGCGCGACCGCGACCAGGATCATCAGGTGCCAGCGGATTTTCATGATAGGAGTTTTTTGCTCTCAGGCAGCGGCCGTCGGCTAATACTCAGGTGGCGTAGGGAATATTGACCGTGAACGTCGATCCCTTGCCGGGTTCGCTGGCGACGTGGAGCTTTCCTCCGAGAAACTCGGTGAAGTGCTTGACGATGTAAAGTCCCAGCCCGGTTCCGCCGTAGAGTCTGGTCTGGGAGCTGTCGACCTGGTAGAACTTGTCGAAGATACGTGAAAATTGCTCCTCGGCGATGCCCACTCCGGTGTCGGCTATTTTCAATTCCACCCACTTTCTTCTCGGGTCTTCGGTCAGCCGCATGGAGACGGTCACGCTGCCTTGGGGCGTGAACTTGATTGCATTGTTGATCAGGTTGACCAAAATCTCTTTCAGTTTTCCGCCGTCGGTCACGATGGCTACCGGCTCGGACGGATATTCCCAGACCAGCCCCACTTGCGCTTTGGTGTGGCTTAACGCGTAGTCCGACTTGAGATGGCCGAGCAGCTCGGCCAGGTTCACCAGATGGCGTTCGAGCACGAGCGCGCGGGATTCGAGTTGCGTGATCTGCATGATGGCATTGATCATCGTAAGCTGGTCGTTGCCACGGGTGAGCAGTTTCTGCAGCGCGTCTTCCTGCTGCGGATTGATCTCGCCCAGCATCTTCTCCTTGATCATTCCGGCGTAACCCATGACCACGCTGAGCGGCGTCCTCAGCTCGTGCGACATGACGCTTAAAAATTCGTCTTGGACTTTGCTGGCTTTCTCGAGCTCGTCCCTCGAAGTCTTGAGGTTTTCGAAAAGTTGGCGGTTCTCCAACGCAACGCTCATTTGTTGGGCGATCGCCACCAGGAGATCTTTTTGTCCCTCGTCGAAACGGCCCGGCGTGCGGCTGGAGAGATGGACAATGCCGCATACCGCGTTGTTGATTTTCAGCGGGAGCGTGGCCGAGGAGCGAAAGCCCAGTTGCTGCTGGACCTTGGTTTTGAAGCGCGGCTCCGCGGCAATGTCGGCGGCGATGATGGGCTCGCCGTGTTGAACCACCCATTCCACCGCTCCTGCCAGGAGCGTGAATTCCATCTGCTTGACGTGGTCCTCGGAGAACCCCCGGTAGCCGGTAACGAGCGAAGCGCCCGTCTCTTTCTTCCAAACCCGGATCAGGGCGGCATCGGCGCCGGTTGCTTCCATGAGGCGCTCGACGACGCCGTCGATGATTTCCGCGATCGATTCCGACGCCGACAGGGGCGCCAGGGCGGCGTAAAGGCTGGGAAGCAGCTGCAACGATTTATTCAAATGAACGTTGGCCGGCTCCGGCTCTCTGACCGGGAGATCGATCTTCTCGGCAGGGCGCGCAAGGCAGATCGACAAAGCCGCCTTGCCGGCCAGAGAGCCCAGAAACTCGATTTCTTCCTGGGTAAAGGCGCGCTCCTCTTTCGTATAAAGGTCGAGGACCCCCAGGGCTTCTCCTCGAGCGAGCAACGGAACGCCCAGGTAAGAAACCAATCCATGTTGGCGATGGATTCTCGCATTGGCGGTTTGCGTATCGGTTTGAACGTTGCGCGCCGCGACAGGCG
>JBGQBP010000327.1:0-3942 GCA_041494945.1 Binatia bacterium | reverse complement strand
CAGTCCGGCGAAAACATCGTAGTCCGTTGGTACAAACGTCGTGTCTCTCATCGCTGTGCCTCCTTTGTTCAATGGCTTTCGTTGAAACCATTGTACCAGAGCACCCGGTGTGAGGCCCGACATCCATCATACAAGTCTCAGCACGAGCGGTTAACGGAGCTTACTTTATCCGTTCACCCTGAGCTTGTCGAAGGGTGAGGAAGTTTTCTCGAACGGTTCATTATTTCCATAGGGTCTTGAAAAATCCCGATTTGTCCAGCTCATTGTAAAAGCTCGCGTCGATAAAATCTTCGGCTTTAAATTGTTTCGCTTTAGGATTGGTTATCGCGGTTTGTTCGAGAATGGTCTCGATCGCCTTGACCGGCAGCTTGGGAGTCCGTTCGACGAAGTTCGTGGCGTACGCGTACGACGCTTCCAATACTTCCCGGTCCTGCGTGCGCGTGTACTTGCCGATGACTTTGATCGCCAGTTCCTTGTCCGTGTACAGCCGGTGCACGCCTTCACTGTAGGCCGTGAGGAAACGCTTTACGGTCGCAGGATCTTTTTTGATGTAGCCGCGCGATGAAACGAGGCTCACGGTCGGGTAATCGAGGCCGACTTTCGCGAAATCGGCGAGCATGGTGTAGCCCGCCTTTTTCGCTTTATAATCGGCCGGCGAGGAGAGGTTTCCGCCCTGGATAGCTCCAGCTTGCATCGCGGCGAGGATTTCCGGCTGTCCTCCCACCTGGATAACCCTTACGTCGCGATCGGGCTCCAGCCCCCATTTCCTGAGCAGATACCGTAGCGTGAAATCCGTGGACGAGCCGTAGGTCGTGATCCCGAGCGACTTGCCTTTCAAGTCCTCGGGTTTTTTGATCGACGGGTGGACGTAAACGTAGAACGACGGGACGTTCACGACGCCGCCCACGACGACGATATCGCCGCCGGCGAGATTCGCGTTGACGATCGTCCCGCCCGCCAGGGCGACGGGGAACTCTCCCGCTAGGACCGCCTGGGCGACTCTGGTGCCGCCGGCGACGTACACCATGTCCACGGAGAGGCCGTTCTTCTCGAACAAACCGGTTTCTTTGGTAATGTAAAAACCGGTCTGCGTCGCGCTGACCGCGCTGTAGGCCACTGGAATTTTTTTGATTTGCGCCCGGAGCGGAGCGATCGTCGTAAATATCAGGCCTAATAATGCTAGTCCAGCGAAGACTCTCTTCATCTTTGCCTCCTTAGGATCCGAGCTATGTGCGCCGTTTTCCACCGGCTTCATATCACAGAAACAGGCGACTTGGCCAGGAGAGTGACGAGAGCCGCTCGATGGTTGACAGCAGCGCGATAGGGGCAGTATATCAAGGGAGCAAATTTTCCCCTGTCACATTGGTTAAGTAAAAGAAGATTGTTGGAGCGTGCAGCGATGAGATCGAAAGAAGTGCAGGATATCGAAGCGAGAAGTGAGCGCTTGAACGTCCGGCTCGTGGCACACCACGATCTCAACGGCCATGGCGACGGTATGCAGTTGCTCAAGCACGGCCGTTACGTTTACATCGCCCATCTCGGGACTTCGCCCATGGCGCTCACGATCGTGGATGCCGCGGACCCGGAAGATCCGCGCGTCGTGCGGCAGATGCCGCATCCTTCCAATACCCACGCGCACAAAGTGCAAATCGCCGGCGATGTCTTGATTCAGAATCAAGAGCGCCCCTACTTCGATAAAACGGTCGCCGCCAGCGTGCCCAACGAAGCGGGCATCCGCATCTACAGCATCGAGAAACCGGCCGAGCCGCGCGAGATCGGCTACATGAAAATCCCCGGCAAAGGCGTGCACCGCATGTGGTTCACCGACGGCAGGTACGCGCACGTCGGCGCGGTGGTGCCGGGCATCAAAGAGCGCGCTTATCTCATCGCGGATATTTCCAATCCGTCCAACCCCAAGCAGGCGGGCGTGTGGTGGATTCCGGGGACGAAGGAAGGCGAGGAGACGCCGCCGGATTGGACGCCGTTTCCGGGCGAGCATTTCCACGTCCACGGGATTATTCCCGATGGTCAACGGGCCTACGTTGCAATGGTCGACGCGGGGATGGCGATCCTCGACATATCGGATGTCGGCAAGCCGAAGACGATCAGCCGCATCGACTGGAGCCCGCCGTACGGCGGTTACGCGCATACGACGTTGCCGCTTCCGGGCAGAAAGCTCGTCGTCGCCGTCGATGAGTCGGTGAAGTACGATTGTCAGGAAGGCGAGAAACGCGTCTGGTTGATCGACGTCCGGGAAGAAAGAAATCCGGTGATCGTCAGCACCTGCCCGGTGCCGCAAGGGGACTTTTGCAAACGCGGGCTGCGCTTCGGGCCGCACAACGTGCACGAGAACCGGCCCGGCTCGTTCCAGAGCGAAAACTTGATCTTCGTCACATACTACAACGCCGGCCTGCGCATCTTCGACATTAGAAATCAGTACCGCCCCGAGGAAGTCGGCTTCTTCATCCCGCCGGCGCCGGAGGGGCAAAAGGCGTCGATGTTCAACGATCTTTATGTCGACACGGATGGCCTGATCTACGTCACCGACCGAATCAAGGGCGGGTTGTACGTCCTTGAGTACACCGGCCCGAAAATCCAGTAGGCCAGCCTAAATAGAGTATTGTCGGATGGTGAGATGTGTCCTGGAGCTGAGCTATAAATGAAACGCTTTACGTCTTTACTCCTGAGGTTGATGTTGCTCGTAGTATTCGCGGAGTCTGTCCATGCCGCGTCGGCAACGAATCTGGATCAGTTGATCGCGGCGGCGAAGAAAGAGGGAACGTTGGAGCTGCTCGCTCCAGCCACGTTGGGCCCGCAGGGCGCCCAAGCCCTCGGCGCGGCGTTCAACAAAAAATACGGCCTTGCCGTCAAGACGAATTACAGCCCGTCGAACAACATGGTCGGCGACGTCGCCAAGGTCGTTACGCAGAGCGCCGCGGGCGCGACGCCCGAGTGGGACTTGATGGTCGTCACCGACGCGCATCACGCGACGCTGTGGCTCAGAAAATTGCATCAGCCGTTCGACTACCCGAAGCTCGGCATCAATCCACGCTGGACTCAATACGATAACGGAACGATCATTCTCGCCAATCAGTTCGTCTATCCGGCGTACAACAAAAATATCCTGCCGGCCAAGGACGTGCCGAAGAAATGGGAGGATCTTCTCGATCCGAAATGGAAAGGCGGCAAGATGGGCATGTCCACGACGACCCATCACCTGGCCCGCCTCGCCGCGGGCGCCTGGGGCGAAAAGAAGACGACGGAGTTCGTGAGAGCGCTGGCTAAACAGGAACTGGTTCTCGGCACCATGGGCGAGCTCTACACGCGGATGCAGGCGGGAGAGATTCTGCTCACCGCCACGCTCACGGACAGCTATATCACCACCGCGAAAAAAGCCGGCGCGCCCATCGTTCACGCCGATGGGATCGAGCCGGTGGTCTCGCCCGCGTACAACGCCGGCGTGCCCAAAGGCGCGGCCCATCCGAACACCGGCGCGTTGTTCGCAATGTTTTTGACGACCGCCGAAGGGCAGAAGCTCTGGGAAGAGTACGCCGGCCAGACTTCGGCGTTCATCCCCGGGACGACCGCGTACAAATATGTCCAGGGGAAAAAGGTCCTTTACATGATTCCCGAGCAGGCCGAGATGATCGATCGCCTGTCCACCGAATACGGAAAAATTTTGGGCTTTCAATGAGAACGGAGCAGAGCGCGGTTGAAAGGTGAATTATGAAAAAGGAAGCAGCTTTAATTTTTGCGGCGATGATCTCGCTGGCGTCGTTCGCACGACCCGTCACCGTTTCGGCGGCGCCGATAGACGACCTTGTCGCCGCGGCCAGGAAAGAAGGCGCATTCGAATTCTACGCCCCATCGACGCTGACGCCGCAGGGAGCGCAGGCGCTCGGCGCGGCGTTCAACAAGAAATACGGGCTCAACATCAAGTTG
>JBGQBP010000326.1:0-3945 GCA_041494945.1 Binatia bacterium | reverse complement strand
CGCCACTTACGGGCGAGAACTAGATACGACATGACTGTGGTAGAGCCATCCCCTCACGCCTTACGCCTAACCCCTTACGTGAGGCGTGAGGGGTTAGGGGTGAGGTGAAGATGCCCATTGCTGACAGCCAGGCTACCCTGTGGCACAGGGGAAACGCCGCTACCGCTGCTTCCTTCCGGACCTGACGGGGTTTGCGGGACCGCCTTGCACAGGACCCGGCTATCAGCAATCGACATCCAACGTAGAAGCACTCACCGCACAAGAAACACTACGACGATCCGGGATAAGAATCAAGATTTTGTTCGTTTCCTTTTAATGATTGTTACGCTTGCAGGCACCGTTTTAATTAGATACCGTGCACTTTCATCGGTCGTTTTGTCCGCTCAGATGATCACCAGGGAATATGAAGCATAAAAGTCGGCCGCGTTTCCCCGTCAAAAATATTTTATTTGGGAAGCCTAAAGATCCTTTGGATCCAAAGGTCTTCCATCAGATCTCGCTCGTGGCCTTTCTCGCGTGGGTCGGTCTTGGCGCCGATGGCTTGAGCTCGTCGGCTTACGGCCCCGAAGAGGCTTATCTCGCTTTAGGCCAGCATTTTTTTCTCGCGCTCTCGTTAGCGCTGCTCATGGCCGTAACCGTCTTCGTCATTTCGGCGAGCTACAGCCACATCATCGAGCTGTTTCCCACCGGCGGCGGCGGTTATCTGGTAGCCACCAAACTTCTCGGGCCCAGAGTCGGCCTGGTCTCGGGCTCCGCGTTGATCGTGGACTACATGCTGACGATTACTATTTCCGTTGCCAGCGCGGGCGACCAGATTTTCAGCTTCTTGCCGGCCTCGATCTATGGAAGCAAGCTCGCGATCGAATTTCTTTTGATCTTTTTTCTTCTCTACCTGAATCTCCGCGGCACAAAAGAGTCGGTTCTGTTCCTACTTCCCATTTTTATCTGTTTCGTCGTTGCCCATATTTTTGCCATCAGCCTGGGAATCGTCCCACAAGCGGCGGAAATTCCCGTCGTCGCTGCCACCACTTACCAGAAGACGGTCGGGGATATTCAAGCTATGGGACTGTGGACGACTGTTTTTATCGTTCTTCACGCCTACAGTCTTGGCGGCGGAACTTACACCGGCATCGAGGCGGTCAGCAACGGCCTTCAGGTCCTGCGCGAACCCAGAGTCGAGACCGGAAAGAAGACCATGCTCTACATGGCGACCTCGCTCGCCTTCACGGCCAGCGGTCTTCTGCTTTGCTATTTGCTCAACCACGTCGTACACGAGCCCGGCAAGACTCTCAACGCGAGCCTTTTCACCATAATTTACGGAAATTTCTTTTCGCCCGATTCCGCATATGGCTTGATGATTTTTACTTTGGTAACGGAAGCGGCGCTCCTTTTGGTCGCGGCGCAGACGGGATTCATCGATGGCCCGAGAGTGCTTTCAAATATGGCGATCGATTCATGGGTTCCCCATCGCTTCTCGCATTTGAGCGACCACCTGGTCGCTCAATACGGCATTTGGTTCATGGGCATGGCGTCGCTGGCATTTCTCCTTTATACGGGCGGCGACGTAAGACTACTGGTCGTCATGTACAGCATCAACGTATTTTTGACCTTCACTCTCTCTCAGCTTGGGATGTGCCGCCATTGGTGGGAAGTAAGGAAAGCCGAAAGACGCTGGCTGCGCAAGCTCTTTGTAAACGGACTCGGCCTGTCGTTCACGGCAACCATTCTGGTCATCACTGTAACTATCAAGTTCGCCGAGGGCGGCTGGGTGACACTGCTGGTAACCTCCGCGTTTATTTTTCTCTGCCACGTCGTCCGGTCGCATTACGAGCAAGTGCGTAGTGCGCTGAAGAGTCTAGATGAAACCCTCATCAACCTACCCTTTCGTCCGGATCTCAAAACTCCGGTGCCGGCGAAGAGCCCGAATGCCCCTACCGCGGTTCTCATCGTGAGGGACTTCGACGGGCTCGCGATCCATTCGCTTCTCAGCATCGGCCGGCTTTTTCCCAATCACTTCAAGAACGTCGTCTTCGTCTCGGTCGGGCTGATCGACTCCGGCCGCTTCAAAGGCCTCGGCGAGATCGAGAACCTGCGCCGGGCCAAAGAAGAAGAACTCAAGAGCTTCGTGGAATTCGCCAACTGTCTCGGCTGGTACGCCGAGTATCGATATTCCCTGGGCGTTGACCTCATCGAAGAGTTGGAGAAGCTCTGCAAGTCGGACACCAAGGATTTTAGCAAGTCGGTCTTTTTTGCCGGGAAGCTGGTCTTCCAGCAGGAGAATTTTCTCACCCGCCTGCTTCACAACCACACCCCGTTTACTCTGGAGCAGCGCCTTCAGTTCGAGGGCCTGGAAATGATGATTCTTCCCATCCGTGTTTTCACATCGGAGCAACCGGCAGCGACGAATTGATCCGCCGTTTCCGTTCGACCGCGCTCGATCTTCTTTTTCTTTAACATTTTTTTAACGCTTCCCGATCAAGTTTTAACTACGTGAAGCGGTCCCCGATCTGCTACGGTGAAGCGAACTTAACTTCACCACAAACCCGTTCTCGTTCGCGCCGAACGTAGCTTCCGCGACAACATGAGAGCAACGAACCGAGCCGGTCACGCGCTCAAGAATATCGTATTCGGAAAGCCCAAGGATCCGTTGGATCCGCAGGTCTTCCAGCGCGTCTCGCTGGCCGCGTTTCTAGCGTGGGTCGGACTCGGATCGGACGGCTTGAGCTCCTCCGCCTATGGCCCGGAAGAAGCCTTCCGCGCTCTCGGCGATAACCACTATTTGGCGGTCGCCCTGGTCTTTGCCACCGCTTTTACCATCTTCATCATCGCCTATGCCTATTCGCGCATCATCGAACACTTTCCATTCGGCGGCGGCGGGTACATTGTGGCGACCAAATTGCTCGGCTCCGGATTCGGCGTCGTCTCCGGCTCGGCGCTGGTCGTCGATTACATTCTCACCATCTCGGTCTCTATCGCCGCTGCGGCCGACGCGATCTTCAGTTTTCTGCCGCCAAGCTGGCACCTGTGGAAATTGGCTGTGGAGTTCGGCGGGATCGGTTTGTTCATGCTCATGAACTTGCGCGGCGTGAAGGAATCGGTCGCGGCGATCGCGCCGATTTTTATTCTCTTCATCGTTACCCATGCTTTCGTCATTCTTGGCATCATCGCGCTGCACGCAGGCGCGATTCCGACCGTGGCGCAGGAAGTCCACGCCGGCTTCCAAAGCGGAATAGCGACTCTTGGTCTCGGCGGTATGGCTGCGCTTTTTCTTCACGCCTACACCCGCGGCGCCGGAACCTATACCGGCATTGAGGCGGTCTCTAATGGCTTGCAGATCATGCGCGAGCCGACGGTGGAGACCGGCAAGAAAACGATGCTCTACATGGCGACGTCGCTCGCCGCCACCGCCGGCGGCATCCTTCTTTGTTATCTATTGATGCATGTACTCCCCATGGAGGGCAAGACGATGAATGCCGTGCTGGTGGAACGTTTCGCCGGCGGCTTTCACTGGGCGGGATTGCCGATCGGCTCGTGGATAGTGATCCTCACCTTGGCCAGCGAAGCGGCGATTCTTCTCATCGCCGCTCAGACGGGCTTGATCGACGGTCCGCGCGTCATGGCGAACATGGCGGCGGACTCCTGGCTGCCGCACCGCTTCGCCCATCTCTCGGAGCGCCTTACCGTACAGAACGGCGTGATCCTGATCTCGGCCGCGGCCGCAATGACGCTTCTCTACACTCGCGGGGAGACTACCACGTTGGTTCTGATGTATTCGATCAATGTCTTTCTCACCTTTTCACTTTCGGAATCGGGCATGGTTCGCTACTGGGTTCGAAACCGCCTGGAATACCCTGACTGGTGGCGCCACATCAGCATTCACATCATCGGACTCATCCTCTGCGTCTCCATCCTTTTGGTCATGGTCTTCGAGAAGTTCAGCGAAGG
>JBGQBP010000325.1:0-3974 GCA_041494945.1 Binatia bacterium | reverse complement strand
GGTCTACCGGTACTTGAGGCGACTCACGGACGCGACCGGACTGGCGATCATTCTCTACGGTTACCATTGCCCGGCGCTGCGCCGGTTCCACCCCAGCGGGATGTTGATGGACGTTTTCGACCGTCTTGCGGACGTTCCGAATGTGGTGGGAATGAAACTGACCCAGCCGATAAACATCGGCTCTGCATTCGAGCTTTGCGAGCGGCTGGGCGACCGGATTCTGTTCGGCCCCGCCAATATCGAACTGGTTCCCATACTGGCGCGGAACTATCACGTTCAGTGGGTGGGTCAGTGGGTCGTCGAATCCCTTCAATCACCCGAGAAGCCGTATCTAGTCGAGTTCATGGACCTGGTGAACCACGGGCAACTCGACAAGGCCATGACCGTTTATTGGCGGATGGCGCCGGCCTATAAATACGTTCACAATTTACAGGAGTCGTTCCTGATCAAAGGGAGCCATCCGTGGGCGCACATCAACTACTATCACTGGTGCGTCGGAGGTAACGGCGGCCTGCCCCGCGGCTCGGCGCAATCTTCCGAGGAAGCGGCGATACTGGATGCGTCCGGCCGGAAAGAAATCCGAGATTGCTACGAGAAGATCGGGATTGCCCCGGCCGAGGAACCGGAAGAGGAGTTCGTGGT
This sequence comes from Binatia bacterium, assembly GCA_041494945.1. Classification (GTDB taxonomy): domain Bacteria; phylum Desulfobacterota; class Binatia; order UBA9968; family UBA9968; genus JAJPJQ01. The sequence goes on along the minus strand of JBGQBP010000325.1, from coordinate 3,332 downwards.
CGGCAAGGCCAATTACGCCAAGGGCATAAGGGCAAAGAACCTCACGCGCACGCCTATGTACCGGCAGTAACCACGACGCGCCAAGGTCGCGTGAGAGCCTTGCTCCAAGTAGCCTCGTCTCTTGCATATTTCTAAAAGGCTAACCACCTCATACACCGAGCCCCTGGCGATATTGTAAAAGTACTTCTTCTCTTTTCTGCTATTTCTCCCGCCGCCCTCGGCAATATTGTTAGAAATAGAAATCACGGCTCTCCTCAATTGTTCTCCTAAAGAGAAGGCGTCTTTTCGATCAATTCGAGCGTCGGTAAATTCAAGAACCTCCTCTGCAAAATTCACGCTTCTTCTCCACACTTCCAACTGTTCAAACGCAAAGACCATAATGACCCGCCGGGTTCTCTTCTTTCCTCGTGGCTCGTTACTATTTACTCTCTACTGCAATTGGTTGCGCGTAAAATAGGGCAAATTTGCCATTTCACGACCTTGGGCTCGGTTTCCTTGCCGCACTACAGCTTTACATATTCTTCGAGTTCCAGATGGAGTATTAGGCCGCGATCTATTTTCCCCAACAACTCGCCGTTTATCACTCCAACTGTTTCTCGGATGCGCCTCTTGTCTATGGTTCTGATCTGGTCGCAGAGAGCGCGGGAATCTTTAGGTAGATGAGTGTTTTTCGCGGATAGCAACGGCTGGACCCACGACCCTTTCACCACGAAGGCCAGCCCTCTTTATCCACGTGGGCAAATTCTTGGCTGGTCCGACCCGCTTCCTGCCGTCCCGAACGGTACTCCTCGACCAAGCGGGCCTTTAATTCTTTTCGGCCGGGCTGGGCTATCCAATCCGAAAGCTTTTTCGCTTTATTAACCAGATCATCCTTAGGTATAATCGTCGTTCTCATATACTTCTCCCGCATACTTATGTCATACGAATATCATACAGGCGACGGCCGATAACAAGACCGCCTATCGCTTCACTTCGTCAAGCCGATCGGGGCGGATTTGCCGGCGGCGTGCCACCGTGGGTTTTGACGCGTTAGCCACGATCACCAAAAAATCACCGCAGGGCCTTATGCGCATGCTTGGTCCTAAAGGCAACCCTCAAGCGCGCAACTTCTTTGAGATTGTCGCCTACCTTCAGAAAAAGGAAGGCCTTCACCTAAAAGCCATAGCGAGGCGAGGGGTGTGAGGCGGATATGAAAGGATGGAGGATGAAAGCGGAAGGGGTGAACACCTCCTTTGCGGGGCGGCGGGCCAATCCGATTGCGCCTTGACGATCGATGGAGCGGAGTGGTACGACGGGCCTGTCTAAGTTGCTTGCCAATATAATCCCTGGAGGATGCTTATGAAAAAGAAAATAGTTCTCGCGATTGCGATGACGGCGGCGGGGATACTCCTGTCGCTCGCGGCCGCCCCCGTTCGAGCGGACGGGGTCGCTTTGACCGGACAGGTCAGCTCGGCGAAAGAAGGATTGATGGAAGGCGTTGTCGTCGGCGCCAAGAAGGACGGATCGACCATGACGGTCAACGTCATGAGCGACGAGAAGGGACGGTTCAGCTTCCCCGCCTCGAAGCTCGGACCCGGCCATTACGCGCTCAAGATTCGCGCCGGCGGCTACGATCTCGACGGGCCCAAGGCGGTCGACGTCGCGGCGGAGAAGGCCACGACGGCCGACATCAAGCTCAAGCCGACCGAAAATCTCTCCGCCCAGTTGAGCGACGCGGAATGGGTCTTGAGCATTCCGGGAACCGACGATCAGAAAAACTTTCTCACCGGCTGCAACGGCTGCCACACGCTGGAGCGCGTCATGCGGTCGAATCACAACGCGGCCGAATGGGTTCAGGTCTTTCAGCGGATGGGGCTTTACGCGCCCGGCAGCGTGCCGGCGCGCCCGCAGATGACCGTCGGCGGCACGCAGCGCGACCGCACGCGCGGCGTCGATCCGAAGGCGATCGCCGACTGGCTCGCCAGCGTCAACTTGAGCACGAGCGCGACGTTTAAATATCCGCTCAAGACGCTGCCGCGGCCCAAGGGGAGAGCCACGCGCGCGATCGTTACCGAATACGATCTGCCGCGGGAGCTGGCCATGCCGCACGACGTGGTCGTCGATTCCGCGGGGATGGTTTGGTATTCCGATTTCGGCGACCAGTTCATGGGTAGGATGGACCCCAAGTCCGGCAAGGTCACGGAGTTTCCCATTCCGGTTTTGAAAAAAGGCTTTCCGCTCGGCACCCTCGATCTGCAATTCGACAAAGCGGAAAATCTTTGGATCTCATTGATGTATCAGGGCGGCATCGCGAAGTTCGACAGAAAGACCGAACAATTTCAGGTTTACTCCATCCCGAAGGAATGGCAGGGAAACCACACGCAGCAGTCGATGGTGAGTCCGTCCAATTCCCACGTGGACGGCAAAGTCTGGACCAACAATCAGGACACGCACGCCATCTACCGGCTGGACGTCGCCACCGGGCAGTTTGAAAACCTGGGCGAGTTCCCGATTCCCGGCGCCAACCGGACGATCAGCGCGTACGGCATTCCGTCCGATAGCCAGAACAATCTTTACTTGCTGGAGTTCGGCGCGAATAATATCGGCAGGATCGACGCCAAGACGAAAGACTTCAAAATCTATACGACGGTGACCGCCGGCTCGCGCCCGCGGCGCGGCAGGTTCGACGCGCAGGACCGGCTCTGGTTCGCCGAGTACGGCAACAACAGCATCGGCATGCTCGACCCGAAGAGCGGGAAGATCCAGGAATGGACCGTGCCGATACCATGGAGCGCGCCGTACCACGTCGTGCCGGATAAAAACGGCGAAATCTGGGCGGGCTCGATGTGGACCGATCGCGTGACGCGGCTCGATCCCAAGACCAGCCAGTTCACCGACTATCTTCTTCCCAGGGAGACCAATATCCGCCGCGTGTTCGTGGACAACTCGACGACGCCGGTGACGTTTTGGACCGGGAGCAATCATGGGGCGGAGATTGTCAAACTGGAGCCGCTCGACTAAGGCGCCGGCCATAAAGATCCATCTACTGCGTTGCGCTCGGCCCGCTTCGCGTCAACGTACTGAAGTAAGTACGCCTCCGCTCGCGGACCTTCGCGCGCCTTGTAGCTGAGACCTTTCTGACCGGCTTAAAGAGAGTTAAAGACGCGGAAAAGGATCGGCCCATAAGAGAGGCATCGTGCGTTAGACGGAGATTTATGAAAACTCGTGCCGCTGGATTACGTGCGGCTCCCGAGTTTCATGGGCGACGGCCAGTACATCGCTTTGAGCGCGAAGGCGCCGCACCCGAATGCTGGCAAGGCATTTCTCGATTTCTTCCTCGGTGAAGAATCGCT
>JBGQBP010000324.1:0-3988 GCA_041494945.1 Binatia bacterium | reverse complement strand
TTTTAACTTTTTCAGGCAACTTGAAATAAACAAATCCCGCGGCTGTGTCGCCGGGTTTCAGCAGCGTGTCGGTCAGTTCTAGGTATTCGAAAAGTTGCTGAAACTTACCTACGGTGCATGTGTAGTAAAGACTATAGCCAGAGCAGGGGGCCGGCTGACTTTGGTTGAAGCATTCCGGGTGTTTGCACACTTCAAGCGCCAGCAACAGAAGAAGCGGAAGAAGTGGACTTAAGGCAACTACAGCAGTATTCGCAAAGGCATCCCAGGTTGAGGCCTTCTTGTATTCACCGCTAGCCCCCTGATCGGCTGCCTCCTTACCGGAGAGCCGAGCTAAGGGTTGGCCCCCTAATAAGGCCTTGATATCGTTTTTGTTCACCTGGTAATTCCCATCACCCCTATTAAACACATGCAGGCGGAGTGGTAAGACTCCGTAAGAGCCGACCTCTGCAGCTACATTTCCAATTTCGTATCCGGTGCTCCTCTTGGATACGGTTACCTTGAATACCTCGCGTGACTTCTCGGGCGAAGCAAATTCGTCCACCGAAACTTCTAATCCTTCTTGCACTTGGCCAACTGTGGGCGGTGGGAATGTCGGCAGGGGTTCAGGACGTAAACTGGGTTGGACAGTAGTACACCCGCTGAATATGAGGGCCATTCCAAGCCCACTCAACTTCGACTGACGTTTCAAAATCATTTTAGTTCTACTCTCGTTGTTAATTCATAGAGAGCAACTCGTGTGCCAGGCCGATCCCAGCGATTCATTCATCCGCTGCGGGAAAGATATTCGACTGAAATTAAGGAGAAGATCGGAAGCTTGGGTGAAAACAACCGCCTGTCCGAGTGGACCAGCTGTCTGATTGATTAGGCAGTGAGATAAGCAAGGTGCCTAAAAAGCTAGGCAGATGTGTCGCGAGAGGTGCGAGTGCCTTGTCGTGGACGCCAAGCCTGCTGGGATCAAGCGACCAGCGCAAATACTTTAAACGTCACCCAGCCCAGCGCGGCGCCGGCCGGAATGTCGATCAGGTAGTGCTGCTTGGTGAAGAGGCAGCTCAGCCCGATGAGCAGCGGAAACGCGACCGCCCATGTTCCCAAGCGCGGGTACAGATGCAAGGCGGTCAGCATCGCCACGGAGACGTGCATGCTGGGGAAACTGTTCGAGCATGCGTCAAAGCTTTGCACGAACGCCAGGAAGCGCTCTGAATAGTTGCGCCGGCGATTGCTTGCGCGCCAGCCTGCCGGCGTTACCACGGGGAATGCGACGAAAAACGCCATCTGAAACCCCAGGAGCAAGATGTAGCTGATGGCGATCCGGGTGAATTGGCCGGGAGAATCGACGGCCCAGTTGATGTACAGGATCACCGGGTAATACAGGAAGCTATAAATCCACACCCAGTTCGGGCGATAAGGAATCCAGTCGTCGGCGGGGAGCTTGAGCTCGCGCGGCCGCGCCAGTTGATGGAGTTGGCACCAGAAGTAGAACTGGTAGACGCCGATGATGAGAAAGACGCTGAGCGTCAGGTGAATGACGTAGTCCGATGGTTTCATGGGATGAATGCGCTCCTTTCGCGGTTTTGATCCGTCGGTTGCGGGATGCCAATAGTATTCTCCGGCATCGTCGGCTCGGATTTGCGAAAATGACGGACGGTTTTTCTGAGATCGTGCGTGACGGCGTTAAGCAAGCAAAAAATTCCCGACAGGGCCGCGAGGTAGGCGGTCGAAAAGCGCCAGAGCAGGTTGTAATAAGGGACAAAACCTACGGGCACGATTCCCGACATGAGCGCCATCGAAGCGCCCTCCGTCAAGCCGGCGCCTCCGGGCGTCGGCGCGAAGAAGACCAGAAAAGTGAGCGCCACCTGAGATTCAATAACGTGGCGTAACGTCGAATCTTCGATTCCCAAAAATCGCAGACAGAGAAATGGCATCAGCGTGCGGGAAAAAAGAAAGACCGCGCTGAGCAGGCATGTCCACGCAAAGGTGGCCTTACCGATGCGCAAGAATTTCCGCACATCGTCCCGGTAGGTGTAGACGAGGTCGGCGAGCTTGTAAGCGAGGTCGCCCATGCGCTCCGCGGATGGCCCGGTGCGGTCGCCGTGCGGCGGCAGCCATTCGCGTAAAGCTCCGTTGCGGCCGCGCAAACGCCAGATCGCCCGGGATAGGGTTCCCAAGACGATGCGGAATAAGCCCGGGCAAAGCACTCCAACGGCCATGGCCAGCATGACGGCGATGATCGTCCAGAACGCGGTTGCGAAAAGCGGCGTTGCCTCGCCGATGCCGGAAACGAAAATTGTATAGAGACCCATAAGAATCAGAACCGCCGTCGTCCCCATAAAAGAGATGAGGCTCACCGTCAGTGAAGTTCCGACGCTCACCCCGGCGCGGCTCAGCATGTAGATCTGGGCCGGTCCGCCGCCCGTCTGCGACGGCGTCAGCAGGGAAATGGTTACGTTCGTGAGTTCCGCTTTGACGCACGTCCACAGGCGCACGCCCGGATGCAAGACGCGGCACAACAACCATATCCGTAATGCCGCGCAAACCGTCTCGATCGGAAGACAGAGGAGGATCACGAGCCCGTAGCTCCATCGGAGCCGGTTCCATTCGGGTCTCGCTTCGCCCGTCTGAATTCGATGGAACTGGTACCAGAAAATTCCGACCGTCAAGAGCAGGAAACCCAAGCCGCCGAAAATCAGTTTCCAGCGGTCCATGCCGATAGAGTCGATGCGAGCGGGACTCGCAGACCTGGATGCCGTCGGTTGAATCGGTTTCATCGCTTCCCTCACGGCGTCCTCAAAGCGCCCGCGACGCCGACCGTGAGCGCGGGCACATAAGTGATCAGCACCACCACGAGAAGCAAAACCACGAGAAACGGAAGCGTGTCGCGAAAGACGCGGAACACTGGCTTGTCGAATCGATAGGACGCGAGAAAAAGATTCAGCCCCACCGGCGGCGTCAGATAGCCCAATTCGAGATTGGCGAGAAAAATAATTCCCATGTGGATCGGATCGATTCCAAAAGCCTGACTGATGGGCAGGAGCAGGGGCGCCTGGACGACGATCGCCGAGTAGATGTCCAGCAGACAGCCGACGACGAACAGGAAAATGTTCAGCGCCAGCAGGAAAACAATCCGCGAGTGGATGTGCGCCTGCACCCAGGCCGTCGCGATCATCGGGATCTCCGCGTCGACAACGTAATTCGTAAGGCCCATCGCGCCGCCGAGGATGATGAACACGCCTCCCATGGTCGCCGCGCACTTGACGAGCACGCGCGGCAGGTCGCGCGTAACGTGGAGGTCGCGATAGACTGCGGTCTCGATCGCGAGCGCATAGACGGCGGTCGCCGCCGCCGCCTCGAGCAGCGTGCAATAGCCGCCAAAGATCGCGGCCAGGGTGATGACCGGCAGAAAAATTTCCCATTTCGATTCCCAGAGCGCGGCTGCCGCCTCTCGCGCGTCGAAGCGCCGGCGCGGCACGTTCGAGCGCGTACCTTCCCGGATACCGAACAAACAAACGGCGCCGACCATGAGAATCCCCGGGACGATCCCGGCTTTGAAGAGGTCCAGTATGGGAACGTGCGCGACGACCGCGTAGAGAATCACCGGAAGGCTCGGCGGGAAAAGAATTCCGATCGAGCCGGTGGCCGTGAGCAGGCCCACCGAAAATTTTTCGCGGTAGTTGCTTTGCAGCAACACCGGCAGGAGCAATCCGCCGAGCGCCAGGATCGTCACGCCTGATGCGCCGGTGAAAGTGGTGAAAAAGGCGCAGACGAGCGTCGCCACGATCGGCAGGCCGCCGGGCATCCAGCCGAAGAGCGCGCGAAAGAGGCGAATCAGCCGCCGGCTGGTTCCGCCCTCGGTCAAAATAAATCCCGCGAGCGCGAAAAGCGGAATCGTCGGAATCGTCGGCGAGACGACGAGACGGTACGTCTCGACCGGAATCGCGGCGACGGGCACGCCTTTGGCGAAGAAGAGCAAAAGCGGAATGCCGGAGAGAAC
>JBGQBP010000323.1:0-3999 GCA_041494945.1 Binatia bacterium | reverse complement strand
GGCCGGCGCGCCTACGGCCGTTATTATCGCAAGAGCGTTCGACGGCATCACCATCCACTCGCTGCTCAACATCCAGCGGCTTTTTCCCAATCATTTTAAAAACATCGTCTTTCTCTCCGTCGGAGTGATCGATTCAGGCCAATTCAAGGGGCTAAAAGAAATCGAGAACTTGCGTAAGTCGAAAGAGGAAGACCTCAAAAGTCTGGTCGAGTTTGCCAACTGTCTGGGTTGCTATGCCGAGTATCGTTATTCGCTCGGAGTCGATCTTCTCGAAGAATTAGAGAAACTCTGTAAATCGGTGGCGGAGGAATACTCAAGAGCTATCTTTTTCGCCGGGAAGCTGGTCTTCGCCAAAGAGCCCTACTTTGCCCGCTTCCTCCACAACCAGACGCCTTTCGCTTTGGAACGGAGGCTTTATTTCAGCGGCCTGAACATGATGATTCTGCCCATCCGAGTCGTCCTTTCCACCGAAAGCCAAGAGACTGGCGATTGATTCGCTCTGCGCCAATTTCTCGCGAATGAAATATGGCTACTGAAATTTTCGGCATCTGCGCGGTGAACGCAATGGTACTGATGCACACCGAAATCGAGAATGCCACGGTGGCTGCGGACAGCGATGACGGTGGTAGGCGGCATTGTCGTTTATGCTCTTTTAATCTGGGCCTTCTCAGGCGTCGGTTCCTGGGCACTGCGCATGCTCGAAAACAGCAGTCATCAGGCAACTCAGGCGCGCGGCAGTAAGTAGTCCCTTCTTTTAACCATTTTTTAACTCATCAGAGCCGCCTTTTAATTTGGCGAACCCTTCGCGGCTCACTAACATGAACCCATGAACGCGAGAGGAGCGATTTGAAATGGCGGATCTAATCTTCGTCGTCGTCACGATCGTCTTTTTTGCAATCTCGTGGTGCTACGTCATCGGATGCGACCGTATCTAGGAGGGAGTTCATGGCGCTGGAATACCTACTCGGCAGCATCGTGTCTTTGGTCGTCATGGGATACCTGGTTTATGCGCTGCTCTATCCGGAGAAGTTTTAGCTCGGAGCTGCAAAGGGACAAAGGATGACCGCAAACGGCTGGTTTCAAATTCTAATTTTTGTAGTTGTCATTCTGGCTTTAACCAAGCCGCTCGGCATTTTCATGTCCCGCGTGTTCGAAGGCGAGCGGCAGCCCCTGCCGCGCGTCTTCGGTCCGATCGAGCGATGGCTGTATTGGCTATGCGGCATCGACCCGAAAGAACGGCAGGATTGGAAAGACTACACGTTCGCTCTTCTCATCTTTAGCGCCGTCACGCTCCTCGTCACCTACGGCATCGAGCGCTTGCAGCATCTTCTGCCCTTGAACCCACAGAATTTCGGACCGGTACCGGCGGATCTGGCCTTCAACACCGCGGTGAGCTTCACCACGAACACCAATTGGCAGAACTACGCCGGCGAGTCCGTTATGAGCTATCTCACGCAGATGGCCGGATTGGCCTGGCATAACTTCCTCTCGGCGGCCGTCGGCCTCTGTGTGGCGCTCGCTCTTGCGCGCGGGTTGACCTATCGCTTGCAGCCCGGCGAGCACAAGACACTGGGGAATTTCTGGGTCGATCTCATGCGTTCTATTCTTTATGTCTTTCTGCCCATCTGCATTCCCGTGGCTCTAGTTCTGGTCTCGCAGGGAGTGATTCAGAACTTCGCTCCTTACGTCGATGTCACAACTCTCGAAGGGGTCAAGCAGTCGCTGCCCATGGGGCCGGTGGCGTCGCAGGAAGTCATCAAGGAGCTCGGCACCAACGGCGGCGGATTCTTTAACGCCAACAGTGCCCATCCGTTCGAAAATCCAACGCCCCTCACCGACATGATCGAGATGTTGCTGATCTTCGCCATTCCGGCGGCGCTGACCTACACGTATGGCCGCATGGCGGGGAATCAGAAACAGGGATGGACGATCTTTGCCGCGATGGCGCTGATGTTTTTCATGGGCGTATCGGTCGCCTACTATTACGAGACTACCGGCAACGCCGCTATACAAAGCCTTAGCGTAAATCAAGCCGCCGGTAACTTTGAAGGCAAAGAAATCCGCTTCGGAATCGCCAACTCGGCGCTCTGGGCGACGATCACGACGAACACTTCATGCGGCGCCGTCAATGCGATGTACGACAGCTTCACCGCTCTGGGCGGCCTCGTTCCGCTGGCGAATATTCAACTCGGAGAGGTGGTGTTCGGCGGCGTCGGCGCGGGTCTCTACGGAATGTTGATCTTCGTCCTGCTCTCGGTTTTTATCGCGGGTCTCATGGTCGGCCGGACGCCCGAGTACCTCGGCAAGAAGATCGAGGCGCGGGAAGTGAAGCTTGCGATGCTCTACGTGCTGATCTTTCCGCTGGCGATCCTCTACTTTTCCGGCTGGGCCGCCGTGGCGCCGTACGGCGTCTCTTCGTTGAATAACCCGGGCCCGCACGGACTGAGCGAGATCCTCTACGCCTACAGCAGCAACGCCGGCAACAACGGCTCGGCCTTCGCCGGACTTAACGGCAACACGCCGTGGTGGAACGTGAGCGGCGGCATCGTGATGCTCGTCGGCCGCTTTCTGATGATCGTTCCTGCGATGGCGATCGCGGGTTCGCTGGTCGGGAAGAAGACCGTGCCGGCAGGTCTCGGAACCTTCCCCACCGACGGAGCGATCTTCGTAGTTCTCTTGATCGGCGTCGTGATTATCGTCGGCGCGTTGACTTTCTTCCCCGCATTATCGCTTGGGCCCATTGTGGAGCATTTCCTCGCCCAAGCGGGAAAGGTTTTCTGACATGGCAAGTCTCAAAAAACAGGAACTCTCGCTGTTCGCTCCCGAGATTTTGCGTCCGGCGGTTTGGGACAGCTTTCGCAAGCTCGCCCCGCGGCTGGTCATAAAGAACCCCGTCATGTTCGTGGTCGAGATCGGCGCCGTTCTCACGACTTTGATCTGGCTGCGCGACTTGATCGCGCCGACGCCGCAGTCCCAGCCGCTCTGGTTCACGGCCAACGTCAGCGTCTGGCTCTGGTTCACCGTCGTCTTCGCCAATTTTGCCGAAGCGGTGGCCGAAGGACGCGGCAAGGCCCAGGCCGCAAATCTTCGGAAGATGCGCCAAGAAACGACCGCGCGCCGATTGGTGAACGGGAAACGAGAAGAGAGCGTGCCGGCGTCAACCTTGCGCAAGGGCGATGTCGTCGTCGTCGAAGCGGGCCAATTTATTCCCGGAGACGGCGAAGTGATCGAAGGCATCGCGTCCGTCGACGAATCGGCGATCACGGGGGAGTCGGCGCCGGTCATCCGCGAGAGCGGCGGCGACCGCTCGGCCGTGACCGGAGGAACCCGGGTGCTGTCCGATCGCATCGTCGTGCGCATTACGACCAATCCAGGCGAATCCTTCCTCGACCGCATGATCGGGCTGGTCGAAGGAGCGACGCGGCAGAAGACGCCTAATGAAATTGCGCTGAACATCTTGCTTGCCGGCCTGACGCTCGTCTTTCTATTCGCGTGCGTGACGCTCGTGCCATTGGCCTTGTACTCGGGCATCGGCATTTCCGTGACTGTCATCGTGGCGCTCCTGGTGTGCTTGATTCCGACGACCATCGGCGGGCTGCTCTCGGCCATCGGCATCGCCGGCATGGATCGCCTGGTCCGCAAGAATATTCTCGCCATGAGCGGGCGGGCGGTCGAGGCCGCGGGAGACGTCGATACGCTACTCCTCGACAAAACCGGGACGATCACTCTCGGCAACCGCATGGCGACGCAGTTCATCAGCGCTCCCGGCATCCTGGTCAGTCGGCTGGCGGACGTTGCACAATTAGCCTCCCTCGCAGACGAAACGCCCGAGGGCCGCTCGATCGTCGTTCTCGCCAAGGAAAGCTTCGGTCTCCGCGGGCGGGAAGTCGCGGACCACCCTGAGTTCATCCCCTTCAGTGCCAAGACGCAAATGAGCGGCCTCGATTTTACCGAGAATGGCAAGCCGCGGAAAATCCGCAAGGGCGCAGCCCAGGCCAT
>JBGQBP010000322.1:0-4011 GCA_041494945.1 Binatia bacterium | reverse complement strand
TTCGTTCCCGGCGCCAGCGGCTGCAACGGCACTTTCACCAACGGCTCTTCCTGCTTGAGGAGTTTTCGCTCCTCGACTCCCTGGCCGATCAGAATGCCGAGGAGGAAAACCAGCACGCAGGTCGCAGTAAATCCCGTCCCCACGATAACGAGTTGAGTTTTGCTGAAATAGTAGAGACCGCCGTTGTCTTTACGATTCTCCGCCATGGAATTCACTCCTGATTCAACAATTCATTTCACCGCCGCATCTGCGCGCGCGGCCATTTTTAACGGCGCCGTCACTCCCAAAAGAGTCAAACCTCCGCCAATAACCTTTTGCACGATGCGCAGGAGAATCAGCCGGGCCTTGGTCAGATCCGCATCGTCGGAGACCACCCGGAACCGATTGTAGTACCGGTGGAACTCGCCGGCCAGCTCCAGCAAGTAGAATACCAGCCGGTGCGGCTCAAGCTCGTTGACGCTCTCTTCGACCGCCTCGGGCAATTGAATGACGTGCTTGATCAATACAAGCTCCTCCGGCTCGGTCAAGCGCTCCAGCTTCACAGCGCGCGCCGACACATCGGTCACCTCCACGCCGTTCTGGCGCGCCTGCTCGAAGATGCTGGCGATCCGCGCGTGCGCGTACTGAACGTAAAAGACCGGGTTCTCGCTCGACTCTTTTTTCGCCAGCTCGAGATCGAAATCGAGGTGGCTGTCCGACTTGCGCATCAAAAAGAAAAACCGCGCCGCGTCCTGGCCCACTTCCTCCAGCACTTCGCGAAGCGAGACGAATTCTCCCTGGCGCTTGCCCATCCTCACCGGCACGCCGCCGCGGGTGAGCTGCACGAGTTGCACGAGAACGACTTGCAAAGCCTCCGGATCGTAGCCCAGCGCGCCGAGAGCCGCTTTGAGACGGGCAACGTAACCGTGATGGTCGGCGCCCCAGACGTTGATCAATTTTTTGAAGCCGCGCTCCAGCTTGTTTCGATGATACGCGATGTCGCTGGCAAAGTAAGTCAGCTCGCCGTCGCTTTTGACGAGCGGCCGGTCCTTGTCGTCGCCGTAGGCGGTGGATTTGAACCAGCGCGCGCCCTCCTGCTCGTAGAGCATATTTCGGCCCGCCAAAAGCGAGATGGTTTTTTCCACTTCGCCGCGCGCCCGGAGATCCTTTTCGCTCACGAAAGAATCGAAGCCGATGCCGAACCGGGAGAGATCGTCGCGAATCGTCGCCAGCAGATTCTCGCCGCCGTATTGGCTGAAAAATGCCGCCGCCGCGTCTCGCGGCTCCGAGAGAAACTTCTCGCCCCAACGTTGCCTGGCCTCCATCGCCAACTCCCTCACGTAGTCGCCGGGATAACCGCCTTCGGGAAAATCGATTTTTTCTCCGAAAAGCTCGCGATAGCGAACGTAGATGGATTGTCCCAGCTTCTCCATCTGGTTGCCGGCGTCGTTGACGTAATATTCCCGCTCGACGGTGAATCCGGTCGCGGCCAACAACCGCGCCAGAACGTCGCCGATCACGGCGACCCGTCCATGTCCCACGTGGAGAGGCCCCGTGGGATTGGCGCTGGCAAACTCCACCTGGACTTTTTCGCCCCGGCCTAGATTCGGCGTCAATTCTTGCCGCGCTTCAAACTCTCGCAGCCGCTCATAATAAAATTCGGGCGAGAAAGAAAAGTTGAGAAAGCCGGGGCCGGCGATTTCCACCTTGGCCAAGATGCCTTCCCGGTCGTCGAGATTTTTTACAATCGCCTCGGCGATCGCCCGCGGCGGTTTTCTTCGCTGCTTGGCCCAGACCATCGCCACGTTGCAGGCCAGGTCGCCGAACTCCTTCTGTTTCGGCGGCTCAAGAAGCAAAAGGGGAAGATCTGTCATTTCCAGCTCTTCCCCCTTCGCCGTTTTTTCGATGGCCCGGAGCAACAGTTCTCTAAGGTGACTTTTCATCTCTCGCTATTTTCTTCCCTCGCTTTTCGCGGCGCCGCCGCCACAGGAGGAGAATTCTATCCGCGCTCGGCTGCATCTTGATCAATTTTATAGCGGCATTCGCGGCCCAAAGTCAAACCACACGCAGGTCAAAATAGCCCCGTTATGTCACCATTTGACAGGCGTCACGTGCCACTTTACACTTGACCTGTGATCAGGACGTTTGCCGACAGGCACACGGCGGACCTGTACGAGACGGGCAAATCAAAACGATTTCCTTCAGAGGTCTGGAAAAGAGCGGTGCGAAGACTGGAATATCTCGATTTAGCAACCCGCGTGGACGATTTGAAAGTTCCTCCAAGCAACCGACTGCACAAATTGGAGAGGGACCGGGAAGGCCAGTACACAATCTCCGTAAACGACCAGTGGCGAATTTGCTTTCGGTTTCTCGATGGCGACGCGTTTGACGTTGAATTGACGGATTATCACTGATGCGAGGTGCAATGATGAGTATTCCCAACAAAAGAGCAAGGAAAGTTCGCCCCACCCATCCAGGCGAGATGCTGCGTAAGGATTACTTGCCGGATTATGGGCTGACGGTCTCGAGTTTTGCCAAAGCTCTTGGGGTATCGCGCCAGACGGTGAATGAGTTGCTCCGGGAACGCCGCGCAGTGAGCCCCGAGATGGCGTTGCGTCTCTCGCGTCTGTTTGGCAACAGTCCTGAGTTTTGGCTAAATGCCCAGCGCGCGATTGATCTCTGGGAGGCTGCAAAAAACGCCAAGGGTAAGATTGGCCACATCTCACCATTGAACGCCGCATAAATAAAAGTTGGGGCGGACTTAGCCGTTTCCATACGGTGAACAATAACGCTCACCTACGCGCTAGCTCTGCTGCACTGAGAATTTCCCCCCGATCCAGCGCGCGAGCAGGCTGATCGCAAGGAGAACGACGACCAGAGTCATCCCTAAAGCGGATAGCTCCGGATATTGGCCGGCGGCCCACAGTTCGAAGATCACCCAGGCGATTTATTCTTCCCACAGGGAGAGGAACTGCGGCGGGATCTCGCCGGCCAGGTAGAGCGGACCGGAGGCGTAAAAACGAATTCCGATCGAGTGGGCCGCGAGAGAATCGACGACGAGAATCGCCGGACTGGCATCGCGCCTCTGTCCGACCGCCAACGCCTCTTCGAGAGACGCGCTGAGATGAACGTAAGTGCGGCCGCGCGGCTTGAGTCCCTCGCGCAGAACCGTTTGTGCCAGATCGCGAGCGGTGCCGTGGTAGAGACGAGCCGGCGGCTCTAGGCTCTCGACGCCGATATCGACGGGAAAGGAATGGCCATAGGTGGCGCGCACTTTGCCTTCGCGCATCTCGAAGCGTTTTTTGTCCGAGCTCGCGATCACGTTGCGAATCTCTTCGTCGGTGACATCGGGAAAGCGCGCCTCAACTTGCTCCTTCAAGTCGCTCCAGGAGACAAACCCCTGCGGGTCGAAGTCGAGCGGATAGTCCCGCGGGCGATGGCGCAATAGAAAACTCAAAAATCGAGAAAGCCGATCGAGCGGCGCCAATGACGCTCTATCCTTTCTTGTCTCCGGAGATCAACTGATAAACATGATGGGCGATGCCGGTCGCCTCATACCCATCGAGCCCGTTGGCCTGCGCGATCCCGAACATCTGGTACGCTAGGGCGCTAAACGGCATCGGCACTTGCATCTCGCGAGCCATGTCCAAACCAAAGCCGACATCCTTAGGCATCCACGACTTCCGCGGCTTGAATTTTCGGCTTACCAGCGTCTGGCACATCCGCTCGATCCCCTCCGAGTGACTCTGCGAGTTCTGCAACACCGCGTGAAAGGTTTGTTCCGATACTCCGCCCTTTTTGAGCCAGGTGGCGATCTCAACCAGCCCCATATGTTGGATCGCGGCAAACATCGCCATCGCATTTTTCACCAGCTTGGCGTTTCCCAAATCCCCGACGTGCATAATATTTTTCCCCATAGCTTTGAGGATCGGGAGATGACGCTCGAATTCGTCCTTCGGTCCCGAGAGCCACAAGGAGAGCGTGCCCGCGGCCGCCTGTTCTTCCACGCCGCCCGCCGACGCGTCGAGAATT
>JBGQBP010000321.1:0-4045 GCA_041494945.1 Binatia bacterium | reverse complement strand
GTGGCCCCGGGCTTTATCGATCCGCACACCCACATGGATCTCTTTCTCGTGCTTTATCCGCACGGCAATCCGGTGGTGAACTTCGGCGTGACCACGATCGTGATCGGCGACTGCGGCGCCTCGTGCGCGCCCGTGCCGGCCGAGAGCGAGCCGCGAAAGGTCCTCGTCGCCTATTTGCGCCGGGTGCTCGACAAGTACGTCGACGAGAAGGATTGGCAATGGAAAACTTTCCCGGAGTACCTCGGCTATCTCAAGGGACGGGTCGGCATCAACGTCGCCGCCCTGGTGCCGCACTCCCCGGTGAGGCTCACGGTGATGGGAGAAGCCGCTTATCAACGAGAGGCGAACGCCGAGGAGCTGGACGCGATGAAGCGGATGGTGCGCGAAGCACTGGATGCCGGCGCCATCGGTTTTTCTACGAGCCCGCGCGGCGGTCCGGCCGTCCACGCCGGAACTCCGAGCACGTTTGCGACCGAGGCGGAGCTGGTCGGGCTGGCGAACGTCGCCGCGGAGTACGGCGGCTGCTTTCAGTTCAACGGTTTTCAGAATCTGCTCAAGCCGGCGAGCGGCTTCCCGGCGCTGGTGGAAAAAATCAACTCCAACATGATCGGCAATGAGTTCCGGATCCGTCCGGGAGAAAAAGACGACGCCGCGAGATCGATCGCCTTCATGGAGGAGGCCAAAAAACGCGGCAAGGACATCAACGGCGTCGTCATTCCCTACCAGCACATCAGGCGCTTCGGCGTCGCCGATTGTTTCATCTTCGAAGGACTGCCGCTGTGGGAAGCGATCAAAGAGCCCGCCGGAGAGTTGCGCCAAAAGCTTCAAAACAGAGATCTCCGCGCCAGGCTGGAACAGGAACGGATCGACGGCGCGGGCAAACCATCGTTTCCGGAGTGGCTCGGTTGGGACCGGATCGTATTCGAGCGCGTGCAAAAACCAAGCTTGAAGTCACTCGAAGGGAAGAGCGCGGAGGCGATCGCGCGCGCGACCGGCAAGGCGCCCGTCGACGCTTTCTTCGACACCTGGCTCGAAGACGATCTCGCCTCGCGTTTGATCTTCTACGGCTGGGCGAACGCGCACATGGACCGGCTCGCCGAGATGATCAAGAGCCCGCAGGGCCTGATCGGCACCGACGCGGGCGCGCACCTCGACCGGTTTTTCTGGCACGGCTCTCCGGCGCGCATTCTCGGCCATTGGACCCGCGAGAAGAAGCTCTTCAGCCTGGAAGAGGCGGTCAGGAAAATCACCGGCCTCGCGGCGGATAAACTGCACCTCAACCGCGGTTATCTCAAGACCGGGCTGCCGGCGGACATCACGGTTTTCGATCCCGACAAGATCGACGACCTGGCGAGCGGGCGGCTGCCGGAGAAAGTGGACGCGAACGAGGTGCGGCGCCATCCGCCGGGAATAGAGGCGGTCGTGGTGAACGGCAAGGTCGTCGTCCAAGGCGGCGCCTGCCTCGACGTGTTTCCCGGAAAAGTCACGCGCCAGGAGCTCTGCGTTCCGGCGCTTTAGTACCGTCGCTGCATTTCACGCAAAAGGTCCGATCCGCCATAACGATAGGCGGACGGGCCTTTTTGTTTGCCCAGGACACTTCCCTAGCCGCCGAGCAGCCGGTCCACGGAAAAAGCGCCTCCGCCGCCGATGACGAGCGCCATAGCCATCAGAAACAACGCCAGCGTGTACTCGATTCCGCTGGGATCTCCGGGGCGGCGCGCCAGGAAAAAGCCATGCCCCCAGTGTGCCTTTGCCATCACCGTGCCGATGAAGACCGCCAGGCCCAGCGCTAACGGCCGCGTCAGAAATCCGGCGAGAAGGGCGAAGCAGCCGAAGAACTCGATGAACATTCCGAGCGCTCCGATGGGGATGGGGATGTTGTATTTCTCGCGCCAGTTGGCGAGTTGTCCTTTCGCGCCGCGGCCGCCGAACCAGCCGAAAATGTGTAGGGTCGAATGAAAGAAAAATGTCACCGCAAGACTCAAGCGTAGCAGCACAAACGCGTAAGACGGGGGTGTGTCCAAAATCCATGTCATTGGCAACCTCCAGAAGAGCAGCTTCAAAAACGATTTTGTCATTACCACACATCGCGCGCACAAATCAAAAGCGCCGCGGGCGCGCGCGTCGCCGAGTCTCTGCATGGTTGGTTTTTCTAAAAGCGGTTATGGGAGCGGCTCGGGCGGACTTGACCCTTCTCACCGGCATAGGATAAAAGATGGGCGTTTTTGTTTCGGAAGGTTCGTGCGGAAACGGAGCCGCAGCCGCGGCCCGAGGAGAATCCATCCATGGAACACAACGACCCCAACGCCGGTCTCTCAAGAGGAAAAATCCCCGCGACGTGGGACTTGGCGGCGGATGTGGTGATTGTCGGCGCGGGGGCGGCGGGGCTGCCGGCGGCGATCAGGGCGGTTGACGCCGGAGCCTCGGTCATCGTCGTTGAAACCAACTACGATATCGGCGGACACGCGATTGTCAGCGGTGGCAATGTGCCTCTCGGCGGCGGCACCAGCGCGCAGAGGAAATACGGCATCGAAGACTCGCCGGAGGTGGTTTTCCGCGATCTCACGGATTGGACGATCGTGCAACCCAACGGCTGGCCCGATTACCGGTATAACGACCGCGCGGTCATGCGCGCCTTCGCCGATCATTGCGCCCAGACATACGAATTTCTCGTCGCCAACGGCGCGAACTTCAAGGACGTCGCCCCGGACAATCAAGGCGGGCACAATTTGGGAAACTCCGCGCCGAGGGAGAATCATTTGACCTGGACCAAGGGCGCAGGTCCCGAAAGTCCCAACGCCAGAGGAGGCACCGCTCTGATCAGGCCGCTCGAGGCGAGCGCGCGGGCAAAGGGCGTGCGATTTCTGCTCAACTACAAAATGGCCGGCCTCGTCCGCGAGCCCGGCTCGGAACAAAAGATCGGGAGAGTGATCGGCATCACGGCGCGGCACACGCCGAGGATCATGCCGGGCCAGACGACACCGTTAGAGAGCTTTCGCTCCAACGGCAACATCGAGACCACCCAAGCGAGCGTCGCTATCCGCGCGCAGAAGGCCGTCATCATCGCCACCGGCGGCAGCACCAGCAACGTAAATTTCCGGCGCATGTTCGATGCGCGCCTGACCGATGTTCTACAAGTCGCGGGCGAGCCCTATACCTTCCAGGACGGCAGCGGCGAGCTTGCCGCCATGGCCATCGGCGCATCGCTCTGGGGCTTCGCGAACCAGACTCTTGAAAACGGCGACAACATCCGCACCAAGCGCGCCCTCGCCACGAGATACAATTACATGACCTGGGAACTCGAGAGCCCGATTTTCCCGCTCGTCCGCGCCACCGGCCTGAACGTAAAGGATTGGCAGGATTTAATCCTGGTCAATCAAGTCGGGAAGAGATTCTACGACGAGACCAAAGGGGATTATCCCCACGGCAACGTGTCCAACGAGATCCAGCCCTATACGCCCAGCGACTATCGCAACAACGAGAATATCAAGTTCAATCCGACCAAATATAATTTCTTCAACGCCGCGGTGGCGATGAACGAGCACTCGGAGCCGCCCGATTATTCCGCCGGTCCGGTGTGGGCGATATTCGACGCCGCCGCGGCGGAACGGGAGAAGTGGAAACTGACTCCGCCCTACGTCGATACCGACGGCTATTTCTTCAGCGCAAAGACGCTTCGTGAGCTGGCCGCCGCCATCAAGAATCCGTATCAGGCAAAGCCGATGAGCGGCGCTGCGCTCGAAGCGGCTGCGGAACGCTACAACTCTTTTGTGGCATCCGGCGCGGATTTGGATTTCGGCAAGCCGACGCCCAAGTACAAGATCCAAACGCCGCCGTTCTACGCCGCCTGGGGCACGCCGCTCGTGCACGATTGCCGCGCCGGGCTCAGGATCAACGGCAAGTGCCAGGTGATGGACATGAACGGCCAGGTCATCCCCGGATTCTATTGTGCGGGCGAGTCCGCGGGGGGATTCAATCAACACGGTCTGGGGCGGTGCACGACCCAGGGTTACATCGCCGGCAAGAACGCCGCCGCTGAAAGGTC
>JBGQBP010000320.1:0-4049 GCA_041494945.1 Binatia bacterium | reverse complement strand
TCGTAAAAATCGGCATGGAGGACCTCGCCGGTCACGGGATGGAACTGCATCTCCTTGACCAGGGCGACTTTATCGGCGAGGAGCGGCGAGCCCGACTTGATGCGAATCAGATGCGAGCCCTCCAGGTCGGCGACGCGGCTCATAAAGTCCTTCCTGTCGACCTCCAGCGGAACGGCTTGCGCCTTGGGGCCATAAAAAACACCCGGAAGCTTGCCGGCGCGGCGAAGACGCTTCGTCTTGCCTTTGGTTCCGGTTTCGCGCGGTTCGATTTGTATCTCAACGGTTTCCACTAAAACTTACCTCCTGTGCCAATTGTGAGTCGGCCGCTCAGTCGAATAGCGAGCTGATCGACCGCTCTTCGTGGGTGCGGCGAATGGCTTCGCCGATCAGATGGGCCACGGAAAGAACTTTGATCTTATTGCAACTCGCCGATTGTGGACTCAGCGGAACGGAATTCGTCGCGATCAACTCTTCCAAGGGGGACTCGTTGATCTTCTGAATCGCGGGCCCCGACAACACCGGATGGGTGCAGCAAGCGAGAATTCTTCTGGCCCCTTCGCGCTTGAGCGCCCCGGCGGCCATCGTCAACGTTCCGGCCGTGTCCACCATGTCGTCGAGAAGCACCGCGATCTGCCCCTTGACCTCGCCGATGATGTTCATCTCGGCGACGACGTTGGGACCCGACCTGCGTTTATCGATGATGGCGAGCGAGGCGTCGAGCCGCGTCGCAAAATCGCGCGCCCGCTCCACGCCGCCGGCGTCCGGCGAGACAATCGTCACCTCGCTGTGGTTCAGCCGCTGTTTGAGGTACTGAAGCAGCACCGGCGTCGCGTAAAGATTGTCCACGGGGATGTTGAAAAAACCCTGGATCTGTCCCGAGTGCAAGTCCATGGTGAGAATGCGCGAGGCTCCGGCGGTCGTGATCAGATCGGCCACCAATTTCGCGCTGATCGGAACGCGCGGCGCCACTTTACGGTCCTGCCGGGCGTAGCCGTAGTATGGGATTACCGCGGTGATTCTTTTCGCCGAGGCGCGCTTGAAGGCGTCCAACATCAGCAACAGCTCCATCAAATTGTTGTTGCCCGGCGCGCAGGTGGATTGGATCACGAACACGTCGCCGCCGCGCACATTCTCTTGGACCTCCACCCTGCTTTCACCGTCGCTAAAGCTTTCCACCGTCGCCTGGCCGAGAGACATCTTCAGATGCTGGCAGATCTCGCGAGCTAGCGGCAGATTCGAATTGCCGGCGAAAATTTTAAGCTCGTCTCGATGTTGGCTCATGGTATATCGTGAACCCGTTAAAATAGAACAGCCGGAGCATCAAAGCAACTCCGGCATCTCGATCATCCTTAGAAAAACTGGCTGGGCGGGAAGGATTCGAACCTTCGATACCGGATCCAAAGCCCGGTGCCTTACCACTTGGCGACCGCCCATCCCCGAACTCCTCGAAGAAGCTCACGCGCTCTTCGAGGGCTTCTCGTCATTGACCGCCTAGCGCTCTCTCCCCCCCGCCTTCGGCGACCACTTTGTTATATTCGGCGATGATCTTTTCCTCGATCATCCTGCGGGTCTCGTTGTTGATCGGATGGGCGATATCTCTATAAGTGCCGTCTTTGCGTTTTTTGCTGGGCATGGAAACAAACAGGCCGGTTGTGCCCTGGATGATCTTGAGATCCCTGATGACGAAGCACTGGTCGAATGTGATCGTAACGTAAGCCCTGAGCTTTTCCTCGTTGACAGGAAAGACCCTAACTTCCGTAATCTCCATAGGGACCCCCTTTGCGTCAAGCCTGCCAGGGTGCTTAGCGAGTTGTATGTTAGGCTTTCTGTCTCAGCTCAATGATTGCACTAGATACGCTTGAATCCCATCCTCCTTGCGCAAACGGAGAAACGCTTTTCTGGCTTTATCTCCGGCAAAAAAAATTCCAAAGACCGACGAACCGCTTCCGGACATCAGAGCCCCCGCGGCGCCTTCCTGAACCAGCCTCTTTTTAAGAAAGGCAACTTGAGGGTAGCGGCGAAAGACAACTTTTTCCAGGTCATTTACCAACGACCTTGCAAGCTCTTCACGCGAGCGCGCCGAGAAATTAAGGCTAGTATTTTCAATACCTTTTGTCAACTTGAAAGACAGTCTCCGGTACACCCACCCGGTCGATACGGGAAAGCCGGGGTAAAGGATAAGGACCCAGAGCCGGCGCATGGAACGAAGCGGGGCAAGCTCATCTCCGATGCCTCGCGCACGCGCCGGACGGCCATGGATAAAAAAAGGCACGTCCCCGCCCAGCGAAGCGGCCAAAGAAAGTAATTCTCGCGGGGTTCTTTTCAGATGGAGAAGCCTGTTGACCGCGCGCAAAGTCGCCGCCGCATCGCTGCTGCCGCCGCCGAGCCCCGCGCCGACAGGGATGTTTTTTCGAATATGAATATGGAGCGGCTCCTGCTTGGCTCGCTCACCGAGCAAAAGCGCGGCCGCTTGATACGCGAGATTCTGTTTTCCGGACGGGACGAGCGGGTGATCGCACGTTACCGTGAGGCCCTTCTTTGTGTACCGGCGAGTCCTCGGCCTGGTGATCTCGATTTCGTCGTACAATGCGACGGGAACCATGATCGTGTCCAAGAGATGGTAACCGTCGCGCCTCCTCCCCACCACCCGCAAAGACAAATTTATTTTTGCGGGCGCTCGAATCCTCATGATTCTTTAGGTAACATAGGGCATTCTTCATTGCCAGATTACCGAGATACAGAGGACCCATGGAAAAATTTCTTTCTGTCGCGTGGCGGGCAGCCAGACTAGCAGGTGCACTCATCCGCGAGCACTGGCAGCAGGTCAAACAAGTGCACTATAAATCGCCCATCAACCTCGTGACCGCCACCGACCGGCAGGCCGAAGAAAAAATCGTCGATCTCTTGCTGAAGAACTTTCCCGATCACTCCATACTCGCCGAAGAAGAGACGGCGATCGTGGCGCCCGGCAGCGCCTATCGCTGGATTATCGATCCGCTCGACGGCACGACCAACTTCGCCCATTCCTATCCTCAGTTCGCCGTCTCGATCGCATTGGAGCAGGAAGGAGAAATCGTTCTGGGCGTCGTCTACGATCCGATGCGCGAAGAGGGCTTCAGCGCCATCAAAGGAGAAGGCGCGCTGCTCAACAGCGAGCCGATCAGCGTTTCCAAAGTGTCTGAGCTCGACAAGGCTCTGCTGGCCACCGGCTTCCCTTACGACCACCGGGAAAACGTGGATTTCTATCTCGATTTCTTCAGGGCTTTTATGAAGCGCAGCCAGGGTATCCGGCGCGCCGGCGCCGCGGCTCTCGATCTATGTTATCTGGCCTGCGGACGGCTGGACGGATTCTGGGAGTTGAAGCTCCACCCGTGGGACACGGCGGCGGGAAGCCTGATTGTTCGCGAGTCGGGCGGCACCGTGACGGATTTTTCCGGAAATCCATTTTCGGTCTCAGGCGAAGAAACGCTGGCGTCGAACGGCTTGATTCACGCCGAGATGCTCGGCGCGCTGAAGGAAGCGAAGAACGTTGACGGATCGGATGTCGGTTGATAGAACAATCTGCGCGCGCCCGTAGTGAAAAGGATATCACGAAGGCCTCCGAAGCCTTAAGTCCGAGTTCGAGTCTCGGCGGGCGCACCACGTTATCTGCTAAGCAACTCTTCCGGTTACTTCCGGCCCAATTCCTTCAAAGCCCGATCGATAAACCGGCGGTCGAAAAACTTGTCATAGGGCAACGGCTCGGTCATGAAGCCGACCTTGACGAGAAAATCGCTCGTGAACTTGTACGAAGCTTCTGAAATATCTCCGTTGGCACCCCACAGGCGCGGATCGGCCTGATCGTAAGCCTTGCTTAGAACTTCAGGCGTCTCGTCCGGGATAATTTTCGCAGCGATCTGCACCGTGCTCGCTTTGTTGCCGGCGATCCAACGATTCGCCTCGATCATCGCCTTGGCGAGCCGGTACATGGTCTCGGGTTCCTTCTGGATAAAATCTTCCCGCGCCATGGCGAACGTGAAAGGAATCTCCGGCACGACCTTGGCGGCTGT
>JBGQBP010000319.1:0-4137 GCA_041494945.1 Binatia bacterium | reverse complement strand
TTATCAGGTTCTCGACGGCCGCGTCCGGCGCGACCAGATCGACGGTCGCGCGCGACCGCATTTGCTCGTAAGTGAAGTCGAGCGTTTCTTTGTCGTCGATATGGATGGCGCGCCGTAGAACTTCCACCGAGCCTTCTTTATTCGTCGTCAGGTAGTAGGTCGCTTCCAGATATGCCTTGACGAACCGCACCCATTTAGGACGATTCGACTGTAGAGAAGAACTCTTCACGGTGATGGGGCCGTTCATGAACGGGATTTTTTTCCCCGTGACGAGAAAAAACCCCATCTGTTTCATTTTGGGCTCAAAGGCGAAATCTACGGGCGCCGCGTCGATGCCCCCTCTCATGAGGGCCGCCAGCCTTTCCTGAGAGCCGCCGAGTTGCAGCAACGTAACGTCCTTCATCGAGTTGAGGCCGGCATCCTCCAGCATGACGCGAAGGATGAGAGAGGATTTGCCTCCGAGTCGATTGATGCCGATTTTTTTCCCTTTCAACTGCGATAGATCGTCGATCTTTTCCCGCGTCATCATGGTGTACGAAACCAGATTGTCCCAACTTCCGAGCGAAACCACCGGCACGCCCTGCAAGTTGGATTGCACCAGGCCGGTCGGCGCTCCGGAGGTAGCGTCGATGTCTCCCGAAATCAACGCCTGATAAGTCGTCGGCTCGCTGTTGATCCGGATAATTTCCGCTTTCAAGCCGTTCTTCTCAAAAAAGCCTTTCTCCTGTGCGATAAATACCGGAAAAGAAACCGTCGGAAACAACGGCACGCCGATGCGAATCTTCTCCTGTCCGATTGCCGCGTGCTGTGTGTAGACTTGAGCAAGTAGAATAAGGATCAAAAGAGCGCAGACTTTACCGCTTTTCATGGTTCCTCCCTTTGTCCGCTTTGAGAGCATCGTAGACTTTTTCCGCGGTGATGGGCAGCTCGAACAGACGCACGCCTGCGGCATCGGCCACCGCGTTAGCGATTGCCGCAGGAGGAGCGTTGTTGGCAAATTCTCCGATGGCCTTGGCCTCATAAGGCGCGATGCCGCCCCCGGAGCGCACGAGCACGGTCCGCAGCTCGGGAATATCGGCGGCCGTGGGGAGCTTATAGTCACCGAGGCTCGCGTTGATAACCTGGCCGCCGTCGAGGACCAGCTCCTCCATAAGGGCTTGGCCGCAGCCCATGATCGCGCCGCCGTCGATCTGGCCTTGGTGTGTGACGGGGTTTATGATCGTGCCCACGTCGTGCGCGGTGACGAGGCGGAGAAGCCGCACCTTGCCTGTCTCGTGATCGACCTCCACCTCGGCGATCTGCGCGCAGGTATAGGTCACGTCGTCGGGCGGCGGCAGATCCTCATGAACGGTGACGGTCGCGCCCGGCCCCGCGCGGGCCACTGCTCTTCTCAAACTCACTTGCTGGTTGGGATCTTGCCGCAGGCGGAACTTGCCGTCACGGAACTCGAGCTCGTCCGGCGCGCATTCCAACATGCGCGCGGCATGAGTCGATAGCTGCTCCCGCAGCTCGCCGCACGCCCGCACCACTGCGCGGCCCGCGACAAAAGTCACCCGGCTCGCCCGCGCGCCGCTGTCGCGCGGGGCGACGTCGGTGTCGCCGACGACTACGCGCACCTGTTCCACGGGAACTCCCATCTCCTCGGCCACAAGTTGTCGCAAGATCGTATGAGTGCCCGCGCCCTGGTCGACGGTCGGGCTCACCACCGTGAACGTAGCGTCGGGCTCGGCGGTGAGTATGATCCCCGTGTCGCCGCCGCTGATGTGACGTCCGAACAGCGCGATGCCGCGGCCGAAATGAGAATTCGGTTCGGGCTTCTTCCACGCCGCAGCGTCCAGGGCCGCCTGAAGGACCTCGCGAAATCGCACGCTGCGCACGCGCTGTCCCACGGCGTCCTCTTCGCCGTCGCGGATCAGATTGTTTAAGCGAAATTCCGCCGGGTCCATGCGCAGCTCTTTGGCGATGATATCCGTGTGGGACTCCAGCGCGAAGAACGTCGCCACGGAGCCGGGGCTGCGATAATACCCGCCGGGAACCGTATTCGTGTAGACCTGAAGAAACTCGCAGGCGGCATTCTCGACGCGGTACGGCCCGCCGGCGTAATGCCACGTGGCCAGAGAGGCGTTGGCCTTGAGCGCCCCGTAGGCGCCGCTCGCGTGGATCGCGCGCAGAGTGCGGGCGACGATGCGGCCGTCGCGCTTGACTCCACTGCGCACGGTGACGACCGCAGGATGCGCCGGGTTGCTCGCCGTCAACTCCTCGGCATAGGTCATGACGATCTTCACCGGGCGGCCCGACTGCCGCGCCAGAAAGTACGCGACGGGCAGATCAAAGGCGTCTCCCTTGCCGCCGAATTCTCCGCCCACATTGACGACGTTGACGCGGATGCGCTCTTCACCGGCGCCGATCGCCTTGGCCAATTGAGTGCGGATACCGAAGGGATTTTTTGCCGAGACCCATACCTGGATCCGGCCGTCGGAGTCGATGGCGACAACGCCGGCGTGAGGCTCGATGTATCCCTGGTGCCGAGCCGGGATGCGAAACGTATGCTCCAAAACCAGATCGGCCTCGCGAAAGCCCCGCTCGACGTCGCCTTTGCGCCAGGAGAGGCGGGTAAGCCCGTTGTGCACGTCCAATGCCAGCCGTTCTTTGGGCGCGCCGTCATAGCTTGCGACATCTTCGTGGATGCGCGGCGCCTTCGAGTCCATCGCCTCCAGCGGATCGAAGACCGCTTGGAGCTGTTCGTACTCGACCTGGATGAGATCCAAGGCCTCTTCGGCGGCTTCGAGCGTATCGGCGGCCACAGCGGCGACTCTATCGCCGACGTAGCGCACCACATCCCAGCAGAGGACCGGCATGTCGCGGATCATCTTGCCCACGAATCGACCCGGGATCTCCGGACCGGTGATGACCGCTTTTACTCCTCGGACTTGGCGGGCTTTCGCGGCGTCGATGCGGCGGATGCGAGCGTGCGGATATGGGCTGCGGAGGATTTTTCCCCAGAGCAATCCAGGGAGTTTGACGTCCGCGGCGTATAGGGTCCGGCCGCTGACTTTGTCGGCGCCTTCCGCCCGCGGGACCGCAGCGCCGACTATCCTGAGTTCAGCCATGATGTTTCATCTCGGTAATACAGCATGGCGCCAGCCGTCAAGAGGATAATGGTTCGCTGGAACGTTGACATGTGCGCCGAGCAGAGGTATGGCAAAGATCGTAATGGCGCGACCGGGAAAATAAGAGCAGTCTTTGGCTTTCGTCGAGGCATCTCTCAACTATCTCCTCGACACCGGGGAAAAGCCGGTGAGCCGGTCCAACGCACCCGGCACGCCCCCCGTACAGCACACGGGCAAGTACGAGGATCGACCGGCGACCATCCACGACGGCCGGCTTATTCGCGATCGTCTCTCGCTCGAGCTGGAAGGATTCATCCTGGTCAACCATGAGACGAAGGTGTCGGATTTTTACAACGAAGAAGAAATTCGGTCGGTCTACTACACGGAAATGGAGCGGCTGATCAAGGACGTGTCCGGCGCGTCGAGAGTTCTGATCTTCGACCACACTCTGCGAGCCGAGGACGACGCGACGCGCGCGGCGAAACAAGTCCGCGAGCCGGTCCGCCGAGTGCACAACGACTACACCGAGTGGTCCGGCCCGCAGCGCGTGCGCGATTTGCTGCCGGCCGAGGCGGAGGCGCTGCTCCAGCGGCGGCTTGCGGTCATTCAAACGTGGCGCCCGATTCGGAAGCCGGTGGAAAGCGCGCCGGTCGCGATTGCCGACGCGCGGAGCCTGCCGATGAAGGATCTGATCGCGACCGAGCGGAAATATC
The DNA here is from genome assembly GCA_041494945.1 of Binatia bacterium. Classification (GTDB taxonomy): domain Bacteria; phylum Desulfobacterota; class Binatia; order UBA9968; family UBA9968; genus JAJPJQ01. Next base: position 314 of record JBGQBP010000319.1, on the reverse strand, counting down.
CCGATCGCGTCGGCGAGATTTACCACATCACCTACAATCCCGGTCACCGGTGGTTTTATTTTCCGCACATGCAGAGAAACGAAGCGATCGTCTTCAAGACTTACGATTCCGCGAAGGACGGCCGCGCGCGCTGGACGGCGCACGCCTCTTTCGACGACCCGACCAGCCCGCCTGATGCGCCGCCGCGCGAAAGCATAGAAATTCGCGCGTTGGCGTTTTTCTAGTTAATGGACAACATCCTCGAACGACTGCTTACTCTCATCGACAAGGGTACCGTCGAGCATCGCTGCGCCGCGCTGCTGGTGTTGACCGCT
>JBGQBP010000318.1:0-4160 GCA_041494945.1 Binatia bacterium | reverse complement strand
GGAATTTCTTGCTGCGGCGAGCGTGACTATTTCAAGAGCACCCGCCAGCGCGAGGCGATCGCCATCGCCGCTGACGACAACCGCTGGCCGGGACGGGTCCGCGGAAGCTTGCTGCTTATTTGCAGGCACACTGGTCACGGTTCGTCCGGGCCTCCACGAAATCAGAATGAATTGAATGATTCAGTCTCGATATTTCCCCGCGTTGGCACGGGCACATCGTATTGTCCTGCAGGGTATTCGAAACGCCGGGCACACTCTGTACGCTATCGCACATACCGTATGAGTTGATCAGCGTCGAGGCCAGCTTGGTATTACGACGGTGTATGGTGCGGAATTTCAGACGGGGAAGGGAGTGTGGTCTTGAGTCCCGCCTTTTCCGCTTCGAGTTCGTGGACCCGCTGTTCCAGATCGGCTACCGTATGTTCGGCTTTTTTCATCGCTCGATCTTTTCCATAGATCGTCAGCGTTGAGGAAACCGACCTAGCAAAATAGAGAATCCATGCCATGAAGAGTCCAACAAACAACGACCCCAAGATAACCAGATACAAGGGGACATCTTCCCAGACATATTCATTGAGTCGGATCGTAACGGGGCTAATATTTTGCATTCCAAAGTAAGCGATCGCAACCCCGGAAATAACTGCAACAATTAATACCAACATAAGTTTATAACCTTCTTTCTTTTGCGCCAACCGTACTCTGAGGTTGAATCACCAGAATCTATCGATGTTCATCCTGCGCTCACTCGGCAGGTGTTGCTGTCTAATACTGAACAATGCTAAAAATTTATTGCGAAGCCCGCAGGCCGGCACAGCTGTTTCTACTTTCGGCCTCCCTCGCGGGGGCGTGCTGTCGATTCCGAGTGTTTCCCTTGTTAAGAGCGGCGAAATGCCATACTACGTGTTGGAAATTCTCTAATCACGGCAAGAGTACACCTAACGAGTTCCGGGGACAGAATGAGCTAGCCCGGGTTTGACGGACACCTTAAACGGGGACAAATTACCCCAGGAGGTGTTCGATGAACAAGCGCAAGGACTTTAGCCCGGAGTTCAAGCGGGAAGCGGTTCGATTGCTAGACGCGGGACAGAAGCCGGCAACGAACCTGGCTCGGGAACTCAGTATTCGCCGAAATCAGCTCTACAAGTGGAAAGAGGAGTTGGTGAAGCACGGAGCGGAAGCTTTTCCCGGCATGGGGCGACGATCTGCGGGAAAAGACGAAGTGAGTCGGCTGCGTAAGGAATTGGAGCGCGTCATTTGGAGATCTTCACTGCGACGCCAAGAGGCAATGGACTCTCACCAATACTCAAAGCCGTGCCTGATTGTGATATCTCGTAGGACGAAACTTTCTCTTTCGAGATCCCTTCTTTTGTGGCGGCATCCAAGGTATCGGCTTTGGGTGATTTGATCAGGTATTTAACATTACTCCCATCCTTCAGAGTGACCGAGAGAACCGCTTCTTTCCCCTCTTCCGTCCCCAATGTCTGAAACGCGGCAACTTGAGTCGCGATGGTAGTTGTTTTCACCGTATCCATATACAGCCAGATGAAAGACCCGATAATGGCGGCCATCAGCAACCAGGCATATTGGCCGACCCTGTTCTGCCTCTTCACAGCTCGCCTTCGCTGTAAATCAAAGAAACGGCGGTAATTTTCCTTCTCCGCAGCCGATTTCTTTGCCGGATCTTGCTCCGCTGAACTTGGAGGTTGATCGAAGGAAAGCCCAATGCTGTTCAATACCATGCCTACGATCACAAACACTAAAGGGATGGCCACTATAAAGAGGGGATTCATAACTCTCTCCTTTGGATCTACTCCGAGATTAAACGAGGTATCGGAGCGATTGTCAATCTGAAAACTCCTCAGATGCCAGTGGGGAAGGGTTCTTTACACCATTAAAAATGGTGGGCCCACCTCGATTCGAACCAGGGACCGACCGGTTATGAGCCGGTAGCTCTAACCAGGCTGAGCTATGGGCCCGCGAAGAATTTTGGATTTTAGATTTTAGATTTTCAGAGGGTCGCAGTTCTACGGGCGCATTGCAAGAGCGCCTTTTAGCTTTCCATGAAGCTTTGAGCCGTTTGCTCCGGCTCGGATGGCGCAGCTTACGCAGCGCCTTGGCCTCGTTTCCGTGTCATTTCTGTGATTTCTGATTTCTATGTCAGACTTGCCTAACTCTACTAACTCGCCAGATCTTTCTGCAATGCCCGGCTCACGTTCGACGGGTGGCATCCGAGGTAACTTGCCAACTCGGAGGCGAGATAACCTTCCTCCAACACCCCTTGGCAAATGAACCGGTCCCGCGCTGCCACCATCTTCGCAGTTCGCCCTTTGCGCTTGAGGCTCCGTGGGTCGAGCCGCGCCCCGCTCGCTACGTTCTGAAGCAGGTTCCCCAACGACACGCGTCGCGACGCCGGCGGCGCCGTTCTCTCCTTGACCATCTTTCTAACGAACCGCTCCGATCCTAAAAAAGGCGCGTGATCCCCAGGATGCCATTCCGCCCGGTACGTTTCCTTGACTCCCTCCCGTATAAACGCTTCGTATCGAGCCGCCGTGCGAAGCTCCTCCATCACCGGCCCGGGATCGATCAGCCCTCGCTTGTCCTTTCCCAAGTATTCCCCGTGACCGCTCCACTGCCACTCCCCAGGCCGCTTCACCATTTTGGCTCGCACCGGATTGAGATGGATGTAGCGCACCAACTCCAACAAGTAGCTATCGCGGTCGCACACGATCGCTTTGTAGCGCCCTTGAAACAGATGCCCCCGATGACGGTGTGTTCGGTTAAATCGCTGCGCGTATCCGGTCAACAGCGACTGCAGCACCCGCGCCGTCGAAGCTTGCTGCACTTCCAAGAGCAGATGGAAGTGGTTCGACATCAAAACGTAGGCGTAGAGGTAAAACGGATAACGCTTTCGCACGACCGCCAAACCGTCGAGAAACGCTCCGTAGTCGCTGTCGTTAAGAAATACCTTCCGCCCGTCGTTGCCGCGGGCCATCACATGATAGAGCAGTCCTTGCGCATGGACTCGGGGATGTCGAGGCATAAAGCGCCAATATCAAAGTTAGTAGACTTAGGCAAGTCTGACACGGAATTCGGAATTCGGAATTACGTCAGCGATTTCCATAGCGTCTCCCGAGTATGAAAAATGAAAACGGCAAACTCCCGCTGATCTTTCCGCTTATCTCTGGCTGTAAAGCTCCTTGACGAAGCCAGTGCTCTCCAGCTCCTTGAGGAAACGGTTGTCGAAAAAATCCTTGGGGTCGGCCTGAGCCGCCTTGGGATGGTCGGTGAACGACAACGCGGCGCGAATCGCTTCCTCGGTCACGTAGGGAACTCTGGGAAACAGCGGGACGAAACTTCGGTAGGCTTCTTCGACAATCTCGGGATCTTTGGTGACGAGATAGCGGCTGAGCGCGCGCTTGGATGCTTCCGGCTGCTCGATCGCGGTCTTGATCGCCGCCACGTATGCCTTCAGGAACGCCTGGATAAGATCCGGGCTCTGGCGGATCAACGAGCGGCGCACGGCGATGCCGGTGAAAGGGTAGGGGATTTTCAGCGCCCCGATGTTCACCAGCTCCTTGAAGCCCAGGCGACGCGCCATCAGCGTCGTGGGCGCCGAGTGGACGGCGGCCGAGACGATCCCCTGGTTCAGCGCCGCCAGGGCGTCCTCCTGCCGCGAGAAGTAGAGGACCTTGACGTCTTTTCCCTGGCTCATTTTGTGCTGTCTGAGGAGCGCGATGGAGGCGTGGTCCGAGGAGGCCCCTTTAGTGATCACCGCTAGAACCTTGCCGCGCAGGTCGGTCACCTCGTTGATCTCCGGCCGGACGTAGAGAGAAAACGCGAAGGTGGGAACCGGCATCGCGACGTAGATCAACTCCGCGCCGCTGAGCATAGCGTTGACCGCCGCGCCGCCGGTCAGCGCCGCATCGATGTCGCCGGAGACGACCGTTTGCGTGAGTCTTGCGCCACCGGAAATGAGGACCGGATTGACCTCGATGCCGTACCGGCGGTCGATTTTGGCGTCGCAGATGAGCCAGAGCGGCGTCTGTCCGCCGTTGAGTTGAGGGTATCCCACCTTGATGGTGACGGCGTCTACCGGACTGACCATCGCCACGAGCCCAAGAGCGAGAAGAGCTACGGCCGGAAGACTTTTCAGCGCCACG
>JBGQBP010000317.1:0-4164 GCA_041494945.1 Binatia bacterium | reverse complement strand
GGATCATGCTGCCCGAAGACTGGGTCGGCCATCCATTGCGCAAAGACTACGTCGAGCAGGAAGAATACGACGGCATCAGCACGCAGCGCGCGCCGCTGGTGGAAAAATTACTGCGCTGAAACGAAAACGAATATGAGCGAAGCGGCTGCTCCCCAGAGCGAAGTTTTTCACACCGAGGACATGACGATCAACGTCGGTCCGCAGCACCCGAGCACGCACGGGGTGTTGCGCTTCGTGGTCAGGACCGACGGCGAAGTTATCAAGGATGCGATTCCCGACGTCGGCTATCTGCACCGCTCGATCGAGAAGATCGGCGAGAAGTGCACCTGGCACGGCTACGTTCCTTATACCGACCGCGCCGACTACCTCGCGGCGATGTTCGCCAACCAGGGATTCTGCATGGCGGCCGAGAAGCTGGGCTCGACCGAAGTGACGCGGCGCGGCGAATTTTGCCGCGTGATCGCCTGCGAGCTCAACCGGCTTGCCAGTCATCTCATCTCCATCGGCACTTTCGGCCAGGACATAGGGGCGGTCACGCCGTTTCTTCATGCGCTCCGCGAGCGCGAGACGATCAATGACCTGATGGAGGAGATTTGCGGCGCGCGCCTGACGTACAATTATATTCGCATCGGCGGCGTCGGCTACGACATCACGTCCGAGACCTGCGGCAAGATCACCGCGTTCCTCGACCACTTCGAGCCGATCATGGACGAATACAACCGGCTCCTCTCCTACAATAAGATCTACATCGAGCGGCTCGTCAATGTCGCCGCGATTACCAAGGAAGAGGCGTTTCAGTACAATCTCGTCGGGCCCAACCTGCGGGCGTGCGGCGTCAAGTGGGACATCCGTAGAGATATTCCGTACTCCGTTTACCCGGAATTGGATTTTGAAATTCCCGTGGGAAACGGCGAGAAGGGCACGCTCGGCGATTGTTACGACCGTTACTGGGTGCGCATCCGGGAGCTGGAAGAGAGCTGCAAGATTCTCCGCCAAGCTCTCAAGATGATACCCAAGGGGCCGGCGATCTCCAAAGTGCCGCGAAAGTTCAAGCCGCCCGCGGGCGAGGCGTACGTCCGGGTCGAGGCGCCGCGCGGCGATATGGGTTTCTACGTCGTGAGCGACGGCAGCGAATATCCCTATCGCGTGAGAATCCGCACCGGCTCGTTTACCGCGATGGCGATCATCGACAAGCTGAGCCGCGGCATCATGGTCGCCGATTTGATCGCGCTCATCGCCAGCTTGGACGTGGACGCGCCGGAAATCGATCGCTAAGAAAAACATGCAACAGTTTGTCGATCAGCTTATCCAGCAAGGTTACTTTCCGGGAGTGCCCAGTCAAATCGTGTACGCTCTCGCGATGTTGCTCGCGGCTTTTGTCGTCCTTTCCGTCTTTGTCGCTCCGCTCGCGGGCGTCACGAGCTGGCTGGAACGACGGGTTTGGGCGCGGATGCAATCGCGGGTCGGTCCCAATCGAGTCGGCCCGCAAGGGATTTTGCAGTGGATCGCCGACGGAATTAAGAATCTGCTCAAAGAGGACATCATCCCCACGGCGGCGGACAAAGTGCTCTTTCCGCTCGCGCCTTATGTCGTCTTCGTCGGATTTTTGTGTGCGTTTGTCGTAATTCCTTTCGGCGGCTCGCTCATCGTCGCCGATCTCAACATCGGCATTCTTTACCTGCTGGCGGTAACTTCCATCGTCGTCGTCGGCATCCTGATGGCAGGCTGGGCGTCCAACAACAAATGGTCGCTGCTTGGAGGCATGCGCTCGGCGGCGCAGATCGTGAGCTACGAAATCCCCGCCGGCCTCGCCGTGTTGACGATTGTCTTTGTCGCCGGGACCATGAGCACGCAGGGGATCATCCAGGCGCAGGGCTGGGCGCCCTGGGACTGGTTTTTCTTTTACAGCCCGTTTACCTTCGTCGCCTTTTTTCTCTATTTCACCGCGGCGCTGGCCGAGGGCAACCGGACGCCGTTCGATATTCCGGAGGCGGAATCCGAGCTGGTCGCCGGCTATGTGACCGAGTACAGCGGCATGCGCTTCTTATTTTTCTTCTTCGCGGAATGGGGCAATCTCTACATTATCGGCGCGGTGGCGACGATTCTTTTTCTCGGTGGCTGGCAGGTGCCGGCCATCCCATGGGTCACGGAACAGCCGGTGCTCAAAGGAATTCTCCAGTTCGTCGTCTTCTTCATCAAAGCGTATCTTTGGGTTTTTGTCTCCATGTGGGTGCGCGCGACGCTGCCGCGCGTGCGCGTGGACCAATTGATGGCGCTGTGCTGGAAATACATGGTGCCGCTGTCGTTTGTTTGCGTGGTCGGAACCGCCGCCTGGATGGTCGTCTGGCCGCATGGCAACCGGTGGGCGAGCATCGCAATGTTTGTGATCGGCGTCATCATCCTGGGCGTGTTCGGGAAACGGGTCGGCTTTCAGATCCGCCACTCGAGGCCGACGCTCTATCTGAAGCCGTATATTTGAGCGGTTACAAATTGCTTTGACTTTTTTTTGCGACTGAAATATCCACTAGGGAAACATGAAAGCGCTCGCTGCCTACGTCGGAAATATTTTCGAGACGGTCACCACGATCTTCGAGGGCATGTCGATCACGCTCTCGCATCTGGTGCGCCGTCCCATGACGGTCCAATATCCGGACAGGATTGACAAGCCGGTCCAGGAGACCCTGCCGTTAAGATACCGGGGGATCTTGGAGGTGGACATGGATATCTGCACCGGCTGTCTTGCGTGCGAACGCGTCTGCCCGATCACCTGCATCACGATCGGCATCGATATGAATAAAGAGACCAAGCAGCGCAGCTTCAGCCACTTCGACATCGACATCTGCAAGTGCATGTATTGCGGTCTGTGCGCGGAGATCTGTCCGACGGGATCGATTCGCCATTCGCAAGAATTTGAAGGGGCCAGCTATAATCCGGCCGGTCTGGTGCGCCACTTCGTCACCAAGCCGGTGTCTCTTTACAAGCCCAAAAAGGGCGGCGAGACCGATCCGACCATGGCCAAGAAGGCTGAGATCGGACAGAAATATTTGGATGAGTTCGCCACTCCGGAAGGACCGGGAGGGGCCGGAGCGGGAGAGGGATAGAGGTTGATGAGTCCGGCGCGTCGGCCGGTCGCCGTCCTCGATTCCCGATTGTAATTCACTGACCCAAAAAGCTTCGGCTTTTTGGGATTTTTTTTAAGAGCGAGACAGAGCCTCATGGAACTTGCCGCGGTAATTTTTTATCTGGTCGCCGCCGTCACGGTGGGCTCCGCGGCGATGGTGGCGTTCTCGCGCAATATCATCTATTCCGCCTTCTCTCTCCTCGGCGCCTTCGCCGGCGTCGCCGGAATCTACGTTTTTTTGGGCGCGGACTTCGTCGCCGCCGTGCAGCTTCTCATCTACGTCGGCGGCATCCTGGTGCTGATTCTGTTCGCGGTCATGCTCACACACAGAATTACCGACGTGAAGATCACCAACCGCGCGGCGGGAAAAATTCCCGCGCTCGCGATCGTTGGTGTTCTGATCGGGCTTTTGGTCCAAACCATTCGACAAACTCCCTGGGCCAAAGCCAAAGAGGTCCTTTACACGCCGACCTCGGCGAAAATCGGCGACCTCTTTCTAGAAAGCTACCTGCTGCCGTTCGAGCTGGCCTCGCTGGTATTGCTGGCGGCGCTGATCGGCGCCGTGGTCCTGGCGCGAAAGGAAATCAGGGAGTAGCGGATGGCTATCGGTCTGACTCATTATTTAATACTCGGCGCGATCGTCTTCAGCCTCGGCCTTTACACGGTGCTCACGCGGCGCAACGCGATCAGCGTTTTGATGGGCGTGGAGCTGATCCTCAATTCCGCCAACATCAACTACGTAGCCTTCGCGCATTTCAGCAGCGGCAGCGTGGACGGGCAGGTTTACGCGATCTTCGTCATTATGCTGGCCGCGGCCGAGGCGGCGGTGGGGCTCGCCATCGTGCTGGCGATCTTCCAGCTCTTCCATACGATCGACGTCGGCGCGGTGGAAACGCTTAAAGAATAGGTTAAGGGTTTCAGGGTTGAAGGGTTAAAGGGATCAAGAGTTCATGGAAAACCCGATACAAACAGATTACCTGCGATGGATCGTTCTTCTGCCGCTGTTGGGCGCGGCGTTAAACGGTCTGCTTGGGGCGCAGTTG
>JBGQBP010000316.1:0-4169 GCA_041494945.1 Binatia bacterium | reverse complement strand
TCACAGCGCCATGGGCTTTGGCCTCTCTGGTATCGCTGCTTTGCAGCAATCAGCTTTCGCTCTCTAAGGCGAAATGACGGGGGGTTGGATGAGGGAGAATCTGACCGTTCGTGTCTCAAGTGACGTTTGGGCAACAGCCCGGCAAGACGCGACCCCCATCCCGGGAATCAAAAGATATGTTTGATTATTCATTCCTTCGAGAAGTCGAGAAAAGCGGATTCATCGAGCAGCTGTATCGATGAAAGAATACCGATCGGTCGCGGCTGCTTGTTTCCGAGTATCGCCTTGTTCTGTTCCGTTAAAAAACGATCCCAAACTCGTTCAACCATGGAACATCTCCTAAATTCTCTGGGTTGACGGACTACCCGCGGCCCAGAAAGATTTGCTTGCCTTCGGTTTTTTCCAGATACCTCACAAACCGGTACTTGTGCTCCCAGAGATCTTCCGTGGGCCGTTGGATTTGACGGTGGCCGGTGGTTTTTTCCACCTTGCAGACCACGAAGCTAAGGACGTTTTCCTTCAGCGCTTTTGTGGCCTCTTGCTTGTAGGACTCAAGGTCGCGCACGGTGACCGCTCGTTCGACGCCGCAGCTTTGCGCAACCGCCGCCAGATCGGTTTTGCCGGCGGTCGCGCTGGGCTCGCTGATCCGCGTTCCGCTGTAAACCTCATTGTCGAAGACAAAAACAGCCAGGTTGGGAAGGTTCAAGTTGCCCAACGTCGGCAAATTGTAAAGGGACAGTAAAAGGCTCCCGTCCGATTCGAGCACGATGACCTTTCGATGAGGCAAAACCAGCGCTAGCCCGATGCCTATCCCCAGCGCGGCGCCCATGGATGCTACGAGAAGATTGCCCGGGTGGCGCGACATATGTCCCCATTCGACTCGCTGCCCGCTGAGGGATCCCACGACCAATTGGTCCGTTATCGACGGAACCAGAAACTCGAAACAATCGTAGCGGTTCATATAGTAAATTCTCCCGTGAAGAGTAAAGCTATCGGCTGCTTGATGGCGTGCATCATTTTCACGCAGCCTTTGATCTTGGTCTCCAGGGAATCGCCGTTTTCAAAAACCTCATATTGTATGTCGAGCGATTTGAGAATGGGGATAAGGTGTATGCCGGGCATCGCGTAAAGAAAGCTGTTTCGCGTGTCGAGGACGCTTCCGTAGTAGGCGACGATCAGCAGCATCGGAACCCCGAGCCGCCTGCCTAGAACGAGCAGATTGTACGACCCGATGTAAACGCCGCTGCCTTCCATGTATACCGCCGCCGGTCTTCCTCCCAGGGAAGCCCCCGCAGAGATCGAAATAGCTTCCGCTTCGTTGGCCACAGGGACGACCATGAATGACGGGTCTTCGCGGAAGAGCGGCACGATCTCGCTCAACCTGGTTTCGGGGAGATACGAGACAAAACTGATGCCCGCCTCTTTCAATCCACCGACGATTCTCGCTGCAAGTTGCGCTTCCATGCTCCACCAAACTTTCTGTTTATAAGTATCACGCCGTCCCTGTCAAGGCGCCGGAAATTCAGCAAACAAATCGCCGCGCGCGGCATGCGGTTAGCCGGAATCGCCGCTGCGCTTTTCTTGCAGCGCGCTGTAGATCCTTTCCGCCGTAACCGGCGTCTCCCTGATCTGTATGCCGGTCGCGTCGTAGATCGCGTTCATCACGGCTGCCGCCGTAGGGCTTGTGCTATGCTCGCCGATTGGTTTGCTTTCGAAAGGCGCCGGCCCCCGGGCTTCTTTTACGAAGATCGTTTGATGCACGGGGACGTCCTTGATGTTTGGCATCTTGTAATCCCCCAAGCTGGCGGGAACAATTTTCCCGTCTTCATCCGCCAGGTTTTCCATAAGAGAAAACCCGAGACCCTGAACCATCCCGCCTTCGATTTGTCCTTGATGGAGCACGGGATTGATGATGGTCGCCACGTCGTGCGCGGAGACGATCCTCAATACTTTCACCTGTCCGGTTTCCGGGTCCACTTCGACCTCGGCCCCCTGCGCGTAGAAGGAAACTCCTCCGGTTCCGGGTTCCGCCTTGAAGTTACCGGCGGCTTTCAGACTTACATTCCGCAACCTGCCCAGACGCGCGAGATCGGACAGGGTCAGTTTCTTTCGCTGTGGAGCCGACATGATGCCGCGGGAAATTCTGACAGCGCCCGGCAGGCATTGGAGATGCGAAGCGGTCAAGTCGATCAGTTTCTTACGCAAAGCCAGCGCGGCGGTATACACGGCCTGACCGGATAGATACGTCACGCGGCTCCCTCCGACCGCGACGTCGTTGGGAAAGCTCTCGGTGTTGCCCACGACTACCCTGACATCGTCCGCCGGAAGATCCAGCGCTTCACCGGCGATCTGGCGAAATATCGTATGCGATCCGGTTCCCGTATCGGGGACGGTTGTCAGGACGTAAATTTTCCCCGCGTCATCCAGGCCCACCTCCGCAATAGCCTCGCCGTGATGCGCCTCTTTGACGGCAATCGCGATTCCTTTGCCGGTAATAGTTTTTTTTCGTTTTGCGCTTCGCGAGCCTAGCTTTGTCCGGAGCTTCGCCAACAGTCGGCTTCCCATATCGGTCTCCAACCGCACGTTGTTGTCGAGCAGGTCTCCCGACTTCAAGATGTTGATCATCCGAAACTTGTAAGGGTCGATGTTCATCTCGCGCGCGACGTAGTCCATGTGGGACTCGACCGCGAAGATCACCTGAGCTTCGCCCGGTCCCCTGACGTGCCCGCACGGGACGCAGTTGGTGTAGACCGAGTAAGCGTCGATCTTGACGTGAGGGATTCGGTAGGCGCCGGCGCCCATGCGCGCGCCCGGCAGATTGACGATCACGTTCGGCTTGAATCCGCCGTAGGCACCGCTATTGAAAACCGCCTTTACCTCTCTCGCCCATATTCTTCCGTCGCTCTTGACTCCGGTCTTGACGGTAACGGTCGAGGGGTGACGAGGATTGGCGGCCATGAGCTCTTCGGCATAGGTCATGATCATCTTGGCGGGGCGGCCGGTCGCTTTGGCGAGAAAGTAACACAGCGGGGCATCCATGAGCGCGCCTTTCCCGCCGAAGTCTCCTCCCACTGGGCTCAGCTCGATGATAAGTTTTTTCTCGTCCGCTCCGGTCGCATGGGCGAGGTTCTTGCGGGTGGGAAAAGGAACCTTGTTCGAAGCCGTGACGACGATCCGGCCCTGTTCATCGATGCGAACCACGCACGCATGGGGTTCGAGATAACCCTGATGGGTCCGCTGCGTGGCAAAAGTCTGCTCGAAGACGAAATCCGATTCTGCAAAGCCCGTTTCAGAGTCGCCGGCGCGCCATTGCACGTGCGAATGGACGTTGGGGATTTTGGCGGTCGGTTGCGGCAGGTTGACATATGAGGCCATCTCTTCGTGGAGCACCGGAGCGCCTTCCTGCATAGCGTCGAGAGGGGAAAAAACGGCGGGCCATTCTTCGTATTCAACAGCGACCAGCGCGGCGGCTTCCTCGGCAATCTCACGACTTTCCGCCCCGACAACGGCGATTTTTTCGCCGATAAAGCGCACGCGGTCCCGCGCGAGAACGGGAGTGTCCTGTAATTGCCTGCCCGTCAATACATCCGGCACGTCATCCGCGGTCAGAACCGCGAGAACTCCGGGATACGCCTTAGCCTTCGAGACATCGACGCGGAGAATCCTGGCATGAGGAAGCTCGCTGCGCACCGCTTTTCCCCAAACCGTTCGGGGGAACATTCGATCCGCGGCGTAAGCGGCCTTTCCCGTTACTTTTTCAGGTCCTTCCGCCCTCGGCTCGGCTCTTCCAACCGTTAAAAGACGATCCACGATGGCTTGTTGCTCCCGCTGGCGGATGCGGATTTTTGCCAACCCGATATTTTATTTTGCCCGGCGCGGCCGTTCACGTTTGAGATGTTCCTTGGTTTCCTCGAGCGTCATGACGTCCGCATACTTGTGATGTAGATCGAAGAGGTTGACCTTGTGCGACAGCGGGCTGCGGTCAAAGACGCATTCTTCGACGATGGAAACGTGATATCCCGACGAGTAAGCGTCGACGCAGGATGCGCGCACGCAGCCGCTCGTCGTCTCCCCGCAGACGATAAGACTGTCGATGCCTCTTTGCGTCAAATGGGCGACCAACGGCGTGCCGAAAAAGCCGCTGGCGCGCTCTTTGTAGATGATGATAT
>JBGQBP010000315.1:0-4214 GCA_041494945.1 Binatia bacterium | reverse complement strand
TCCGCTGTTGCCGCGCTGTTTCATCACCAATCGGTCGATGAGATCCAGGCTGGTTCCAATTTCGTCTTGGCTGCCGTAGCGAGGCCTTGCTTGGTAAGTGCCGGCTTCAGCTTCGCGCAACGCATCGCTGATCAGCCGAAACCGCCGAGTATACAACGCGGTGGTCAGAAATGCGCTCAGCAGCGCCACACCGGCTCCCAGAAGAAACAGAAGCGTAAATTGCCGCCATAACCCCGAGACAAGCTCGGTCCAATCCGATGGGTTGATCCATAACCTGAGTCCGCCCGGACCGCGTACACCTTCCGGCATCTCCAGCGGTACCAGCACGTCGTAATAAGTCAGCTCCCCCTCGCGGTGAGACTCGATCGTCGTGATCCCTTTGCCAAGATTCTCGCGCAGCGTCGGTTCGGTCATCGTCCGGCCCTGTTCCTGGCTGCGAGAGGAGTAGAGGATTTTTCCCTCCGGGTTTAGCACCCACATGGCCTGGATGCTGGAGCTGCGGTCTATGTAGGCCTTGATCAATCCTTGCACCTGTGTATGGCGTGAAGGAGCAGGGGTAGTCTTGGTTGGAGGATTGTCGGGGGTTTGAATGTTGCCCGGGTAGAGCCGCCCTAGAAAATCCCAGAATGATGAAGACGGCTTATTCTGCGGCGGCGGGGGCGTAGTTGGCGATGTAGAAGGAGTTTGCTGCAGGCTCTGGGCCAGGGCAATCTCGACCTGGCGGGCTAAAAGCAGAGCGGTCTGCAGCGTCGCCTCCGTGGTCAGCCGCTTTGCCACCAACAGAATGCCCGTAGCGAATAGACCGAAAATCACTACAACGGTTCCGACGAAGACCAATATCTGCTGCTGGCGCAGGCTCATAAGATGCTAAATACCATAGCAGATCGACTTGGGGCGTCAAAGTATGGCGCCCTTGCAGCGTTCATGCCTTTTAATGCATAGTAAAGTCGATGGTGCGTGATATTTACAGCCGTCCGATCAAAGATCTGAGAATATCGGTAACCGACCGGTGCAACTTCCGCTGCACCTATTGCATGCCGCAGGACGAGTACGAATGGATCGATAAGAAAGAGATTCTTTCTTTCGAAGAGATCGCGCGGCTGGCGCGGCTCTTTATTCAAGCCGGAGTGGAGAAGATCCGGTTGACCGGCGGCGAGCCGCTGGTCCGCCGCGACGTCGAGTCTTTGGTCGCCGATCTTTCCCAGCTGGAAGGCCTTAAAGATCTCTGCCTCACAACCAACGGCTCGCTGCTGGCCGAAAAAGCGGCCGCACTCAAAGCCGCAGGCCTCAGGCGCATCAATGTAAGCCTCGACACGCTCGACCCCGAGAAGTTCAAGCGCATGACCAAGCGCGGCGATCTGGAAAAAGTTCTCGAAGGACTCTTTGCCGCCAAGAAGCAGGGACTGGGTCCGATCAAGATCAACGCGGTGGTCGAGCGCGGCGTCAATGACGGCGACGACATTATCGATCTGGTCGAGTTCGCGCGCGCACACGGCTTTGCGATCCGCTTCATCGAATATATGGACGTCGGCAACTCCAACAACTGGACTTCCGAAAAGCTCGTTCCGAAAAAGGAAATCATCGAGCGGATTCAGGCTCGTTATCCACTAAAAGAGATCGGGCGGGACCAGGGCAGCGCGCCGTCGGTCGATTACGAATTTGCCGACGGACGCGGCGAACTCGGCGTGGTGGCATCGGTCACCGAGCCCTTTTGCTCCACCTGCAATCGGGCAAGACTCACCGCGGACGGCAAGCTCGTCACCTGTTTGTTCTCCGCGGTTGGACACGATTTGAAGGCGATCTTGAGGAGCGGAGCTTCGGACGAAAAAATTTTCGAACTGATCACCGGCGTCTGGAAAAAACGGGACGACCGCTTCTCCGCCGAACGCCTCGAAGCGATGAACTCTTCCGCCTACGACCCCAAGACCCACAAGAAAATCGAGATGATCACCCTGGGCGGGTGACTCAATACATGCTCGGACGCTGTTCCACCGTCGGCGTGAGCACCCCGCGCCGCTCTAGGTCCGCGCGCTCTCCCGGCGTGAGTTTTTCCACGGGCACGTAACCGTCGCGTGCGGAGTTCCTCACGCACTCGTCCACAATGCCGGCCGCGGCGCCGTACATGAGTCCCCATCCGCCGCCTCCGCATTTTATTGTTGCGCCGGTCTGGGGCTGGACCAGCATCACGCTCGCGCTCGAGCAGGCCGCCAAGCCGAGCAACGATAGGGCGACGACAACCGTCGCGTTGTTCCTCCACATCTTTGTCTCCTTTCCGTATTTTATTATATTTGTCTAGTCGATGGGGGCCTGTTTGGCAATGGCCCGGAGTCGGAACGTCTGCGTTGACCCTGGCGACGCCGTGAGATAGCTTTCCACTTCATATGACGGAGGACGTTCATGCTGCTTAAAGACAAAATTGCGCTGGTCACCGGGTCGACCAACAATATCGGTTTAGCCATCGCACGGGCGTTCGCGCGCGAAGGGGCAAAAGTAATCGTACATTCGCGACACGCGGAAGAGGCCGAGAAAATCGCCGGCGAGATCGGGGGCGATTATTTTGCCGCGGACTTGGCCCGGCCGGAACAAGTAGAAGATTTTTTCGCTCATGTCAAAGAAAAGCATCGCCGGCTCGACCTTCTGGTCAACACGGTCGCGCATTCAACAAAAAACGATATCCTGGAGACGTCGCTGGAGGAGTGGAACCGAATCATCGCGGTCAACCTCACCGGCTATTTTCTCTGCATCCAACACGCTGCCCGGATGATGAAAGAAAACGGCGGCGGCGCGATCATCAACATCTCCGCGGCGTCGGGAGAAAGAGGCAGTCCCGGAACCGCGGCCTACTCGATCTCCAAGGGCGCGATCAACGCGCTCACGCGCCAGGCCGCGGCGGACCTCGCGCCTTATAAGATCCGCGTCAACGGCATCATCGCCGGCATCGTCGGCACGCCGCTCGGAAGAAAAGATATGGGGAATAGAAAAGAGGAGTACGACAACATACCGCTCCGGCGCATCGGCCAGCCCGAAGACGTGGCGGAGGCCGCAGTCTTTTTGGCTTCGGAAAAGGCGAGCTACATCACCAACGCGATATTGCCGGTGGACGGCGGCCGGATGAACTCGATGGGCAGCGCGTCGCGGGGTTAAACGTGAACCAGGAGAAGGGGTAGAGTCCGGATGGGATTTGAAATTTTAATTATCCTTCTGCTCATTATCGTCAACGGCGTGTTCGCCATGTCGGGAATGGCTGTAGTCGCCGCGCGCAAGTCGCGACTTGAGGAGTGGGCCGATAAAGGCAACGCGCGAGCAAAAGCTGCCCTGGAGTTGGCACAGGCGCCCAATCAGTTTCTCTTGACCGTTCAGGTCGGTATCACGTTGACCGGCATCTTGGCCGGCGTGTTTGTCGGCAGAATCGTAGCCGACCAAATCGCCGCATATCTCGACACGATTCCAGGAGTCGAGCCTTACAGCCCCACGATTGCCCTCGCATTCGTCGTCATCGTGATCACTTACTTGTTTCTCTTCGTCGGCGAGTTGGTTCCCAAACGGCTGGCCTTACGGCATGCCGAGAGGATCGCCGTCGCCGTGGCTCACCCCATGCGGGCATTGACGGCAATCTCCTCTCCGATAGTTCATCTGCTCAGCGTATCGACCGACGCGGTGTTCCACATTTTTGGCAAACCGCACGTTCAGGAGCCGCCGATTACCGAAGAGGAAATCAAAACGCTGGTCGAGCAAGGGACCGAGGCGGGCGTTTTCGAAGAATCGGAACAAAACATGGTGGAAGCCGTTTTCAGCCTGAGCGATCGAAGCGCGCGCTCTCTGATGACGCCGCGGACGCAGATCGTCTGGCTGGATGCCAATGCCCCCGACCATCAAGTCCGGGCAAAAATAAAAGAGAGCGGCTATTCGCGTTTCCCCGTGGCCAGCGGCGGTCTGGATCACGTCACCGGCATCATTCAGGCCAAAGACTTGCTGGCTCATTATCTGGCTGGCCAGTCCGTTGATTTGCAGCCGGTGTTGCAGGAACCGTTGTTCGTGCCGAGAACCGTTTCGGCGCTGCACGTGCTCGATCTCTTCAAGCAATCGGGTAAACACATCGCCTTGGTGGTGGACGAATACGGTGGCATCGAAGGCTTGCTGACGCACCACGATATCTTGGAAGCCATTGCGGGCGAGATTGCGTTGGGCGAAAAATCCAAAGAGCCCAAGGCCGT
>JBGQBP010000314.1:0-4226 GCA_041494945.1 Binatia bacterium | reverse complement strand
TCCCAAGTCAGTAGCCGGAGTCCGGAAGTTTCCCCCGTCTGAATTCTGTTTTCAGTGTTTGGCTTCCCGTGAAAACGATCGTTCAAATCATCGGCGGAGGATTGGCCGGGTGCGAGGCGGCCTGGCAGCTTTCCCGCCGCGGCGTCGGGGTCGAGCTGTACGAGATGCGTCCCGGCAAAGGCACCGAGGCGCACGCGACTTCTTATTTAGCCGAGCTGGTTTGCAGCAACTCGCTGCGCTCCGCCGCTCTCACCAACGCCGCCGGTCTCCTCAAAGAAGAGATGCGCCGCATGGGCTCGCTCGTCATTCATACGGCGGAAGAATGCCGCGTGCCGGCGGGCAGCGCGCTGGCGGTGGACCGCGAGCGTTTCGCCGCCGCGGTGACCGAGGAGATCGACTCTCTCCCCGGCGTCCGCGTCATTCGCGAAGAAGCGACGGGCATTCCCTCCGAAACCGCCATCTTGGCTTCAGGTCCTCTCACGTCGGAGCCGTTGTCGCGTGCGCTGGAATCGCTGCTCGGCGGCCGGCATCTCTATTATTACGACGCGATCTCTCCGATCGTCACGGCGGAGTCGATCGATCGGAGCGTCGCCTTCGCCGCTTCGCGCTACGATCATGGCGGCGACGACTATCTCAACCTGCCGCTTTCGCGCGAGCAGTACGGCAGCTTCATCGACGCGCTCCTCGCCGCGGAAAAAATGCCGGCGCACGGCTTCGAGGACCTGCGCTACTTCGAAGGCTGCCTGCCGATCGAGGAAATGGCGCGCCGGGGACGGGAGACGCTCTCCTTCGGGCCGATGCGGCCGACGGGACTCACCGATCCGCACACCGGAAAAAGATCCTACGCTATCATCCAGCTCCGCCAGGAGAATCGCGAGCGCACGCTCTACAACCTGGTCGGCTTTCAGACCAAGATGACCTATCCGGAGCAGAAGCGGGTCTTCGCTCTCATCCCCGGGCTCGAGCATGCGGAGTTCGTCCGCTTCGGCAGCCTCCATCGCAACACTTTCATCGACGCCCCACGCCATCTCCGGCCCACGCTCCAATGGCGCGGCCGGCCGGCGCTCTTCTTCGCCGGACAGATTACCGGCGTCGAAGGATACATCGAATCGGCGGCCTCCGGGCTTTTGGCCGGCATCAACGCGGCACGGCTCGTCCACGGCAAGGAGCCCATCTCTCCGCCCGCGACTACGGCGTTAGGCTCGTTGCTCGCTTACATTACCGATCGAGAGCGCAAAGATTTTCAGCCGATGAACGCCAACTTCGGTCTCATGCCGTCCATCGACGTTGCGGCGAAGGGAAAGGAAAAGAAGCAGCTCATGGCGGAACGCGCGCTGAGCGATCTGGACCTGTGGTTGGCCGAGGTGGGCGAAGGGACCGATCTCCCGCTGGCCGAGGGGGCCTGAGAGCGATGGCGAACAGGCGCATCGCCACCATCGACGTCGGCACCAACACGATTCTCCTGTTGGTTGCGGAGGTCGACGACGACGGCGCGTTTCGCGTCCTGACCGATAGGGCGGAGATCGCGCGGCTCGGAGAAGGCGTGGACCGCACCCGCTCGCTCTCCGCGGCGGGTGTAGAGCGGGCTCTGGAGGTGTTGAGAGAATACGTTCACGCCTGCCGGAATTTCGACGTGGAGGAGATAGCGGCCGCGGGCACGAGCGCCCTGCGCGACGCGCTGAACGCAAAAAGTTTCCTCACCCGCCTCAAGCATGAATTCAAATTGGATCTCCGGGTTTTGTCCGGCCGGGAGGAGGCGGCCTATTCCTACCTCGCCGTGCAAAAAGGGCTTCAGCTCGATGCCCAGGACGTGCTTGTGGTGGACGTGGGCGGCGGCAGCACCGAATTCATCTGGGCCAAAGACGGAAAACTTCACGGCTGGGCGAGTCTCGACGTGGGATCGGTCAGGTTGACCGAACGCTTTCTCGCGTCGGACCCGGCGCGGAGAGAAGAATGCGACCGTCTGATTCAGACGGTCGATCAGTCGCTTACCAAGTTGCTGGCGGATTGGGGCGCCCTTCGGCAAGTTAAGGATGAGTCTAGCCGATTAGCCATGGTCGGCATCGCCGGAACCTTCACCACGCTTTCAGCGGTCGAGAAGGGGCTCACGCACTATTCCCATAGCGAAGTTCACGGCAGTCGTCTCACTCGCGTGGAAGTCGAGCGTCAAGTCGAGCTCTATCGCGCGAGCACGATCGCGGAACGCAAACGAATTCCCGGACTCGAACCGAAGCGCGCCGACGTGATTCTCGCCGGCGCGCTTGCGATTCAAAGGATAATGACTCTCTTCGACATCGACGAAGCCATCGTGAGCGATCAGGGCATCCGCTACGGCCTTTTGTATGAGAGAATAGCCAACAAGCGCTCAGTGATCGGCCACCGGCAAAGAAATTCATAAATTCGCGGAGTTGAATGCTGACGGCTTCTTAGCTGATCGCTTTTAAATTTTTTATTGTTGACATTTTCCGTTGAATTCGGAATTATGGCGCCTGCTTTCGAAACTCGCGTAAAATAAATCGCACACAAGAAGAAATGATCGGGAGGAGGTGAAGGATTATGAACAAAGGTGACCTCGTCAACGCGGTGGCCAAGGCGGCGGGCCTCAACAAGACGACCGCGGGAGATGCGGTGGACGCCATTTTCGACAATCTCGCTCGGGGGATAAGGAAAGACAGACGATTTCAGGTCCCGGGCTTCGGGACTTTTACGGTACGCTCGCGCAAATCGCGAAAAGGGCGAAACCCTCAAACGGGCGATGAGATTACGATCAAAGCGAGCCGGACGGTAGGCTTCAAGCCCGCGCCGGACTTGAAGAAAGGTTTATAGTCTCGGCGTTGAGCCGATCGCGGGCCATCACGCCGCTGTGGTGGCCTTTGTTATTTTCATTCGATGGAATACAATAACCGAAAATTACTTTTTGGTATCCTATGGCGTTAACCGGCAAAAAAATCTGGCTCGACGGCGAGATGGTGAATTGGGACGAGGCCAAGGTCCACGTCCTCTCCCACGCGCTGCACTACGGGACCGGATACTTCGAGGGCATCCGCTGCTACGCCCTGGAAGACGGCCGTTCGGCCGTGTTCCGCCTCGACGAGCACGTGCGGAGATTTTTCGATTCCGGAAAGATCTTAGGGTTTCCGCTGCCGCGACCGTTTGGGGAAATCAAGAATGCGATTCTCGACGTCGTCAGGGCCAACGGGCTCAAGGAATGTTATATCCGCCCGCTGGCGTTTGTCGGACTGGGAGAGCTGGGTCTTTACGCGCCGGACAACCCGATCCAGGTCGCGATCGCGGCCTGGTCCTGGGGCGCCTACTTGGGCGACGAAGGGATCAAGAACGGCATTCGCGCCAAGGTCTCGTCCTACACGCGCCATCACCCGAACGTGATGATGACCAAGAGCAAGGTGTCGGGAAACTACGTCAACTCGGTCCTGGCCAAGGCCGAGGTCAAAAAGGCGGGCTACGACGAGGCGATCATGCTCGATCCCGACGGTTACGTCGCCGAGGCGAGCGGAGAGAATATTTTTATCGTGCGCGACGGGCGCATCAAGACCACGCCGCTCACGTCGATCCTGCCCGGCATCACCCGCGATTCGGTGCTGACGATCGCGCGCGACAAGGGCTACCCGGTCGCGGAAGAGCGCTTCACGCGCGACGAGCTGTACACCGCCGACGAGGCCTTTTTCACCGGCACCGCGGCCGAGCTGACCCCTATCCGCGAAGTGGACAACAGGAAGGTCGGCGAGCGCTGCCCGGGTCCGGCAACTCAAGACCTGCAGCAGACCTTCTTCGACATCATCAAAGGTAAGAACAACAAATACGCGCGTTGGCTCACCTACCTCTAAAAAGCTGAATTATGAAAACGGAAAACGGAAATATGATTTACGGCAAGATTGCATCGATCGTTAGTTGTTCGCCGTTGCTTTCTTCTTTGCACTTTTTCAGCTTTCCGCTTTCATCTTTCATCCTTGCGACTCATCGTGACCGCCGCTAAGACCGATCGTTTCGGTTGGCTGCTCTACGACTTCGCCAACAATTCTTTCTCGGTGATGATCGTCACCTTCGCTTACCCGGTCTATTTCAAAAGCGTGGTGTGCGCCGGACTGGCAAATCTCGGCGATCTGTTGTGGGGCGTCAACGGCTCGGTCTCGCACCTGAGCGGCAGCCAGCGGCTTGCGATGCTCGTAGTCGGTTTGCTATTTATCATAGGACTGGCCCTTTTGATG
>JBGQBP010000313.1:0-4303 GCA_041494945.1 Binatia bacterium | reverse complement strand
TTTTAGGCTCAGCAAATAGGCGAGTTGAGCCACGAGCAGACTTGTCCCCTTTTTCTTATGGAAATTGCCAAGGCGAATGAGTCGCTTAAAGCTGCCGAGCACTGCTATGCAGAAGGGTTGTATAATTCATCGGTGAGTCGAGCGTTTTACTCCATGTATCAAGCGGCCCAAGTGGCGCTTGAAGCAGCCGGCCTTCGACGCGCCGAGTGGACTCACGGAGCGCTCCAGGCGACTTTTGCCAATGAGCTTACCCGGAGGCGAAAGCTTTATTCCTCTTTTCTAGCCCGAGATCTCAATGTCGTGCAGGATCTGAGACACACCGCAGATTATAGAGATAGCGATGTGAGCAAAAGGCAAGCCGCGCGGGCGTTGGCGAAAGCGCGCGAGTTTGTTACTCTGATCAATAAGGGGATTTCCAATGGCTAAATCTATGTCGTCCTCAGAACGGCGGATCCTTGTTGACAAGTACCTGACCGAGCTGAGCTTGCTGGCGAAACAGCTGTGCCCGGAAGCGAGGATTGAAGCGACGATGGAGGGTTTCGAAGATGAAGACGGCCATGTGCGGATTTACCCGCCGGTGGGTATGAAAGAAAAGGAGGTCGAAGAGATCGAAGGAAAGATTGCCGACAGGTGCGTGGACATCCTGGTTGGAGACGGCGTTTTCATTTGCTCCGCAGTTTATGATTAGTTGCTCCCCTTTTGGCTTCCAGCCCTTTTTCTACTCCCTCAATTCAAAACTCCCCTCTCTGCCAATATGAGCGAGACGCTTCCCGGGCTCGAAAGGTGGAACAATATGAGAAGACCCCGCTTACGCGAAAATATTGCAGCGCGGTTTATCGTGAACTGAGCGAAGAGGATGGTTTTGTGCTCACTGCGTATCTAACCAGCAGGCCAGCTTCATGGAGGAAAGTAATATGGAAGCCGTAAAATTTTTTGATAAAAAGAACGCGCCGTTGGATTGGGAATACGACGGCGAAGCGGACACGCTCTACATCAGCTTCGGGAAACCGAGAGCAGCGTTAGGCGTAGATGTGGGGGAAGGCGTTGTCGTGCGATACGACGAGAAAGCACGGGAAGTAGTCGGCCTTACGCTGATCGGCGTTGGGAAACGTCTGGAAGAGTACATAAAGAGCACATGAAAGTGCGCTACGATCGTCGTTGGCGTCGTTCGTTGGGGCCGAATCCTGAATTTTGATGTTCGACAAAATCCCCGCCGTCCGGCTTTCTTCGACAATCCCACCTTTTAAGAATTCTCAAAACGTCAAAACGACTTCACTTCCACGTTTCCGGAATTCCGGAACTGTGAAATCGATTTGTTGCAGCGCCGGCGGAACCAGGATAATCTCACCACGGAGGCGCTGAGGGACGAATGTTTCCGCCGTGGAAGCCGAGATCGACCGCCACGTCTATGCCCTCTACGGCCTGACGCCGGAGGAAATCCAAATCGTGGAAGCAAGTGCTCAGATCACGTTTCTCAACAACCAGGGAACCCAGGGTCTGCAATTTGCCGCCATCGGAGGGAAAGCTTATGAGCTCGCCAAAGCAAAGGGATTGGGCAACCCGCTTCCGCTGGAGTGGTTCGTGCAGGATATCCGCGACTAGAAGCGTCATCCTTCTCCTGCTCGCGGTTCTCATTGTCTCCTCTCCTGCCTGGGCCGCGGAAGAAAAATTGATCTTCGGCTACAGCGCCATTGCCGGAGCCCAGGCCGTTCCTTGGATCGCCAAGGACGCCGGGCTCTTCGAGAAGCACGGCCTGGATCTGACCCTGATCTATCTCGACGGGGGCTCCAAGGCGACGCAGGCGCTCATGTCCGGGGATATCCCCATAGCGCAGGTCGGCGGCGCGTCGCCGATCGCCGCCCGGCTGAGGGGAGGAGAAGTGACCATCATCGCCGGGGTCGTCAATGTGCTAGCCTACAGCCTGATCGTCAGCCCGGATATCAAACGTCCGGAAGATCTAAAAGGAAAGAAGCTGGCGGTAAGCCGCTTCGGCTCCAACTCCGACTACGCAACTAGAAAAATTCTCCTCAAGTGGGGTTTATGGCCGGACCGAGACGTCGGCATCATCCAGATTCCCGGAGGACAGCCTACGCGACTCGCCGCGGTTCAAAACGGTCAGGTCGCCGGCCTGGTCGCCCAACCCCCTGTGACCAACCTGGCAAAGAAGATGCGCCTCAACATCCTCGCCGAGCCCGATGACTTCGGCAGCGCCTACCCGAACACGCCGGTTGCCGCGGCCATGCCCTACCTGAAAGAAAAGAGAGAAACCGCCCGGCGCTTCATGCGTGCCTTCGTCGAAGGCATCTACATCTACAAGACAAAACCCGACTTCAGCAAGCGGGTGATCGCCAAGTATATGCGTGTGAACGACGCGGAGGCGGTCGATGACAGCTATCAGTTCTTCTCCCGTCTGGTTCCGGCCAAGCCCTACCCGCCGTTGGATGGAATCAAAGAGGCGTTGGCGGAGTTAGGCGAGAAGGATCCCAAGGCCCGCGCCGCCAAGGCCGAAGATTTTGCCGACATGAGCTTCGTCAAGGAGCTTGACGACAGCGGTTTTATCGACGCCCTGTATCGGACCAAAAAGTAATTGGGACCTGAGGGGACCTTCCGGCAGGGCGATTGCGAAGGAGGCATGTATGTCTGGGTATCGAATCATTGATGCAGACGGGCACGTGATGGAGTTGGACGACCAGCTCCGCGAGCACATCGGCCCACCTTACGCGGATCTCGAATGGCATCGGAGCTATTCCTTCTGGCCCGGCCTAACGATGGACGGTTACCTGCGCTCGTTGCGCAAACCCGGCGGCTGGGCCGGAGGCGGCAGCGGACCCAACGCCCAGGACTGGCTCGTTTTCCTCGATAAGAACGGCATTGAGCTAACCGTTCTCTACCCCACTCAAGGGTTGACACACGCGGCAATTCAAGACCGGGATTGGGCCGTGGCCCTGGCCCGTGCCTACAACGATTGGCTCTATCACCGATTCATGCAGACGAGTCCAAGACTAGTAGGAGTTGCCCTTCTGCCGGTGCAGGATGTAGAGGAAGCGGTGCGGGAGCTGCGCCGGTGCGTGAATGAATTGGGTATGGTCGGAGCGGTTCTACCTGCCGTGACCATCGGAGGAAAACTCTTCAGCGGCCCGGAATTCTATCCGCTTTGGGAAGAAGCCCAGCGCCTCGACGTGCCGATCTCTACTCACGGCGGTCTCAGCTCCCCTAGCCTCGGCCTCGATCTCGCGGCGAACTTTACCGTGGCCCACACGCTGGAGCATCCGTTTGCGCAGATGAGGCAACTCGTGAGTATGATCTTTGAAGGGGTCTTCGAGCTATTTCCAAAGCTCCGCTTCGGTTGCCTCGAGTGCGGCATCGGCTGGCTTCCCTGGCTGATGGACCGAATGGATGAGGAGCAGGAACGAAAAGGCCGGTATTCGCCGCGTTGCAAGCTCAAGCCGAGCGACTATCTGCGCCAGGGCAATATTTTTTTCGCCGCTGAAGTTGGAGAAACCGCTCTGCCCCTCGCGGTTCAGGTCCTCAGGCCGGATGTCATCATCTGGGCCTCGGACTATCCCCACGAACGGGACCAGAGAGATTTCACCGAAGACATCCCGACCCTGATCCAGCGCAAAGATATAAGCGACGAGCTCAAGCGGCAGATTTTCTTCGACAACCCGTTGCGGTTTTATCCCCGGCTGCGCGCTCGCGTAGAAAAACAGCCGCCGTTATCCGCCGCTGCCGCCTCTTAGCCTTCCCAGAGCGGCTTGACGTTTGTGTCGAGCCACTTCTTCGGATCTTCCATGAAAGCCTTGTCGTTGACCGGAATCGGCTTGGTGCCCTTCGGGTAGGCGTTTTCAATAGAGGTCTTCGACTTGAATCCCTTGCGCGACGATTCCCTGCCGACGGAATCCAACGCGGACTGTCCTTCCATCGAGATGAGCCATTCCGTAAGGAGTTTCGCCGCATTCGGGTGCGCCGCCTTGGCGTAGATCGCGCCGTAGCGCGGAAAAATCACGGGCGGCGCCGTCTTCACGATATCCACCGGCGCGCCTTTTTCGTGCTGTTCTTCCATGGCATCGTGCAGAAGCGCGGGCTCGGCGATCGCGTATTCTCCTGAGACGACGAGCCGGAACATCTCGCTGGTACTTTTATGCACCGGGACGCCGAGCGCCTTCAGGCCCTTCACAAAGCGGGCGAACCTTGCATCGTCCTTCCACAGATCCTTGAGGCCGGCGAGCTGCGAGCTCAGCGGCCCTGAACGCATCGGATCGTCCAGAGCGACAATACCTTTGTATTTGGGATTCGCTACATC
>JBGQBP010000312.1:0-4307 GCA_041494945.1 Binatia bacterium | reverse complement strand
GTGCGCAGCGCGGCGATTCAAAAGCTGGTGCCGCGCGCTCTGTGGTGGTTCCGCTGGGGGGCGATGGTTACTTTTCTGGCGGGCATTCTGATGTACCTGGATATGCTGGGCAGGACCGGAAGCGTTTTCTTCACGACGAATCAGGGTGTGGCCATCACCATCGGCGGTTTGCTGGGAACGATCATGTTCCTAAACGTTTGGCTCGTGATCTGGCCGGCCCAACAAGTGGTCATTGCCTCCGCCACGCAAGTCGCGCAGGGCGGACAGGCGATTCCCGAGGCCGCCGCCCGGGCTCGACGGGGTGCCATAGCATCCAGGACCAATACGGTTTTTTCCGTTCCGATGCTTTTTTATATGGGCGCCTCATCCCATTACCCCGGGTTGGTCGGGCAAACCACAAGTTCCGCGGCGCTATTGATCGTTGCCGCCATCATCATCGGCGCCGTCGAAATCAATTCGTTGGTCGGGACCCAAGGACCGACCAAAAAACCTCTTGATTCCGTTTCGGGGGCGCTCTGGTTCGGCTTTATACTTACGGCTGTATTGTTTGTCGTCGTAAAGGCGCTGGCCTAGACATCATCGAGGCTGGTTAAGAAAAGCCATCAGGTCCGGTATCGACGATTCCAAGTACGGTTGAGCGGGCATGAGAGTGGTTTTTCTTTTCGGGGTGTAGCCGGGAGGATAGCTCGCCCGGAACACCCGCGCCTCGATCAACTCGCGTGAGGAGCCTTTGATGGCGGGGCCGATCGGTCCGTCCTTCGACGGGTCGTTGTTGTGGCAGGCGGCGCAATTGGAAAGATAGATCGCGCGGCCTCGATTCAGATCTCCGTCGCCGGCTGTTTTCGCCGGCCCGTCTGATTTTTTTCCGCAAGCGCTCAGCGCAAAAACCACTAACAGAACAGGTATCCACCTCATCCTCAACATAGCTCCGACGGCCTGGTCGTTAGAGAAATATAAACGTCTGTGATAAATCTTTGAAGAATGGTGCGAAAGGGGGGAATTGAACCCCCACGGGTGTTAGCCCACAGGATCCTGAATCCTGCGCGTCTACCAATTCCGCCACTTTCGCACGCTAGGCGGCGTGCCCGGAACTTTTTTATCTAACTCCGGCGCGGCGCCTTGTCAAGGTAAGCCCCGATTTTGTAGCTACGGTCATGGGTACAATTCTTCTCATCGAGCCGCATCGAGTGTTGCAGCAGGCGATTGCGCTCTCTCTTTTCCCCGGGCATGACGTTCGGGTGGAAGACGGCGCCGGCGCGTCCACCGCCGCCGTTCTCGACGGGATGGATCTCGTTATAGTGGACGCGGCGGCTCTGCGTGCCAGCGGCCGGTTATCGCCGGAGCTTGCGCGCGCGATCCAGGGCTCTTCCATCCCGACGCTTTGGATCGACGAGAACGAATCCGCCGATCCGCCCAAGCGGGACAAGCTCGTCGTCGTCATGAAGCCGATCGAGAACGCGGCTTTTCAATCGGCTTTGGCCGATCTTCTCTCCGGTTCGCGTCCGCAGCAGGAACGGAAGAAAGCCGCCCCCGGCGAACAGAAGACTCAGGCGGCTAAAGGCGAAAAGGCGAAGCCTGAGCCTATCGATCTCGTGGAGATCGTCGAAGAAGAATCGTCCGCTGAAAAAAGCGAAACACCGAAAAAGTCGAAGTAGCTGATGGAATTACCCAAGGCCTACGCGCCAAAATCCGTTGAAGAAAAGTGGTACTCCTGGTGGGAGGAGCACGGATACTTCTATGCGGAAGTAGAAAAAGACCGCCGGCCCTACTGCATTACCATCCCTCCGCCCAACGTGACGGGCGAGCTGCACATGGGGCACGCGCTCCAGCACAGCGTTCATGATGCGATCATCCGGTTCAAGCGAATGCAGGGTTACAACACGCTTTGTCTTCCCGGCACCGACCATGCGGGGATCGCGACCCAAATGAAGGTCGAGCAGCAACTTTGGCAGGAGGAGAAAAAGACCCGCTGGGATGTGGGCCGGGACGAGATGGTTCGGCGCATTTGGGCATGGACGGAAAAGTACGGCGGCGCCATCCTGAAACAACTCCGCGCCCTCGGCTGTTCTTACGATTGGCGTCGCACCCGATTCACGCTCGATGAAGGCTACCACAAAGCCGTGCTGGAGGCGTTTGTGCGGTTCTACCAGCGCGGCTGGATTTATCGCGGCGAGCGCATGGTCAACTGGTGCCCGCGTTGCCTGACCGTTATTTCAGATTTGGAAGTTGAAGAAGTCACGACCCAGGGTTTTCTCTGGTACATCCGTTACCCGATGCATGAAGGGAACGGAGAAGTTGTCGTGGCGACGACTCGGCCGGAAACCATGCTTGGCGATACCGCCGTGGCGGTTCATCCCGAGGATCGGCGTTGGCATGCTCGCCTCGGCAAGCAAGTCGTCTTGCCGCTGATGGACCGGCCGATCCCCATCGTCGCGGACGAGTATGCCGATCCTAAAATGGGCAGCGGCGCGGTGAAAATCACTCCCGCGCACGATCCCAACGACTTCGAGGTCGGCAAACGCCATAACCTGCCGCTGGTCAGGGTCATCGGCGACGACGGCCGAATGACGGAGGACGCCGGCCGCTTTGCCGGACTCGATCGCTTCGAAGCGCGGAAGGCGGTTCTGCAGGCGCTGGAACAGGGCGGCTACCTGGTCAAGCGGGACGCCTATGAGTACAACATTCCGACCCATGACAAGTGCGGGACGATTATCGAGCCGCTGCCTAAAGAGCAGTGGTTTATGAACATGAAGCTCTTGGCTCAGGCTACCATTCCCGCGCTGGAGCGCGAGGAGACGAAATACTTTCCCGATCGCTTTCGAAATTACTCGATCGAGTGGCTGCAAAACATCAGGGACTGGACGCTCTCGCGCCAGCTCTGGTGGGGGCATCGCGTTCCGGTTTGGACCTGCGGGGATTGTCATGAGGTCATCGTCCAGGCGGAGCCGCCAGCTCATTGTTCGAAATGTAACAGCGGACGGCTGGAACAAGATCCGGATGTTCTGGACACCTGGTTCAGCTCCGCGCTCTGGCCGTTCGCCACTCTCGGATGGCCTGCGCGGACGCCGGAGATGGAATATTTTTATCCCACCAACCTGCTCATCACGAGCCGGGAAATTCTTTATCTCTGGGTCGCCCGAATGATCATGACGAGTCTGGAGTTCGTCGGAAAGATTCCGTTCCATCACGTGCTCATTCACCCGACGATTCTTACTAGAGACGGCAAGCGAATGAGCAAATCTCTCGGCACCGGGATCGACCCGCTGGAGCTGATCGGAATGTACGGCGCCGATGCGACCCGGTTCGCTTTGCTCTATCAGTGCAGCAGCACCCAGGATGTCCGCTTTGACGCGGACGTCGAAGAGAACAGAGTCCTCCGCTCGATGACGACGGAGATGTGCCGAAATTTCGCCAACAAAGTTTGGAACGCCGCGCGCTTCGTTCTCATGAATTTGGACGAGGAACCGGTCACATCCGAGGGATTGCCGGCCGGTGAAGAGGCGGAGTTTGCGGACCGGTGGATTTTTCACCGGTTGAACGAAACGATTCACAAGGCGACGGAGGCCCTGGAAAATTATCGCTTCGACGACTACAGCAAGCAGTTGTACGAATTTGTCTGGGGCGAGTTCTGCGATTGGTACGTCGAGATGGCGAAGCTGCGGCTGTACGGGAGCAACGCAGCGGAACAGAAAAAAGTCCGTCAAAGGCTGGTTTTCCTGTTGGACCAAATATTACGTCTACTCCATCCTGCCATGCCCTTTGTGACGGAGGAGATATGGCAGGCACTTTATCCAGGCCGGGGCAGCATCATGGTGCAGGCATACCCTGCAACTAAGAGTGATTGGGTTCAACCGGATGTGATAGGAAACATGGTTTTTTTCATGGAGATCGTTCGGTCCGTTAGAAACCTTCGCGCCGAGTTGAATTGTCCTCCGTCCAAAGAAGTAAAGGTTATTTTATTCGGCTGCCAAGACAATCTTAACTTCCTACGCGAGCAGGAGCGTTATCTTCGCGCGCTTGCGCGCGTCGGCTCGGTGGAATATTTAAACGACGGCGAGCGTCCGCGCGGCGCGGCTACCGCCGTCGTCGGCGAAACGGAAGTTTATCTGCCGCTCGGAGACCTGATCAATCTGGAAGAGGAGAAAACGCGCCTCAACCGGGAATTAGCCCGCGCGGGAGAAGAGCTGGAGCGCGCGCGGCGAAAACTCGGCAATAGCGACTTCATCGCCAAGGCGAAAGAAGAGGTCGTGCGCAGGGAAAAAGAAAAAGCCGAAGAGTTCGAAGATAAGATTCGCACTTTAAACCTG
>JBGQBP010000311.1:0-4311 GCA_041494945.1 Binatia bacterium | reverse complement strand
ATCGCCTGCTGTACAGGTAAGTCAGCAGGTTTCGTCCCCTTGAGGA
The DNA here is from genome assembly GCA_041494945.1 of Binatia bacterium. Classification (GTDB taxonomy): domain Bacteria; phylum Desulfobacterota; class Binatia; order UBA9968; family UBA9968; genus JAJPJQ01. The sequence goes on along the minus strand of JBGQBP010000311.1, from coordinate 4,265 downwards.
TCTTGTCTGCGTAGTGGGCGGCCTTGCGAAACAGATCTTCATAATCCGCCCCGTAGGACATGAGACCGCCCTCATCGACAAACTCCTTCTGAAAGTAAATAGCCGGCAAGCGGTATTTGCCGGCAAGCTCGACGATGCGCTTTCTTTCGGCGAAAAAGGGGCGACTGGTGGTCGTCATAATCGCTTTGACCTGTTTCTGCTTTGCGGTTTGAAAGGCGCTCTCTAAACTTTTGGGGTCGATTTGAGTCTCGATCTCCTCCAATTTTAACTTCAGTGCCACAGCCGCAGGCCTGAGCTCTTTCATTTGGAGGTCTCTTGCTATTGCTAGGCCTCCCGCCGCAAGCAGAAGTCCAACTCGGGTGAGCTTGGGGACCGCGTCCTTAAGTATCTCTAGCCTCTTGGTATTTAGCTCGGGTGCTAAACCCGAAACCCCCGTGATATTGCCTCCCGGCCGCGCCAGACTGGCAACCAAACCTGAACCCACGGGGTCCGGAGCGCCCGTCATCACAATGGGGATGGTGGTAGTGGCGCTCTTGGCTGCTAACGCCGATGCCGACCCTGAGATCACAATTAGATCGACCTTAAGACGAACCAAGTCCGCGGCAAGCTCAGGTAGACGGTCATTTTTCCCCTCTGCAAACCGATACTCGATGGTAATATTCTTTCCCTCAATCCATCCAAGCTTGCGTATCTCCTGCCAGAACGCCTCCAGGCGAACCGCGCTACCAGAAGCAGTGCTTTGATCCAGGAAACCTATGCGGAGGACTTTCCCTGCCTGCTGCGCGTCGGCTGGAAGGCTAAGCGCAAGGAGCATTGCGCCTAGAGCAAGGCCAAGAATTTTTTTGCTCATGATTCCCTCCATCCGAAATCTAAAACCTGTCCTGAGCGAAGCCGAAGGATCGGCAATCCAAAACCTAAAATGTTTTGGTCTTACTACTCCTTGATCCCAAGCGAAGCCATCGCCTTCCTTAAGAACCGATCGTCCATGAATTGCTTCGGATCGAAGTTGGGCCTTTCTTTGAGCGTCGCGATCTCCAGCTCGGCGCGCTTCATGATGCCGTCGGCGCTGAGCGAAGGAACGAAGGCATCGCGCGAGAGATCGTAGAGCGAGGAAGCGGTCTCTTTATCCACCTTGCCGTGGCGCATGATGAGATCGATGCCGCCGTCGCGGCTCTGCCGGATGTAGACCATCGCCTTCACCACCGCCTTGACCGTGCGCTCGACCAGGTCCGGCTCTTCTTGAATGATTTTCGCAGTCGTCAGCATGGCGCTGAACGGCACGCCTTTGAAGACGTCGCCGAGATAGACGAGGCGCTTGAAGCCCGCCTTGAGAACGGGCGCGTCCGCCGGCGGCGCCATGAGCGCGGCGGCGACCGTTCCCTGCATCAGCGCGGCGGCCTTGGCCTGATCGCCCGGCATGTTTAAATACTCGCCGAAATTTTGCGGCAATCCGAAATGACTGAGCGTCGCCAACAAGACGCTGTGCGTCGAGCCGCCGAAAGTCACGGCGATCTTGGCGCCCCTAAGCTCCTCGATTCTTTTTATTTCCGGGCGCGTGATCAGGCTCATGGGAATCTGGTTGAAGATCTGGACCAGCACGCGGAGCTGCTCGCCGCGAAACATCGCCTGCATGGCGGGGCCGAAGGCGGAGGCGAACTGGACGCTGCCCGCGAGGATCGCCTGGACATTGATCGAGTTGCCGCGCAGGTAAACAACCTGCGGATTGAGAACGCCCATCTCCTCGTAGTAGCCTTTGTATTTCGCCGCGGTGAGCGCCAGATGCTGGAGGTTCCCCGCGCTCGGGAGCGAGACGTAAACGGGTTTAGTGATTTGTCCCCAGGCCGGGAGAGCCAGCGCAAGGAAAAAAACCGCGGATGAAATTAGCTTCATAGCTCCTCCTTGTCATTTGGAGCCTCTAAGCCTCGGGTCGAGGGCGTCCCTGAGGCCTTCGCCGACGAGATAATAAGAGAGCACTGTAATAAAAATCGCCGCGCCGGGAAAGAGCGCCAACCACCAGGCGAATGTATTGCTGCGCGCCTCGTTCAAGATCGAGCCCCACGTCACCGCCTCGGCCGGCACGCCGATGCCGAGGAAGCTCAAGCTCGACTCCAGTATGATCGCCCCGGCGACGCCGATTACGACCGATACCAGGACCGGAGCGAGCGCGTTGGGCAGAATATGGCGGAACATGATCTTCCGGGCGGAAACGCCGAGAGCCAGCGCGGCGGTGACGTAATCGAGGTTGCGGATTTTTAAGAATTCGCCGCGGGTGAACCGCGCGATGCCGACCCAGCCGGTGAGGCCTATGATCGCCATGGTGAGAAAGATGCTCGGCGGGAACATGGCGGCGATCGTGATGAGGAGGAAAAAAGTCGGCAGGGTCAACATGACCTCGAAGATGCGCGAGATGGCAAGATCGGCCCAGGAGCCGAAATATCCCGCCAGCGCGCCGAGGACGACGCCGACGACGAGCGCGATGCCCACGGCGACGAAGCCGATCGAGAGAGAAATACGCGATCCGTGAATAAGGCCCGCCATGACGTCGCGCCCGAGCTTGTCCGTGCCGAGCCAGTGTTTAGCCGAAGGCGATTCGAACGGGGCGGTGAGATCGATGTCGCTCCCCAAGTAGGGAACCGGCGGAAAAACGATGCGCTCGGCACTAAGCGTTTTGAAATCCGCGTTGAGCAGCTCGGGCTGCCATTTTCCCAGGCCGAACCGCACCAGGCCGCTCCGAATGAGCGGGAAATAGATCCGGCCCTGGTAGACGAGATAGTAAGGTTTATTGTTGGCGAGAAAATCCGCCGTCGCGGCCATGGCAAAGAGAAAAAGGACCACATAGAGTCCGGCCATCGCGAGGCGATTGCGTCGCAATCCGTTCCAAACACTCGACCATTGTCCCCCGGCAGCCACGCTCGCGTCGGCGCGGCTTATACCCAAGCCGGCCCCGGTAGCGACAGGCTCCGCGCTGCGCTCGGGCGGCATTTTTATTGCCCCCTTCGCCCGAAGGCGATGCGCGGGTCGACGACCGCCAGCAGGATATCCGACAGGAGGATGCCGATTAAGGTGAGCAGCGCGCTCACCGTAAGGAGCGCCAGCACGATCGGGTAATCGCGCGCCAGCACCGCCTCGAAGCCGAGCTGGCCGAGACCGGGGATGGAAAACACCGTCTCTATGATGACGCTGCCGCCGATCAGGGCCGGCAGGAGCTCGGCCAGGATCGTCACCTGCGGGATCAGAGAGTTGCGCAGCGCATGCTTCAAAATCACCGCGCGCTCCGGAAGTCCCTTGGCCCGCGCGACCTGGACGAAGTCCTGCCGCAAAACTTCCAGCATGCTCGAGCGCATGTAGCGCGACAGCCCGGCAAAGCCCGCGTAAGAGAGCAACACGACCGGCAAAAACAGATGCCACGCCTGATCCTTGATCCGCTCCCACAGCGGCCAGTCCGGGGCGTAGTCGATCGACGTGAGGCCGCCGGGAGGAAACAGATAGAGAAAGTCGCCGCCGCAGATGAAAACGATAGCCATGGTGGCCGCCCAAATCAAAGGGGTCGAAAAAAGGATAAACGCGAGCAATGTAGTCGTCTGATCTCCGATGGAATTCGGATGCGTGGCCGAATAGATACCCAAAGGTATGGCGACGATGTAGACGAGCAGGATCGAAAAGAACTCGAGCTTGACGGTGACGGGAAGCCGCTCGGAAATTTTATCCCAAACCGGCCGGTGGTCCTTGAAGGAGTTGCCGAAATCGAGCCGGAAGAGGTTTTTGAGCCAGACTCCGTATTGAACGTAAAGCGGCTTGTCGAGCCCGTAGAGAGAGCGCCACTCGGCCAACGCCTGATCGACCAGGCCGCGCTTCTGGAGCGAAATGCCCGCGCCGGCCGCGCCCTTGAGCCCTCCCCCCGCCATCAGCTCGGCCGGGTCGCCGGGCGCCAGCTTGACGATCAGAAAGCAAATCAAAGTGATTCCTATAAAAGTAGGAATCAAAAGCAAAAGGCGCTGCAAAAGATAACCGGCCATCTGTCTCCGTCAGTTCGCCGTCGGTTTGGCGCCGTATTTTTGCTGGGAGAGCGGCACCCACCACTCCAGCGGCCGCAGCCCCGCGGGCAAAACCTCGACGCCGCGAAAGCGCCGGTCGACCGCGCTCACCGATTTGCGGGCGAACAGAAACGTGTACGGCTGCTCGTCGTTGAGAATGCGCTGGAATTCTTTATTCATCTCGATGCGCTTTTTGGGATCGAACTCGCGCCGGTACTCTTCCAGGATCTT
>JBGQBP010000310.1:0-4320 GCA_041494945.1 Binatia bacterium | reverse complement strand
TATTTCCGAACCGTGGAGATACATTTTCCGAGATTACATTGTTGATCTTAAGGTCTCTGTCCGCAAGGATGAAGTCCAATCCGGCGATCTGATATCGCACCCGGCGTCCAACCTGCAACAAGAATACAAGCCGCTGAATCCTGTCGTTATTTCCTGGTAGGGGTTTTTTAACTTCCCCTGCGCGCCTCAGTAATTTTTTTATTTTTGCGTTAGTGGACGAGCCCTGCCCCCAATTACTGGACTGGACCACTTCTAGTGTGAGTTTCCGCGGATGTAAAGTGTGTTGGAATCTAGCAGACGAGATCAAGAAGAGCGGGTCTGTGGAGAAAGCTAAACGACAAGGGTAAGAAATGAAAACGTTCCGCTACCGCGAAAACCTGTTTTCTTATTGTCGCCCCCTCATTGCCTCGGTTGAGTTGATGCGTCATAATTCACGCGTGGGGCTGTTGTGACGCCCGAAGATTTTTGCCATGCCCAAGGGAGAAGGCAAAATGAGAAAAATGCTGGCCGTGTCAGTTGTCCTTTTTATCGGCCTCCTCTTGCCGTTGCGGGCAAGCAACACAATCCAGTTCTTTCAACCGGTCGCCCAAGCGCAAGAATACCTGCCAGACCAGCCGTTCTCCGAGGAGCAGCTCGACAATCTGCTGGCGCCGATCGCGCTTTATCCCGACCCGCTGCTCGCACAGGTGTTGCTGGCCGCAACCTTTGTGGATCAGATCGATGAGGCCGCGCGATGGATGCGCGCTTACAATAATTCGGCCGCGATCGACGATCAGCCTTGGGATGTCAGCGTCAAAGCGGTGGCTCATTACCCATCTGTTCTATACATGATGAGCGACCAGATCGACTGGACCACCGCCCTCGGCCAAGCCTACGTCTATCAATCCACCGACGTCATGAATTCCGTGCAGCATCTCCGCTCGCTCGCCTATTCAGCGGGGAACCTGAGTACGACCCCGGAGCAGGAGGTCGTTGCGGAGGGAGATTATATCGAGGTCGTCCCGGCCCAGCCCGAGTACATCTACGTGCCGGCGTATGATTCCGCGGTCATTTACGTCGAGCCCGCCTACTTCTATCCCGTCCCGATCATCATTTTCGGGCCGCCGCTTCTCATCGGCGTGTGGTTGAACCATGACTGCGATTGGCGCGGGCACCGTATTTTCTATCACGGCTGGCGGGGCGGCGGCTGGATCGCGCGCAGCCGGCCGCACATTCACATCACCAACGTCTACGTCAACAACAATTACACCAATATTAGAATCAACCGGAACATCGTCCGCCGGTACGTGAACTACAGTAATCTCAACCGCTTCAGCAGCGTCCACCGGGAGGTGCGTTACGATAACTTGGCCCGCGCTCGCGGAGAGGGTCCGGTCAATCCCAATCTCGGGAATAAAATCATCCGGCGCAACCTGGATGTCACCGACCCGAGGATCGACACCTATCGCGGCCATTTGCCCGCAGAGCAGCGGCCCGAGCGGGAGGAGAAGCGGCCGCCGGCCGGAGTGCTGCCCCGGCCAGCCCCTCAGCGTGAAGCCCCGCGGGTTGTGCGCCCGGCGCCGCAACTTCCGCCGCCGCAGATCGAGCGCCCTCCCCGGACAGTGTTCGGCGCCGGGCGGGGTGACTTCGACCCGCGCGCAGCGAGTCAACGCGGACAGGCGAGCCGGATGCCCGCGATCCAGCCGCGGCCGGTGGCTCCTCGTCCAAGTCCGCCGGCAGGGCGAGCGGGAACGCCCGCCGGAGGGAGGCGGCCATGATTGGATTTTCACAAAATGGGAGAGCCGGAGGTTGCAAAGTGGAAAGGGCCAGAGCTATGGAAAGCGAGTTGCGCATGATTTCGCCCGGCGTTCGAAGAGCCGCGCTGGTTGCTCTCGTGCTGCTGTTGCTGCTGTCCGCTGTCCGCTTTGGCGTCGGCTCCGTAGTCGCGGCCCAGCCGAAATCGCAGAAGGGCTCCGATAAGCAAATAATTTTTGCGACACCAGAAGAAGCGATGAAGGCGCTCGTCCGAGCCGCGGAGGCCAAAGATCGTGCCCGGCTGGCGGAAATTTTTGGGTCTAGCTCGATGCAGCGGCTGCTCTCGGGAGACGAAGTGGAGGACAACCGCGAGCTGGATCAGTTTGCCGACGCCGTTCAAAAATCCGCCAAGCTAGAAAAGATAGACGACGCCAAATTCACAATGGCGATCGGCGAGCGCAATTGGCCGTTCCCGATCCCGATCGTCAGGGAAGAAAACGGGTGGCGGTACGACACAGAAGCGGGCGCCGAGGAGATTTTGAACCGGAGGATCGGAGAGAACGAGATGTCGGCGATCATGACGTGCCGCGCCTATGTTCTCGCCCAATGGCAGTATTTCACCGAAGTGGACGAGGACAAAGACGGCGTGGCCGAATACGCCCAGAAGCTCATCAGTTCGCCGGGGAAGCGGGATGGGCTCTACTGGAAAACCGCCCAGGGAGAAAAGCCTAGTCCGCTGGGGAGCCTGGTCGCCGCCGCCCGCGCCGAAGGCTACGGGCGCAGAGAGGACGGCTCGGCGCCGAAGCGCGCTCCTTATCACGGATACTATTTCAAGATCCTTGCGCGCCAGGGCCGCCATGCGCCGGGAGGCAAATACAACTATATCATCAACGGCAACATGATCGCCGGCTTTGCGCTGATCGCCTATCCGGATAAATGGGGCAGCTCGGGTGTGATGACATTCATCGTCAACCAGCAGGGGCGCGTCTATCAGAAAAACCTCGGACCGAAAACTGTGCAGATCGCCTCCGCCATAACCGAATACGATCCGGACCCGAGCTGGAAGCTCGTACAGGAATAATAAGTTAAACAGCCCGGAACTTGTCGGCTCAACTCGTCAGACGCGGATGCTTTGATGTCTCGATGCTTTGGGCGGAAAGGACTTCTAAACGAGATAGGAGAAAATTATGTACGCACGGATGCTGATACCACTGGATGGGTCAAAAGCGGCCGAGCAGGTCTTGCCCTACGCCCGTTTCTTGGCTAAAGGGCTGACGTTCCCCGTGGAACTCCTGGAGGTAGTCGATCCTGAGCCGCTCGCCTTATTGTCTAACTCTGAGCAGGGTCGTTACATCGACACGATTTTGGCTGAAAGGATGCAGAGTAGTAAGATTTACCTGGAGGCGATTGCCCGATCGTTTGAGGGAACTCACGTCAAATGTTTTGTGGAGAAGGGAAAAGCGGAAGAAGTGGTGATTGAGAAAGCGGCTACCGACAAAAGCACGTTGATTGTCATGGCTACACACGGTCGCTCCGGGTTTCAGCGCTGGCATTTGGGCAGCGTGGCCGACAAGATTCTTCATGGGTCAACTAACCACATGCTCCTCGTTCGTGCGAATGACCAGGGAAAAGCCGGTGGCGAAGCCGTCTTGAAGACGGTGATTGTACCGCTCGATGGCTCCCCGTTAGCGGAGAAGATATTGCCCTATATCGAGGACCTGGCAAGAAAGATGAAGCTCGAAGTGGTTCTCATGCGCGCTTACGCTCTGCCCCCCTCCGTTACAACAGGAGAGGATTACGGGTTTTACCTGGGTGACATCTTGGATCAGCTTGAGGCCGAGGCACGGGATTATCTTGCAACGAAAGTCAAAGAGATCAAAGGAAAGGGCATAGGGAATGTCTCTTCGGTTGTGCACATTGGCTACGGCGCAGAAGAGATTATTACGCTTGCTCGCAAAACAACGGATAGTTTCATAGCTATGGGCACGCATGGCCGGTCAGGTATTAAGCGATGGGTCTTGGGTAGCGTGACCGAAAGAGTGGTGCGTCATTCCGGAGATCCTGTCCTAATTATCCGGTCCGCTTGAGGCGTATTTACATCAGTATTGGACTGAACGACGCTTCAATTCAATGGCATCCTGCTTTCAAAATTTAAGGCTTCCCCAATTTTGTTGTCGCCAAAATCATTTCTTTTTGAACAGACCGGAAAATATTTGAGAAAACTAAAACAATCACAGGGTTACTGAAGTTAGCTGGGGTTTTTGAACGGAGAATAATCCCGCCTGTGGGGTCCAAACCAGTAAAAAAATCAGTTTGTAAAATTAGTTTTTAAATCAATTTTTAAATCGGTTTTTCCCTGGTTTATAGGTAGTAAAACTCGTGCTTCTGCGCTCATCATGTTTATTTACCGTCAGATCGTGCACTAGCCTTTCCAGGTAAATCGGATCGATGCTTAAAAAACCGAGCTGAGTCGCCGAATGATGTAATTTGGCGAGAGTCGAATCCAACCACCTTTTGACCTTTGGTTTTAATAGAATCTGATTGAAGCGTCGTTCAGTTTAATCCTGCGGTGCAACAGGATTTATT
>JBGQBP010000309.1:0-4326 GCA_041494945.1 Binatia bacterium | reverse complement strand
GGCGGCTTCATTGCCGCCCGCGCTCTCCTTCGATAGCTCCGGTCCATACATGCCCGACACCAGCGTTGGCCGCGTATGGCAGACGCCGCACGACTGCTCGAACAACCGCCGTCCCAATTTCTGCCGTTCGCTCAGATGATCCTCGGCCGCAAACAGGCCTTGCGGCATCCCGGCCAGCAATATCACAGCGATCCAAACGTTACGCTTCATCCCGCTAGTCCTCAATTCGCCAGTTTTGGGCGGAGCGTATCCGCTAAGATGGTCTTATGTCAACCTCAGCGTCGGTTTTACGGCAGCGCTGACCCCCTGGTATTTTCAGAGCGTCACGTTGATTTTATTCCGTCGCCCTTTTTTAAATAAATTTCTTGAAATAAATCCCGTCATCGGATAGCGTCCAATTTCAATCCTTTTTTATTTGAATGGAGTGTTCATGAAGTTTAACGGACGAGTGCTCATCATCGGGTGCGGGTCGGTATCGCAATGCGCGGTGCCGCTCGTACTCAAATTCATAGACATGCCGGCAAAAAATATTACGATCATGGATTTCGCCGACAACCGCGCGCGGGTCAAAGACGCTCTGGATCGCGGCGTCCATTATGTTTTCGATCGAGTCACGGAAGAAAATTACCGGGAGTTGCTGCCAAAATACGTCGGCCCCGGCGACCTGATTATCGATCTCGCCTGGAACATCGAGTGCAACGCCATGCTCCAGTGGTGCCGCGACCATCAGGTGCTCTACGTCAACACCTCGGTCGAAGTGTGGAATCCGTACCAGGATTCGCAGCGCAACGACCCGACACAATACACGCTTTACTACCGGCACATGACCATGCGGAAGATGATCGAGAAGTGGGGCGACAACAAAGGCGCCTCGGCGGTCGTCGATCATGGCGCCAATCCGGGCCTGGTCTCCCACTTCACGAAACACGCGCTGCTCGGCATCGCCGAGAAAATTTTAAAAGAAAAACCGGCCGACCCGCGGCGCCCGCGCTTGGAAAAAGCCCTCGCCGACAAAAATTTCCCGGCGCTGGCCCAGCTTGCGGACGTCAAAGTCATCCACATCAGCGAGCGCGACACGCAGGTCACCGATCAGCCCAAGCGCGTGAACGAGTTCGTCAACACCTGGAGCATCGAGGGCTTCTTCGAGGAAGGCGTGGCGCCCGCCGAGTTGGGCTGGGGCACGCACGAACGCTACGTCCCCGAGAACGCCTTTTTCCACAAGACCGGGCCGAAGAATCAAATCTGCCTGCGTACGCTCGGCATGAAGACCTGGGTCCGCTCGTGGGTGCCGTGCGGCGAGATCACCGGCATGGTCATCCGGCACGGCGAGGCCTTCAGCATTTCGGACCGTCTTACGGTCTGGCAAAACGGCGAAGCCGTGTACCGTCCCACGGTCCACTACGCCTACTGCCCGGCGGACGTCGCGATCAATTCGCTGCACGAGCTGGAAATGCGCCAGTACAAACTCCAGGAAGACCAGCGCATCATGAGCGATGAAATCATCGACGGCGAGGATCAGCTGGGCGTGCTGTTGATGGGACACGACTTCAAATCCTGGTGGTGCGGCAGTCTTCTCAGCATCCACGACGCGCGCAAGCACGTCCCGCATCAGCAGGCCACGACGCTGCAAGTCGCGATCTCCGTCGTCGCTGCGGCGAGCTGGATGATCAAAAATCCGAACAGCGGCGTTTGCCTGCCCGACGACATCGATCACGAAGAGATTTTGAAAATCAGCGTCCCCTACATCAGCCCGTTCATTTCCGAAGCGGTGGACTGGACGCCGCTCAAAAATCTGAATACCCAGTTCACTCGATTCGACATCCCCCGTCCGCCCGAGGAAGACGTCTGGCAGTTCACGACGTTTTTAGTCGATCATGCGGAGAGAAACCGTGCCTATACCAGCGCCAAATCCGGCCGCTAGTCCGAAGCTCGCGAAAGCCAAACCGGACTTAAGCGGCGTCGAGAATCTGATTCGCGCGATGCTGAAGAAGCATCGCACGCCGTTCATGCTGATTCGCCGGAGTGTTCTCGAAAGACAGTTCCAGCGTTTCCGCAAATGCCTGCCCGAAGTCATGCCGTTTTATGCCATCAAGGCGAATCCTCATCCCAAGATCATCAAGACCTTCGTCAAGCTAGGGGCCGGTTTCGACGTTGCCAGCGCCTCGGAGATGAAGCAGGTTCTCTCTCTGGGCGCCGCGCGCGATCGAATTATCTTCGCCAACACCGTCAAATCGGCCGAGGACATCGTCACGGCCCACCGGCGGCAAGTGCGAATGATGACCTTCGATAACGAGCCGGAGCTCTACAAGATCGCGGAGCATTATCCGGGAGCGCACGTTCTGCTGCGGATCAAAGTGGGCAACGAAGGCAGCGTGGTCAACCTATCGCTCAAATTCGGCGCCGATCCGGAAGACGCGCATCTGATCTTACGCAAAGCGCGCTCGCTCGGGCTGGTTCCGACCGGTCTCAGCTTTCACGTCGGCTCGCAATCGAAGAACGTGGAAAATTATCTTCAGGCGCTGGAAATTTCCGCGCAAATTTTCAACGAAGCCAAAGAGCACGACGTGCCGCTCAAGATGATGGACATCGGCGGCGGATTTCCCATCCAGCATTTCGACAACGAGATCGGCGTCAATTTCGAGCGCATGGCATCCGCGATTCGCAAGCAGATTCGCCAGCTCTTCGACAAGAAAGTCCAGTTCATCGCCGAGCCGGGCCGGTTCCTGGCGGGGCCCGCCGGCATTCTCGTGACCCAGGTGATAGGCAGAGCGTTCCGCAACAACAAAAATTATTACTACTTGAACGACGGAATTTACGGCGATTTTTCAGGAATGGTTTTCGACCACTGCAAGTACGAGTTCAAAACGCTCCGCCGCGGGCAGACGTTCTTGAGCGCGCTTGCCGGACCGACCTGCGACTCGTTCGACACGCTCTCGCTCGACGTGGAAATTCCCGAGCTTTACGTGAACGACGTGGTCTACGTGAAAAATATCGGCGCCTACTCCTCCGCCAGCGCGGTGGCCAACTTCAACGGTTTTCCTCCGGCCAAGATCATGATGGTTTAGCGCTGTCTCGCTTTCCTCGGTTTGTTTAGGCTCACTGCCTCGGCAGGTAGTCGCTCAGCACCACATCGATCACGGACAAGCGTCCCGCAGCGCTATGTTCCAGGGCTTTAGCGACCGCCGGTTGAATGTTTTTAGGATCCGTTACCCTAACCCCGTACCCGCCGTAGATCTCCGCATAAAGACGGTAGTCGGGATTGGGGAGGATGGGCCCGCCGAAGTGGACCCCGGTCTTTTTCGAAACGCCGTCCGGATAATATTTTAGCAGGCCTCGCTCCATCGACAGGTAGCGCTGATTGTTGAACACGACCACGATGATCGGCAGATTGTATTCCTGCGCCAACCCTAAGCATGACGGCACGGGGTTGTAGTGAAAGCCCCCGTCGCCGATAAGGACGAAGACAGGCCGCTCTTTCATGGCCAGCTTCGCGCCCAGCGCGTAACCCAAGCTTACCCCCAACCCTCCCGTCACGCGAGCGAGGTACGACATCGGCTCGGTGCGGGGGATCATGTGCTGGATCAGCGTCCGGTGCACGGTCGTCTCTTCCACGACCACCCCATTCGGCGGAATCGAATCGTTGAGCGCCTGGCAGAGCCAGCGCGGATCGACCGGGATATCGTTCTTGTGCTCCAGTGCGTCGCGCTGCATCGCCGCCGCCTGCTTGTCGTGCTCCTCACGGATCGCGCGAAAGCGTTGCTCGTACTGAGCGCGGTTTCCAACGAACGCTTCCGACGCCTTGACCCGGCCGAGCAGCCTCGCCAATGTCGCCGCCGGCGGAGCGACCAACGCGAGATCTACTTTGTAACCCCAGAACGGCAGCCGGGAGTAAGGATACTCGTCGCCGAGAAAAATAACCTTCGCGTCGGCCTTCGGTCCCTTGTTGAGCGGATACCAGGGACTGACTGCGTCCGCGACCAGCACCAGGTCGGCCGACTCGACGCGACGCGGATCGTAAGGAAGGTATAAAGGGTGAGTGCGCGGGAAATTCAAGAACGCCGGCCGGAAGGATTCCATGACCGGAATGGCCAGCGACTCGCAAAGCTCGACGAGCAGGCTCACGACCGACGCATCCCGGCCTATATGTTCGGTGACGAGAACCGGACGCTGGGCGCGCAAGAGACAATCCACGGCCTCTTGAATCGCCTTGTCTTCGATGGCCACGGCGCGCGCCACCCGATTCGGTTTGCTATCCTCGGGCAGAGAGACTTCATCCAACATGCACTCAAACGGCACGCCGAGGAGCACCGGCCCCGCGGGAGGCTC
>JBGQBP010000308.1:0-4331 GCA_041494945.1 Binatia bacterium | reverse complement strand
TCTGCCTCAACTCGGGGCAGATCTGCTGGGCCGGCTCCCGCCTGTTCGTCGAGGAGAAAGTGCATGACGAGTTTCTGTCGAAGCTCGCGGCCAGCGTCAAGCAAGAGTGGGTCGTGGGCGATCCGATGGACCCGAAAACGCGCCTTGGCCCGCTGATCTCTGCTGCCCATCTCGAGCGCGTCCTCGGTTACGTCGAAGCGGGAAAGAAAGAGGGCGCGAAGCTCTTCATGGGCGGCGACCGCCCGCCGATGAAGCGCGGCTACTATCTGAACCCGACGGTGTTCGACCGGGTGGAGAACTCGATGACGATCGCCCGCGAGGAGATTTTCGGCCCGGTCCTGGCCGTCATTCCGTTCAAAGAATTTTTCGAAGTGATCGAGCAGGCCAACGACACCGTGTTCGGCCTCGCCGCCGGCGTCTGGACGCGCGACATGAAGAAGGCTTATCGGGCGGCGCGCGCGCTCAAGGCCGGCAGCGTCTGGGTCAACGCCTACGGCGCGCTCGACATCACGGCGCCGTTCGGCGGCTTCAAGCAGAGCGGCTTCGGCCGCGAGTTCGGCCAGGAAGCGCTCGCGTTGTTCACCGAAACGAAAACCGTATGGTTCCAGATGTAGGAAAGTCTAAGCTAGAGCTGTTCAAGTTGTTCAACACGGTTTGAACTATTTTGAGCCACTTGAACCGCCGGGCTGATCGCCGAGGGTTGCACATGGCAAAGAGCGAGAAGGTTGCAAAGAGCAACGGCAATGGGAAAGCGCCGCGCTGGGGGATGGCGATCGATCTCAAGCGCTGCGTCGGCTGCCAGAGCTGCACGCTTGCCTGCAAAGCGGAGAACGGCACGCCGCCGGGAATTTTCTGGATGAGGGTGCTGTCGAAAGAGGAGGGGACGTACCCGCAGGCGCGGACGGTGTTCCTGCCGATCCGTTGCAACCATTGCGACGATCCGCCCTGCGTGCCGGTTTGCCCGACGGGCGCGAGCTACAAGCGCAAGCAGGACAACCTGGTGTTGATCAATCAGGATAAGTGCATCGGTTGCCGCGCCTGTATCGTGGCCTGTCCCTACCAGGTGCGCTTCCTCTCCGAAGATTCCAAAGGCTATTACGGCGAAAAGCTCACGCCCTACGAGGAGGAACACTACCGGCAATGGCAGCCGCGCACGGTGCAGAAGTGCACCTTCTGCGTCCACCGGATCGATCAAGGGCTGGAACCGGCCTGTGTGCAGACCTGCCCGACACAGGCGCTCACCTGCGGCGATCTGAACGACCCGGAGAGCGAAATCTCCCGGGTCTTGCGGGCGCGCGTGAATTTCCCGCCGCGGGCGGAGCTGGGAACTCAGCCATCGCTGTTTTACCTGACGTGAACGCGCGTGGCGGCAGAGAACTGCAAAGTGCAAAATGAAAAGTGAAAAATAAAAAATGAAAAATCGAAGAACGGATCTGAGTTTTGACTTTTGCACTTTGCATTTTTCATTTTGCAATGTGCGGGGAGAGGCACGCTCCCGAGTGGGGCGCAGTGAGGAGCCAACATGACACAGCCTTTCACAGTCGAGCTGAGAGGCCAGGAGGAATGGGCCTGGCTCGTGGCGATCGATCTATTTCTCGGCGGTCTGGGGGGAGGGCTGTTTCTGCTGTTCAATATTTTTAGCCTCCCTCCGTTTGTCGGGCTTGTAGCTCTCGCCCTGGTGATTCTCGGAGCGCTGGTCCTGTTCGCCGAGCTGGGGCAGCCGGCCAGGGCGTGGCGCGCGATCGCGCGGCCGTTGACTTCCTGGATCAGCCGCGGCATCATCGCGGGTTCTCTTTTCATAGCGGCCGGCGCGCTCTCCGTCGCTCCGTCGCTCAGTGTCTTCTCGTTTCTCCCGTGGAATCAGGCGACGACGGCCGGAACGCTCCTCGGCGCGGTCGCGGCCATCGCCGCGTTTTTCGTCGCGCTCTATCCAGGCTTCGTCCTCTCCGCGTCGCCTTCGATTCCCTTTTGGAACAGCCCGCTGCTGCCGGTGCTCTTCCTGTTCTCTTCTCTCCTGGGCGCCGCCGGCATCGCCCTGCTGCTCTCTCCGTTGGGCATTCCCGGTGGCGCGCTCGAGCCGGTCATTTCTTTGGCCGCGCTGCTGATCGCCGCCAACCTTGGCCTGGTCGCCATTCATCTGACGACGCTCAGCCGCTCGGCGGAGGCGGCCAGAGAATCGGTGCGCCGTCTCAATCGAGGGACGCTGGGCTGGACCTTCAAGCTCGGCGTCGTTCTGGTCGGAATGCTTCTCCCATTGTCGATCATCGCCTGGCTTCCTTCGGCGGCGATCGTTGCGGGCGGGTCGATTCTCATCGGCGGTTTGCTGGTTCGCTACTGCATTCTCAAAGCCGGGGTCTACGTGGCGTTTCCGCTGGCGTGAAAATGATGACCGGGGAGACATCGACCGTCGCGGTCAGGGTAAAATTCATGGGCGATCTGAGGGCGGTGATCGGCAAGCGCGACGAGACGATGACGCTGCCGCAGGGGAGCACGGTCGGCGATCTCTTCGCCTCGCTTTGCCGGAGCTACGGCGAGCCGTTCGTGTCGCGCGTGTTCAGCAAGGCGGGAGCGCTCCAGCACTACATCGTGGTGTTTGTCAACGGTAAGAATATCAAAGAGGCCGGCGGATTGGGGACGAGGCTCGAAGAGAGCGAAATCGAGATCATCATGCTCCCGATGTTCGAGGGAGGTTAGCTATGGAGTCGAATTGGGTCCTGACAAGCTGCGGCATGTGTTACGTCGGGTGCGGCATCCGCGTCCGCGTGGACGACGGCGTCGTGACCGGCATCGAGGGCGATCCGAATCACCCGCAGAACCGCGGCAAGATGTGCGCCAAGGGGAAAGCGGGGTTCATGAACCTTTACAATCCCCATCGCCTCAAGACTCCGCTCAAGCGCACCAACCCCAAGAAAGGGCTTCATGAAGATCCCGAGTGGCAGGAGATCTCCTGGGAAGAGGCGCTCTCAACCATCACCGAGCGGCTCGGCGCCATTCGGGAAGATCCCAAGAAACTCTACGTTCAGGCCTGGGAGGTGATCGGCGACAACTTCTACTGGCTGCTCGCCCTGGGCAGCGCCTTCGGCACGCCCCATCTCATGGGCAACGCCTCGGCGACCTGCGGCAAGGTGATCCACCCGGTGGAATTTTTCTCCGGCGGCGGCTTTCACCAGCAGCCGGATCTCCACTACTGCAAGTACCTCGTTCTCGTCGGCACTCAGTTCGCCATCGCCGCGCGCGGCGCCTTCAATCACATCCTCCTCGACATGGCCGAGGCGCGCGCGCGCGGGATGAAACTCATCGTGGTCGATCCGGTCGGAGGCTTCGCCGCGAGCAAGGCCGACGAGTGGGTGCCGATCCGCCCGGGCACGGATTCCGCTTTTGCGCTCGGCATGCTCCACGTTCTGCTGAACGAAGCGAAGATCTACGACGAAAAATTTCTGCGTCACAGGACCAACGCACCCTATCTTGTCGGTCCTCAGGGGCGCTATCTCCGCGACCCGGGCTCCGGCAAGCCTTTAATCTACGACGCCGCCGACGGCAGCGCCAAGATCTTCGACGATCCCGCGGTGAAAGAGCCCGCCCTCACCGGCAGCTACGACTTCGAAGGGCTCAAAGCCCGTCCCGCCTTCGAGCTGCTGTGCGAGCACGTGAGCCGTTATTCTCCCGAGAAGGTCGAGGAGATCACGACGGTCCCGGCCAAGACGCTTAGGCGCATCGCGCGCGAGTTCGGCGAGGCGGTTTCCATCGGCGCGACGATGATGATCGACGGCGTCGAGCTTCCTTCCCGTCCGGCCTGCGTCGATTGGGCGAAGGGGCCGCAGGGACATAAGCACGGCTTTCATCAATCGTGGGCGCTGAAACTCATCAACATCGTAACCGGAGCGGTCAATGTGCCGGGCGGGATTCTCAGCACGGCGGCCGCGGGCAAGAGGCCTTTTCTCTGGTGGCCCGACGGCGGCACGGACGGCCTACTCGAAGACGGCGGCCACATTCTGCCGCTGCCGCATCCCAAGGCCTTTCCCGGCCGCACGCCGACCAGGCCGATCCGCATGGACCTCGCGGAGCTATTCCCGCTCGCGCCGCACTTCCACACGCTGCTGCCGATCACCTCCGAGGATCCGGGGCGCTGGGGCCTTGATTATCGCATCGAGGTCATGCTCCATGCCCCGACCAACTCTCTGCTGGGCTCCTTCGGAGATATCAAGATGGTGGAGCGCTTTTACCAGACGATCCCGTTCATCTTCGGCTTCGCCATCGAGATCAACGAGACCAACCTGTTCGACGACATCGTGCTTCCCTTCCCGAGCTATCTCGAACGCTACGACTTCGTC
>JBGQBP010000307.1:0-4358 GCA_041494945.1 Binatia bacterium | reverse complement strand
TCTGGAATCGGCGTTCGAGCTGCGCGTCATCGACCGCAGCCAGTTGATCCTCGATATCTTCGCGCAGAGAGC
This sequence comes from Binatia bacterium, assembly GCA_041494945.1. Taxonomy (GTDB): domain Bacteria; phylum Desulfobacterota; class Binatia; order UBA9968; family UBA9968; genus JAJPJQ01. The sequence continues at coordinate 4,286 of JBGQBP010000307.1, read as the reverse complement.
GCGCAGCAACGAGGGCAAGCTTCAGGTCGAGTTGGCGCAGCTCGAATACATGCGCCCGCGCCTGACGCGGCAATGGACGCACTTATCCAGATTAGGCGGCGGCATCGGCACGCGCGGACCCGGCGAGACCCAGCTCGAAGTCGATCGCCGGCGCGTGCGGGAGCGCATCGCCACGCTCAAGCGCCGCCTCAAGACCGTGGAGCGGACCCGCTTCATCCAGCGCCGCGAGCGGCTCGAAGTTCCCTACGCTACCGTCGCTTTAGTCGGGTACACGAACTCCGGCAAATCGACGCTGATGAACGCGCTCACGCGCGCGGGCGTCGCGGTCGAGGACAAGCTGTTCGCCACGCTCGATCCCACGATCCGCTCGCTCAGGCTTCCCGGCGGCGACAAAGTGATGCTGGCGGACACGGTCGGATTCATCAACAAGATTCCCCATTCGCTGATCGAGGCTTTCAAGAGCACGCTGGAGGAAGTCCGGTGCGCCGATCTCCTGCTCCACCTCGTCGATGTGACGCACCCGCTCTACGAGCAGCAGACCGAAGTCGTCGAGACGGTGCTGAGAGATATCGGCGCGGGCGATACGCCTTACATCATGGCGCCGAACAAAATCGATCTCGTCCCTGGAACCGGCTTCAACCCCGCTATCCGCACCGGCGCGCAAGAGCTGTGCCCGATCTCGGCGTTAACGGGGAAAGGCATCGATCGGCTTCTTCGAGCGATCGAGAAGACGCTGGATCGGGGGAAGGAGCGTAGTGCGTTTTCTTTCGCTCCGTCTCAAGGCGGGCTGCTCGCCCTGCTCAGGAGCCACGGCCGGATTCTCGACGAAACCTACGAAGACGACAAAATCCGCGTGACGGCGCTCCTCAGTCCAAAGCTCGCGGGCCAGCTGAAAAAATGGCTGGCGGAAAGCCGCGCCGCCGAAAGTTAATCCGCACCCCTATGCTGAACCTGCCTAATTTTCTCACGCTGATCCGCATTGTGTTGATTCCCTTTTTTTTGGTCCTGCTCGTCTCGCAGCTCTATTTCGACGCGCTCCTGGTTTTCATTCTCGGCGGCGTGACCGATGCGTTAGACGGATTTATCGCGCGCCGGATGAATCAAAAGACCTCGCTCGGCGCGATTCTCGACCCGGTGGCGGACAAGCTCTTGCTGATGTGCTCCTTCATCATGCTCGGAATGATGGGTGGCATCCCGCTGTGGCTGGTGGTCCTGGTCGTCAGCCGGGACACCGTGATTTTGTTCGGTTACGTAGCGATTTCTTTTTTGCTCGACGAGCGGCTCGAAGTGCAGCCCACGATCGCCGGCAAGCTCAGCACGGTTTTTCAGCTCGTCACGGTCGGCGTCGTCTTGCTCATGCTGGCAAGGTCTCAGCTTTTGGAGTCGTCGCTGGACGACGCGCTCGTTTATCTCACCGCGGCGGCGACGGTGATCTCCGGCGTCCAATATCTGTATCTGGGCCTGCTCCGGCTCCAGAATCGGGTTGCTTCGTGACGTGATTAGTTGACAGTCATCGAAAAAATTGGTAGGAAAATCAGACGTTTGTAATGAAAAAAGGATGAAGGATGAGGGCTGATTAAGGATGACGTGTTCATCCTTCCGCCTTTCCGCCTTCATCCTTTAATATTTATAGGCACGTAGCTCAGTGGGAGAGCGCTTCCTTGACACGGAAGAGGTCGGCAGTTCAATCCTGCCCGTGCCTACCATTCCCAAAGAGGCAACAGGCATTAGGTAGATGGCGAATATCCACGTAAAGCTGCCCGACGGGGAAACGGTCGAGTTCAAGCCGGGCGTTAAAATCCAGGAGATCGCTGCTTCCAGCGGCGTAAATGGCGATATCGTCGCGGCGAAAATCGACGGCGTGCCGGTCGATCTGGAACGCACGGTCGACCGCGACTGCGCGCTCGATTGGATTCGGCTCGACAGCCCGGAAGGGACCGACATCCTGCGCCACTCCACCGCTCATCTTATGGCCCAGGCGGTGCAGAGTTTGTTTCCCGGCACGCAGGTGACCATCGGCCCGACCATCGAGCACGGCTTCTATTACGATTTCAAGCGCGACAAGTCCTTTGCGCCCGAGGAAATCGAGCAGATCGAGAACAAAATGCGCGAGCTCGCGGCGCAGGATCAAAAGGTCAGGCGCGAGGAAATGCCGCGCGCGGCGGCGATCGAGCTGTTCCACCGCATGGGCGAGGACTACAAAGTGGAAATCCTGCGAGAGATTACGGAAGACGTGGTCTCGCTCTATCGTCAGGGAGACTGGGTCGATCTTTGCCGCGGCCCGCACGTGCCGTCGACCGGAGCGATCCGCGCCTTCAAGCTCACCAGCGTCGCCGGGGCATATTGGCGCGGCAGTGAAAAGAACGAGATGCTGCAGCGGATCTACGGCACCTCCTGGCCGACTGAAGAGGCGCTGCGCAAACATCTCGCCCTGTTGGAAGAGGCGAAGAAAAGAGATCACCGCAAGCTTGGGGTGGAGCTGGATCTTTTCAGCTTTCATCCGATCGCTCCGGCGAGCCCGTTTTTTCATCCCAAGGGAGCTTTGATTTACAACGAGCTGATTTCTTACATGCGCCGGCTGTATGTCCGCTATGGCTATCAGGAAGTGATCACGCCGCAGATTTTCGACGTCGAGCTGTGGCGCCGCTCGGGCCACTACGATCATTTTCGCGACGGCATGTATTTTACCCGCATCGACGAGAGGGAATTCGGCGTGAAGCCGATGAACTGCCCGGGACATACCTATATCTACGCCTCGAAGAAGCGGTCGTATCGGGACCTGCCGCTGCGCTACGCGGATTTCGGACGCCTGCATCGCTATGAAAAATCCGGCGTTACCGGCGGTCTGACCCGGGTGCGCTCGTTCTCGCAGGACGACGCGCATATTTTTTGCGCCCCCGACCAGATCGAGAACGAGATGAGCTGTATTTTGAAAATGCTGCGCGAGGTCTACCGCACTTTTCAATTCACCGAGATGCAGGTCAAGCTTTCGACCCGCCCGGAGAAATACATGGGAATTCTCGAAGTTTGGGCCCGCGCCGAAGACGCGCTGGCCCAGGCGCTCAAGAGCGAAGGCATCGAGTACAAAATCAATCCGGGCGACGGCGCCTTTTACGGTCCCAAGATCGATTTTGAAGTGTTCGATGCTCTGCGGCGCGGCTGGCAGTTGGCGACCATCCAGCTCGACTTTTCCATGCCGGAGAGATTCGATTTGAATTATGTCGCGCCGGACGGCGGCGAAAAGAGACCGGTCATGATTCACCGGGCGCTCCTGGGCTCGATCGAGCGCTTCATGGGGATTCTCATCGAGCACTGCGCCGGCGCGTTCCCGCTGTGGCTGGCGCCGGTGCAATTAAAAGTTTTGACCGTGACCGAAGCGCAGCAGGACTATGCCCGGCAGGTCGTCGGAGAATTGCTCGCCGCCGGCTGGCGCGCGGAGTTGGATGACCGAAACGAAAAGCTTGGATATAAGATCCGGCAGGCCCAGGTGGAAAAAGTTCCCTACGCCGTGGTGATCGGGGACCGGGAGGTCCGGGATCGGACGGTCGCGCCGCGCCGGCGCGGCGGCGAAAACTTAAAGCCCGCCACTATAAAAGAGTTCATGGAAATGCTAAAAGCGGAGGTCGGGCTCAGCACGGCAGACGAACGGCGGCCCGCATGACATCGGTTTTGACCAAGGAGGTGGCTTATAGCTAGTACGAGCAGGGAGGCGAGAATCAATCATCAGATCCGCGCCCGTGAGGTTCGGGTGATCGGCGTGGACGGCAGCCAACTGGGCGTCATGACGCTCTACGATGCGCTCAAGCAGGTGGAGACCCTGGGCGTCGATCTGGTCGAGGTGGCCGCGGAGGCCCAGCCGCCGGTCTGCCGCATGATGGATTACGGCAAGTTCCGCTACCAGCAAAAAAAGAAATCTCAGGGCGGAAAAAAGAGCCAGACCTTCATGGCTATCAAAGAGGTCAAGATGGGATCGCGCACCGACCGCCACGATTTGGTTTACAAGGTGAAAAATATCCGCCGGTTTATCGAGAGGGGACAGAGAGTCAAAGTATCGGTCTTTTTTCGCGGCCGGGAAATTACTCATCCGGAGCTGGGAAGAGCGATGCTCGGCCGGGTTGTGGTCGAAGTGCAGGATATAGCCAAGGTGGATATCACGCCCAGGTTGGAAGGAAGAAACATGGCCATGCTTCTGGTCCCGAAGCAGCAGGCTTAGAGAGGGAGAACAAAGTGCCGAAAATCAAAAGCAACAGAGGCGCGATGAAAAGATTTCGCGTCACCGCGAGCGG
>JBGQBP010000306.1:0-4361 GCA_041494945.1 Binatia bacterium | reverse complement strand
TATCATCGGCCACAGGGGCGCCGCGGGCGAGGCGCCGGAAAATACTCTCCCCTCTTTCCAGCGGGCGCTCGACGACGGCGCCGCCTATGTCGAGCTCGATGTTCGGACCACCGCAGACGGCGAAGTGGTCGTTATTCATGATGAGACGGTGGACCGAACGACGGACGGTCACGGCACCGTCAATGGGCGGACCCATAGCGAAATCATACGACTCGATGCCGGGTACCATTTTACCGAAGACGGTGGCCGGACCTATCCCTATCGCGGCCAGCGGATTCAAATTCCAACTTTGGCCGAGCTATTTTCTTCATTTCCCAAAATCAAGGCGATCATCGAGATCAAGCAGTCGAATCCGCCGATGATTAAGAGGGTCATCGATGTCATACGCGCCGCGGGCAAAGAGTCAGATGTCCTGCTTGCCACCGAAGAAGACGAGATCATGGCGGACATCCGCACGGCGCTCGAAGACAGCGATACTCCGATAGCGACGGGATTTTGCTACGGAGAAGTTGCCGCCTTCATCGCATGGCTGGAGCGTGGCTGTGCGGAACGTTATCACCCTCCGGGACAGGCGATGCAGTTGCCGTGCGAGTTCGGCGGCAGGACGCTCGTGAACAGGCAAACACTGGCGGCAGCGCATGACCTGGGGATCGAAATGTTCGTCTGGACCATCAACGACCCGGCGGAAATGGACCGCCTCCTGGGTTTGGGGGTGGACGGGATCATCACCGACTATCCGGCGCGCCTGAAGACCCTGCCGGCCATCCAGTAAAATAACTCTTTTTTATCCCTGCAAAATAAGTAAAATAGATCGCCTATGGATACGGGTTTCTCCGGGCGCGGGTCGCTGAACAAAAAGCAGACGATCACCCTGCTGCAGTGGCTGGTGACCATCGGCGCATCCTACCTCTTGCTCTTCAACAAAGGCCAGGTCGTCGGCGATACCCGGTCGTTCGGCTTGATCGCTCTCTTTCTCATCGGCGCGTTCGTTCTGTACCGCCTTCCCGATGCGATCTTCCAACATCGTTACTTCGACGTAATCCTGCTGGTCATCGACACCGCCTTCATCTCCGCGGCCATTTCCCAGAATCGCGGCGGTCCGTGGGACTTATTCTTGCTCTACTTTTTCGTTCTCTTTTTGGCCTCGGTCGGCGGCGGCCTGATGAGAGTCCTTCTAGGATTCGTCGTGATCACCCTGGTTTATGTCGGCTTCCTGCTTCGCGACGGCAAGGGATTCACCGATCTCGGCTCCGAGTTCTTTATCCGGATCGCCTTCCTCTTCGGCATCTCGATCCTCTACGGCTATCTGGCGGAAAACGCGACGCAGGAAAAGGTCCGCGCCGAAAGCGCGGAGCAGAAAGAGCGCGTGAAAATGGATCTGGTCTCGGCGCTGGCGCACGACATCAAAAACCCGCTGGGCGTCATCATGAGTTACGCGGAAATTTTAAAGGAGCAGCTCGCCGGACACGGGGAAAATGGCGGCAAGATCGAGGTCCTCGATCGCGTGCAGGAGAACGCCCAGAGGATCGTCAACCTGGTGACCGGATTTCTCGATGCGAGCAAGGCCGAGGCCGGCAAACTCGAAATAGCCCAACGGCCGGTTTCCGTGAACCAACTGCTGGGCGTCGTCGCGCGCTATCAGGAATCCGATCTGACGAAAAAAAACCTCAGCCTGGAGATGAATCTGGACAAGAACCTGCCGGAGCTCCTGGGAGACAATGCTCAGATCGAACGAGTTTTCTGGAATCTGCTGGGCAACGCGATCAAGTTCACCCCCGCGGGCGGCAAGATCACCGTCACCTCCAGCCGCGACGACGGGCATGTCTGCGTGAGCTTTCGCGATACCGGGATCGGGATTCCCCGCGAAGAGCTGCCGCTGCTCTTCTCGCAGTTCAAACGCTTGAAGGGCTCCGCCAAGATCGAAGGGACCGGCCTGGGCCTTTTCATCGTGAAGACGATCATCGAAGCGCACAAGGGAACGGTCCAGGTCCAGAGCCCCGATGGCCAAGGATCCATCTTCACCGTGCGCATTCCAATCCGCGGCTGATCTTCCAACTCAATGGACGAAGAGTCCGTCAAGCTCGACCTGCTGATCCAAGCTCTCGACCAACCGGATAAGAAAGCGGTTCGCGAGACCGTCGAAGTCCTGATCTCCAGGACGCATCGCGAGCCGGAAGTCGCCGCCAGGCTAAGCGCCGCGCTGGACGCGGCGCCGGCGGAGAAGCGCTGGCCCATTGCCTACGTCCTGGCCCACGTCTCGCCACTCTCCACGCCGTGCGTCGACGCGCTCAAGGGCGCGCTCGGTCTCAGCGATCCGGATATTCGTTGGGCCGTAGCTCTGCTGCTTGTCCGCCTGGCGAAAAAACCGGAGCCGGCTGTAGCCGCGCATCTGATCGAACTTCTCCATTCCGGAAGCCCGACGCAGAGACGGATGGCGGTTTACTGCCTGCGCGACATCGGCGCGGAAGAATCATTGCGCGTCGCTCTCCAACACGCGCTCGCCGATTCCGATCCGCTGGTCCGTGTCGCCGCCGTGACGAGCCTCAAGGCATTTCCCGGAATCGGCGGAGACGTCGCCGACCAATTGCTGCGGCTCGTCGCCGAAGATTTGGATTCGCGAGTGCGCGCGAGCGCCGCTCTCGCGCTGGCGCACGTCGGCGCGCCCAGCAAAACAATCATCGCCACTTTGAACGATGCCATCCAAAGTCCCGACACGAAGCTTGCGAAGGCGGCACGCGCCGCGCTTGCTTTGCTGGAACAAAAAGGGCCCGTATCTCCGCGTAAGTAGCGCGGAGATACGGGCCCCGGTGACTGAGGGGAATTACAGGCCCTGAGCCTGAACCCCCGTCAAACGAGTAGGCTCAGACCCTAAGTCTCAGCCACCTCACAGTCCGTACATTTGTCATTAATCACTAGACCACCTCCTTTCCCTGCTGGCATAATTTTACGGAAGTGGCCCCTTCCTGTCAATAAAAAAATGGTTTTGAGTTTTGAATTTTAATTCAACATTCAAAATTCAGAATTCAACATTTTTATGCGAATCCGATAAAACTGATCTGCCTGCCGGTTTCTTTTTTGTCGCGGCGGTAGGAAAAGAAATCTTCCGCCGCGCAGCGCGTGCAAGATCCGATCTCGAAAATCTGTTCCGGCGGCACGCCGGCGTCTTGCAGCAGCAACCGGTTCAACTCTCTCAAGTCGAGAAACTGCTTGCCGCCTCTCGACTGCAACGATTTTTGCGCCCGACTTCCCCACTTCTCGATCAATGGCTCTGAAACATCCGTGCCGATCTCATAACAGCAGGCGCCGATCGCCGGGCCTAACGCCGCCTCGACCGAACCGGGATCGACGTTATATCGATCGCTTAAATGACCAACCATCTTGGCCGCGATGCCGGCAAGCGTGCCGCGCCAGCCTGCATGCGCGGCGGCCGCCAACGTACGCCCGCGTGCAGAAAAAAGAATCGGCACGCAATCGGCGGTGAGCACGCCGAGAAAAATCCCCTTCTCGTCCGCGACCATGCCGTCGGCCTCGCCTGCTTCTTTGAGGCGGTTGTCATAGATATCGACGATGCGATCGCCGTGAACCTGCTTCATCGTAACGATTTTGAGATTGTGCACACCGACGGCTTTCTTCATGTCGCAAAAATTATCTTTGACGATCTCGGGGTCGTCGCCGACTCTAAAGGACAAATTGAGTCCCGCAAAGGCGCCGGCGCTCTTGCCACCGCGCCTGCCGAGAAAACCGTGGAGCAGCCCGCCGCGTTCTTCCCACTGTGGCACTTTGAGCGAAAGAATATCCATCGAGCTATTATTGTTGCTTCCGCGGCGCAGTGCAAGGTTATTGGACTTGACAAATCAGGAGCAACCCAAGCAGAATCCTTCGCATCTAAGGAGGGGGGCATGGAGTCGAATTGGAGCGGAGATAAACAACCCTGGGTCACCTGTTACCTGAGCGATATTCTACTCACCTACGTTCAGGAGCTACCGCAGACAAAGGGAGCGATCGACTATTCGGCCCTGTTCCGCGGCATCGAAGGATTTGAAACGCCGACCGATCCGGAATCCTTCCTGACCGACGTCAACAATTGGGTTCCGCTCTCGGTCCTGAGAGAACTGGAGATTCAATGTGAAAGGATTTCCGGGAGAAAGGATGTCGCTTACCATGCTGCCAGGGCCTATTTCACTCCTGGCAAGAAACAGTTGCCTTCGCTTTTCGAAATTATCGTTCAAGTCCTGAACGACGTTCGTTCGGTGCTCAGTTTCGCCAATATCTGGGGCTCGTCACAAACCAATTATTTGAAACTACAATCGTTCGAGAAGGAAGGATCGGGCGCGGAACTCTACATACTTTCCCAGTTCGAC
>JBGQBP010000305.1:0-4364 GCA_041494945.1 Binatia bacterium | reverse complement strand
TTTTTTTTCCGCCCCGACTCCGGATTGACTCCGTGCTTTTTCAACTCTGTCTCCGCCTGCCCGCGCTCGCCCGCCTGCTGTCCCAATGCTTCTCTGCGAATGCGGTCCTGACAGGGATCGCAGATCCCGCCCTTGAGCGCCGCGGCCTTGCCGCAGATCATGCATTTTTTTTCTTCCGCCATCGCACTGTATTTTACCCGAATAAAATTATTTTCCAACCTTTTTCTGCAAAATGCCGTCTAAGTTTTAGCAACCGTCCGCCGGGGGATTTCTTGAAGGGTCGATGCGTGGGACGAGGAAAATGAAGCGTACCGGGGAGTCGCTCTAAGCATTTTTGTCGGGCGTAAACCGGATGTATCGCATCGGCCCGGAAAGAGATTCCCCGGTGGACGGCGCCCGTCAATCGATCACTTTGACCTGCTCCGGATTTTCGAGAATCATCTCGAGCCCGTACTGCGGATGGTCCTTGATCTCGCCGGTCAGCTCGAGTTCTTTGCCCTCGAATTTTTTGGGCGGGAGCTTTTTCTTCTCGAACAGATCCACGGCGGAGGCGAAGATCACGGCCGTGAACGAATCGCGGGAGGGCCCGAAGTTGATGAAATAGGTGTTGCTCTTCTCGGATAGTCCGACGCGGAAGACCCGGCCGCGAATCTTTGCTCGGGTGCCCGCGAGTTTCTTGATCTTCTCCACTTCTCTCGCCTGCACCAGCGGGAGATCGGCCGGCGGCGCTGGAAGCGCCGGAGCCGGGACGAAAGCAACCGGGTAACTCCGCTCGCCGGAGGACGGCCCGCTCCAGCGCTGATAGAGAACAGGAACGAGAAATCCGGCGACGAACGCGCCGGCGACCAGAAGGATAGTGACGGCCCTGAGTTTTATCGAAGGGTTCATCGCTTTTTCTCCCACAGGCGGAAGAATTCCTTGCGGTACTCTTCCGCCAGCGGCGCGGCGTCGCGGAACACGAGCAGATTTTCGTCGTTGGAATTTTCCGCCGAAACCGTCCAGTTATACGAGCCGGTGAGCAGCACCTTGCGGTCGATCACCGCGAATTTCTGGTGCATGAGCCCGGCCCCGCTTCCCTTATCGAGGCCCGAGACGCGCCGGATGGAAATCCGCTGCTTTTCCAAAAAAGATTTCTTCGAGCTGTCGTTGGTCGCGTCGAATTCCTGATCCAAGATCACCTGGACTTTCACCCCCCGCTGGCTCGCTTTGACCAGCGCCCAGGCGATTTCCTCGTTGGTGAAAGCATAGACTGCGGCCAGAATTTCCTTTTGCGCCTGGCCGATCTCGCGAACGATGTGGCTGGAGCATTTCCCGTAGGGGCTGAAGCAGGCCTGGACGGCCATCGCCGCCGAGGCGGCAGAAGTGAAAAAGGCAAATTGCAAAATGCAAAGCGCAAAATTAAAGGAGATTTTGCATTTTTCAATTTTCATTTTGCATTTTGCCTTGCTGCGGCTGGCATAGCTCGATGACCAGCCGCTCCATCACGATGCGCGGAGAACCGCCGCTCGATTTTAACCGCACGTCGGTTTCATAGAGGAGATCGAGGTCGCGCGCGAGCTCGCGGGCGGTAAAGTTCTCGGCGCCTTTGAAGCCCATGTAAAGCGAGTACGGGTTGCCGGGAACGGGCGTGTCGCGCAAGACTTTTTGCTGGAATTGCGGATAGCTCATCTCGCTGCGCCATTGGCGTCCCATCTCTCCATCCATCAACTGGCGCGCGAGCAGAAGGCGGCGGATTTCGCCCGCGATCGGCCCCAACAGCGCCAACGGATGATTGCCTTGGGACAACAGGCGGGCGAGCTGTCCGAGCGCCGCGAGCCGGTCGCGCGCGGCGACCGCCCTGGTCAAATCGAAAACCCAGCCCTCGCCCTGATCGAGAAGGATTTCTTCCACGTCCTTGGCCTGGATCAAGTCTCGATCGCCGACGTAAAGGAACAGCTTATCCAATTCCTGGTGGACCGCCCAGAGTTGTGTCCCGGCGCGCGCCAGGACCATCTCGCGCGCGCGCGGCTCGATCCGCTTGCCCGCCTCGCGCAGGCGTTGATCGAGAAACGGCGCCAGCGCCGCCCGGTCGAGATTGCCGCTCTTGTCGCGCACTATTGCGAGATCGAGCGCGGCGCCCTTCTCTATAAATTTTTTGTACAGCCGCGTCCTGCGGTCCACGTGCGACGCGCCGAGGAGCAGCACGCCCCACGGGGGCAGGCCGTTCTCCAGAAAATGAATGAGCCGGTCGGCTTCGCCTGCGGCCGCTTGACGCATACGGAAATCTTGGCCCCGGCAAAACGAGAGCAAGGCCGCCGCTTCCCTTCCATCGTCGCCGAGGAGCGCTGCGATCTCAGCGGTGGAGGCGCGCTCCTCGACACGGTCCCAACGCTCCTGAGTCCAACCCTCTATGTGAAGCAGCTCGAAGAACAGGCGCGCCGCCTCGTCTTTTTTTCCCTCGCTCCATAAGAAGAGGACCTTTTCGCCCATTTCGCCCTTGTTCTCCGCCGACGCGAAATACGGCGCGTCCTCGACCCAGACGGTTTTTGTCCCGGACAAAAACGGCGGCGTCATCAACGACGCCTCGATCTGATCCCACGAGGCGGCGCGTCCGTCGAAGCGCTCCAGATTGAACGCGCGGTTTTCCGGCGGCACGAGCAGATCGAGCAGAGCCTGGATGGCCGCGCGCACCTGATAATCGTCGCCGTGAAGAAGCAACAAGGATGGCGGTTTGCCTTTGCGGATGTCAGATAGAATAGATTCGAGGTTGGCTTTCACAGCGGATCAGTTTCGAGTTGGTTTGACCTTAACCCCTAATTCCCAATCCCTTTTAATTCTTCGTTATCCACATCCGGCTCTTCTCGCTCCAGACGTAGTCGGACTTCCAGAGTTTGATCCCGATGGTAAAGTCGCCGCCGGATTTCGATACGAAGAACTTTTCATTGGAATAGGGAATATCGACCCGCGCGATCACGTAGATTTTCTTAGCGATGCTCTTGTTCACCAGGATGCGGTCGCCGACCTGCATGGGGCGAGAGCTTCTTTTCGGATTATTATTTCTTGTCTTCATGGTGAAAAGTTCAAATTGCCATCTGAGATCTGTAATTTGAGATCTGAGATTCCGAGCGAAGCGAGGACCGGCTAGCGCGCTGCCAGCTCTTTCTGCACCTCACGCAGCAGGGAGAAGTCTCTGAGTTGCGCCAGAGGCGGTCGCTTGTCGGACTTGAGCTCCTTCAACCGCGCGTCAACCGCAAATTGATACGTCGCGTCGCTCACGCTGCCGTCGGGACTGAACGAAGGAACAATAAGATCATAAGATTCGCCGGCCACCTCTTTGGTCTGCTGGAGCCATTGCACCATGATGGGAACGACTTCGTCTTTCCGCTCGCGGACGAAGCGCAGCGCGCGCACGGTGGCGCGCAGGACCTTTTTGGCCTGGTCGCGGTTTTCTTTCAGCCGCGAATCGGTGATCGAGATCGCGGAGATCGGGCTGCCTATCTTTAAGTCTTTCGGGCCGCCCAGAATATTGTAGCCTTCCTTTTGCAAGCGAACGGGTCCGGGCGGCGAAACACAGATCGCGTCCACTATTCCCTTCCTCAACATCTCCGAGCGCACCGGCTCATCCGCGCCCAAGGTGACGAACTGGACCTCTTTCAAATCGAGACCCTTGGCCTGAAGGATCGCCTCGGCCGCCAGATAATCGGAGCCGCCGATCCTCTGGGTGCCAATGCGTTTTCCGCGAAGATCCGCGATCGTCTTGATCTCCGGACGCGCGACGACGTGATGCAGCGGCTTTTCGGTGAGAACGGCAATTTGTTTGAATGGCATGCCTTGAATCGCCGCCGTGATAATGTTGCCGAAAGTGAGCGTGTATTGGATCTCGCCGTTCATCATGGCGGGCACCGCGACCTGACTTCTCATCTGAATCAATACCGGCTCCAACCCTTCGTCCCTGAAGAACCCTTTCGCCACCGCCACCTGGGCCGGCAGGAAGGCGTACGTGCGGCTGGAATATGAAATGAGGGTTTTTTCCGCCGCGAGCGACGCCGCTGCCGCAAACACGCAGCAGAGCGCCAGCATGGTGAGAATCATCTTTTTGCTCTTCAACACGGTTCCCCTCCGGTGCACACTCATCGGGGCAAAGGTATCACGAAGCAGCGCAGCGGCCAATCTTTTTTCTTGTTTTTTGAGCTGCTTGACAACAGTAGCTCGCTTTCCTATAGCTGAGAGGTCTCAGCATACCAACGAAGATCGGAAAGAATTTCGGAGGTTGACGATGCGCTTATTAACTTTCGTGAAAAACAATCAGAGCCGCCTGGGTCTCATCGGTCCGGCGGACCACGTGATCGATCTGGCGGAGCTGAACCGCCGCTATTTGAAAGCGG
>JBGQBP010000304.1:0-4398 GCA_041494945.1 Binatia bacterium | reverse complement strand
GGGCGCATCACGACGCGCAGCGTTGGGCGAGTGGTGGAAAAATATCTCAAGGCCGCGGGCATTGCGGTGCGCATGGGGCCGCACGGACTGCGTCACTCCTTTGCCACGCATCTGCTGAACGGCGGTGCCGACTTGCGCGTCATACAGGAGCTGTTAGGCCATGCCAGCCTATCGACGACCCAACGTTACACGCATTTGAATCTGGATCAGCTTACGGCCGTTTACGACAAAGCGCATCCAAGAGCGTGAAAAGGCGGTAGGCGATAGGCGACAGTAGGGGCGACCGGCCGGTCGCCCCTATATTAAGGACGTGATGTTTCACGGTACAACGATATTAGCCGTACGTCACAAGGGAAAGGTCGTCATGGTGGGCGACGGGCAGGTGAGCCTCGGGCAGACCGTGATGAAGCACACGGCGCGCAAGGTGCGCAAGCTCTACCACGACAGGGTTATCGCCGGCTTTGCCGGCGCGACCGCCGACGCATTCACACTGTTCGAAAAGTTCGAGGCCAAGCTCGAGCAGTTCAACGGCAATTTAAAGCGCGCCGCGGTGGAATTGGCGAAAGACTGGCGCACTGACCGCGTGCTGCGCCGGCTCGACGCGCTCTTGATCGTTGCGGACGTGGAGAATTCCCTGGTAATCTCGGGAGCCGGAGACGTGATTGAGCCCGACGACGGCGCGATCGCGATCGGCTCCGGCGGAAACTACGCGCTGGCCGCGGCGCGGGTTTTGCTCAAGCACACCGCTCTCGACGCGCGGGTGATCGCTGAAGAGGCGATGCTGCAAGCGGCTGAAATATGCGTCTATACGAACGACAAGTTCAGCTTTGAGGAGCTGCCCTAGCGCGCTTGGCGCGATTGCAAATTGAAAAATTAAAATTGCAAAGTTTAAAAGTTAAAGTCTGTGTCTTTGATCTCACTTTGCATTTTTCACTTTGCATTGAGGCTTGCTAGTGTAGTGTCTCAGAAAAAGCTTTACTTACCGTTCGTGGTGATCCCTCGACAAGCTCAGGGCGAACGGAATTGTAAAGAAGCGTTAGAGACACTACACTAGTTCCTATGAAAGATCCTCGTAAAGAACAGTTGGCGGAAACCGTGTCTCCTATGTCGCCGGCGCCGGTCATGACGCCGCGCGAGATCGTCTCGGAGCTCGACCGGTATATCGTAGGGCAGAGAGACGCTAAGCGCGCGGTGGCGATCGCGCTGCGCAATCGCTGGCGGCGCCAGCTCGTGCCGGAGGATCTGCGGGAGGAGATCGCGCCGAAGAATATCATCATGATCGGCCCGACCGGCGTGGGCAAGACGGAAATTTCCCGCCGGCTCGCCAAGCTGGCGCAGGCGCCGTTCATCAAGGTCGAAGCTTCCAAATTCACCGAGGTCGGCTACGTCGGGCGCGACGTGGAGTCGATCATACGCGATTTGACGGAGCTGGCCGTCGGCATGGTCAAAGACGAGGAAAAACAAAAGGTCGAAATCCGCGCGCGCGAGCTGGCCGAGGAGAAAATCCTCGACATCTTGCTGCCGCCGCTCCAGCTCGGCAAGGCCGAGGGCGACGAGGCCGACAGCGTACGGGCCGCCGGAACGAGGGAGAAGCTCAAGAAGATGCTGCGCGAGGGCAAGCTCGACGAGCGCTTCGTCGACATCGAGATGAGCCAGACCGTCATGCCGATGATCGAGATCATGACGCCGCAAGGGATGGAAGGCATGGAGTTCAATCTCAAGGAGATGTTTTCCAATCTGATGCCCAAGCGGACCAAGAAAAGGACCGTGAAAATTCCCGAGGCTCTGGATATTCTCACGCAAGAGGAAGCGGGCAAGCTGATCGACATGGACAAGGTGGTCTCGGAGGCGGTCCGCAGAGTCGAGCAATCGGGGATCGTCTTTATCGACGAGATCGACAAGATCGCCGGCCGCGAATCCGCTCAAGGGCCGGACGTCTCGCGCGAGGGCGTGCAGCGCGACCTGCTCCCGATCGTGGAAGGATCGACGGTCAACACGAAATACGGGATGATCAAGACCGATCACATCCTGTTCATCGCCTCGGGGGCGTTTCATAGCACCAAGCCGTCGGACCTGATCCCTGAATTTCAGGGACGGTTTCCGATCCGCGTCGAGCTGGGATCGCTCGGCAAAGAAGAGTTCGTCCGCATCTTGACGGAGCCGAAAAACGCGCTCATCAAGCAGTATATCGCGCTGCTCGATACCGAGAGCGTGCGGCTCATATTCCGCGACGACGCGATTGACGAAATTGCCCGGATCGCCGCGGAGGTGAACGAGAGAATGGAAAATATCGGCGCGCGGCGGCTGCACACGATTATGGAAAGACTGCTGGACGACGTTTCTTTCTCCGCGCCGGAGATGCGCGACCGGGAGGTCGTGATCGACGCGCAGTACGTGCGCGACCGGTTGAACCCGATCCTCAAAGACGAGGATCTCTCGCGCTATATCCTGTAACGGTGAGCTGATGGAACGATTTATCGGCAAGGCCGAAGTGCTGATGGAGGCGCTGCCTTACATCCGGCGCTTTTACGGCAAGACCTTCGTCATAAAATACGGCGGCAGCGCCATGACCGACGAGGAGTTGAAGGACAGCTTCGCTCAGGACATCGTGCTGCTCAAATACGTCGGCGTCAACCCGGTGGTGGTCCACGGCGGCGGGCCGCAGATCAACGAGATGCTGGAGCGGATGGGAACGCCGACGCAGTTCGTGCGCGGCATGAGAGTCACGGATCAGGCGACCATGGAAATCGTCGAGATGGTGCTGGTCGGCAAGATCAACAAGCAGATCGTCAACCTGATCAACCAGCACGGCGGGCTGGCCGTCGGCCTCTGCGGCAAGGACGGCGGGCTCATTCAGGCGCGCAAGATGACGGTCACGGTCAAAAACAACGGGCAGGAGCCGGAGACGGTCGACATCGGCATGGTCGGAGAAATCATCGGCATCAATCCGAAGGTGATCCATTCCCTCGACGAGAACAAGTTCATTCCCGTCATCGCTCCGATAGGAGTGGGCGAGGGCGGCGAGACTTACAATATCAACGCGGACCTCGTCGCCGGGCAGTTGGCCGAAGCGCTCGGCGCCGAGAAGCTCATCCTGCTCACCGACGTGGAAGGCGTTAAAGACAAGAGAGGCGAGCTTCTGAGCACGCTCAAGATCAACCAGGCGCGCAAGCTCATCCAGGACGGAGTCGTCGGGGAAGGAATGATTCCCAAAGTCGAATGCTGCATCGAAGCCTTGAAGGGCGGCGTGGGAAAAACCCACATCATCGACGGCCGGGTGAAGCACGCCGTCCTGCTCGAAGCATTTACCAAAGAGGGAGTGGGCACGGAGGTCGTGCAGAAGTAAGCCAAGCCGTTGGAAAACGCCCGCCTACGTCGTTGCGCTTCGACCTCCTCGCTCGACGTACTGAAAAGAGTACGCCTGCGCTCGTCGGTTTCTCGCGCGCCTCGTATCCGGGACGTTTTTGACCGGCTTGGAAATAGTGGTTTAAAACTTTTTAACATAATATGAACAACCGGCAGATCATCAACATCACGCAAAAGTACGTTGCCAATACGTACGCTCGGTTTCCCGTGGCGCTCGTGCGCGGCAAAGGGACGCGGGTGTGGGATGCCGACGGCAAAGAGTATATCGATTTTGTCGCCGGCATCGCGGTCAACAGTCTCGGCCATAACCATCCGGCGGTGGCGCGCGCCATCCGGCAGCAGGCGGCGAAGCTGCTCCACGTCTCTAATCTCTATCACATCGCGCCCCAGTCGGAGCTGGCGCGCGAGCTGTGCCGGCACTCGTTCGCCCAGCGAGTTTTTTTTTGTAACAGCGGCGCGGAGGCCAACGAAGCGGCGATCAAGCTTGCGCGGCGCTACGGCGCGGAATGGCTCGGAGGAAAATACGAGGTTCTCTCCACCCACAACTCCTTTCACGGCCGGACCCTAGCGACCCTTGCCGCCACCGGCCAGGAAAAAGTTCGCGCCGGCTACGACCCGCTGCCGGCGGGATTTCGCCAGGTGCCTTACAGCGATCTCGGCGCGATGGCGGAGGCCATCGACGAAAAGACGACCGTCGCCATCCTCGTCGAGCCGATTCAGGGCGAAGGTGGAGTGGTGGTGCCGAACAAAAATTATCTTCAGGGGTTGAGGGAGCTGTGCGATGAGAAGGAGCTTCTCCTCATCTTCGACGAAGTCCAGTCGGGAATGGGCCGCACCGGCAAGCTCTTCGCCTACGAGCATTACGGCGTCAAGCCCGACATCATGACTTTAGCCAAAGCGCTCGGAGGAGGATTGCCGTTGGGCGCGATGCTGGCGAAAGAGAAAGTGGCGCGGAGTTTTGTTCCCGGCGCTCACGCTTCCACGTTCGGCGGCAATCCGCTGGCGTGCAGCGTCGGCGCGGCCGTGCTCAAG
>JBGQBP010000303.1:0-4439 GCA_041494945.1 Binatia bacterium | reverse complement strand
GATGAACGCCTTGCCCAGGATCTCGGGGCCCGGCAGCCGCTTGAGCGCCTCCTCCGGCGCGCCTTCGGTGGCGATGGGAACGCGGGGCGAAAAGATGACCACGCAGACGTTCGACTCCCTTGCTTCTTCCGCGACGTATCGCGTGAAGGTGCGTATCGCGTCTTTCGTCACCATGTAGGCGCAGGCGCCGGCGGGTTTGACGCCGCCTCCGCCGTAAAGATTGATCACGTGGCCCGATCTCCTCGCTTCCATGTGCGGGAGAACGTGCTTCGTGCAGAGAAAGGTTCCGCCGAGGTTCGTTTGGATCACGCGATCCCAGAAGGACTTTTCCATGTCGCGGATGCGCGGCCAGCGCGGGATTCCCCAGGCGAAGTGGGGCACGATCGCCGCGTCGTTCACCAGGACATCGATACGGCCGAACCGGCTCATGACCAGCGCGACCATTTTTTTCACGTCCTCTTCGCTGCGCACGTCGGCGTTGACGGCCAACGTCTCCGTGAGCCGGGCAAGCTCGCTCGATGTTTTTTCGAGCCGCTCTTTATCGAAGTCGGCGATGACGATCTTTGCCTTCTCCCCGGCGAACGTCTTGGCCGCGTGCCGCCCGATGCCTTTGCCGCCGCCCGTGATGACTACGACTTTTCCTTCAAGCATGACTCGCCTCCTCGCAGAATCGCGCGCTACAGCCGAAGCGAATATCTCAAACCGCTGGCTGAATCAATCGCCTGTTGTTACTATGACAGCGTGGGGTGGGAAGACAACCTGATCGAAGAGACGGATCAGATCCGCCAGCTGGTCTTGCAAACCAAGCGCGTCGCCGTCCTCGGCATCAAGACGGAGAAGCAAGTTTCGCGGCCCGCTTTCTATGTCCCGGAGTACCTCGACGCCGCGGGATTGGAGGTGATTCCGGTGCCGGTCTATTATCCCAACGTCACCGAGATCCTCGGAAAAAAAGTTTTTCGCCGGTTGATCGATATCCCCGGAGAGATCGACCTCGTCGATGTCTTCCGCCGCTCGCGCGACATCGATGCCCACGTGGAAGATATGCTGGCGAAAAAACCGAAGGCGGTCTGGTTTCAATCGGGAATCCGGAACGACGAAGCGGCGGAGAAATTGGCAAAGGCCGGCATTCAGGTCGTACAGGATCGCTGCCTCATGGTCGAGCACAGAACGGCGTCGGCCCGGCCATAAAGGTCCACCTGCTTCGTTGCGCTCGATTCGCTCACTCCGACGTACTCAGTAAAGTACGCCTCCGTTCGCGAATCCTCGCGCGCCTCGCATCTGGAGCCTTTCTGACCGGCCCAAAAAGTTTTTGCGTTTACTGGAGGAAGAGAAAACACTTTAAACACCGCCGAGTTTGTTTCATTGAAAAATAAACTCTCGCGTGCGAAATTCGAAATATGAAAACGGAGAACAATTTCGGTCTGACTAAGCGCGAGTTTCTCGGCGCTTCGCTCGCGGCGCCGCTCCTCCTTATATATGGGCCGGCGTTTGGCGCGACGGGCGAGCTGGCGCCGACGCCTTCTTGCGGCGACAAAGACGACGTTACGCCCGCGCAAACTCCGGGTCCTTTTTTCAAGCCGCGCTCGCCGGAGCGCAAATCTCTCATTGAGACGGGCATCCAGGGGACAAAGATCGTCCTCGATGGCCGCGTTCTTTCAACCCGGTGCAAGCCGATCGAGAAAGCTCTGGTCGATTTCTGGCAGGCGGACGCCGGCGGAGAGTACGACAACTCCGGCTACCGGCTGCGCGGCCACCAGTTTACCGATAGCGCTGGGAAGTATCGTCTGGAGACGATCGTGCCCGGACTCTATCCCGGACGCACGCGTCACTTTCACGTGCGCGTGCAGGCGCCGAACCGTCCCGTTCTCACTACGCAACTCTATTTTCCCGGCGAGCCGGAAAATAAAAGAGACGGGATCTTCAATCCGAAACTCGTGATGGCGGTGCGCGATTCGTCCGGTGCTAAGATGGGGAATTTCGATTTTGTTGTGAATGTAGGGTAGGCATTTACCTTCCCAATTCTTTCAAAACTTCCTCCGCGATCGAGGCATCGATGACCTGGTCCACGGTAACGCCCTTGGGCAGGCCCGCTTTTCTTTCGACTTCCAACAGATTTTCCACGCCCGTCTGATCGACGCGGCCGTCCTTGCTGAAAGCATTGACGACCACCTCGTAGGATTCGCGCGCCATCGCATCGTCCATCGCGAAACGCCGTCGAATCACCTCGACGGAGCCGGCGGCGTCCTCGCGCAGGTAACGCAGAGCCTCGATCTCCGACTTCAAAACCCGCTTCACTTGCGAACGGTTCTGTTTAATTTTCTCCACCGTGGCGGACAGGCCCGCCAGCGGGATCGAGACGACGTCGGCCGTATTCGCCAGAGCGGCAAACCCTTCGCGCTTCATGAGAATGGAAAACGGCGGCGCGACCAGAATCGCGTCCACGCGTTTCGTCTTGAACGCCTCGACGACGAACTTCTCCTCGCCGATGGCGAGAAACTTGACGTCGCGGTCGGGATCGACGCCGAAGTGCTGCAGCATCAGCCGGCCGCTGATCTGGTTGGTGCCGCCGAGACTCGTAACTCCGATCACGCGGCCTTTCAAATCCTTGAAGCTCTTGATCGTAGGATTCACGATCAGGCTGAAAAACGGCGCCTTGATGCTGGTCGAAAAGGCGCGCACCGGAGCGCCCCGGGCCGCGGAACGGATCGCCGAGCCGAACACCTCGGCGTAATCGACGTCGCCGCTGACCAGCGCGGCGATGTTGACCGCGGGTCGCGCCTGTACCAGCTCGGCGCTGAGATCGTTCTTCGCGTAGAACCCGCGGTCCCTGGCGACGAAGGCGGCGAGAAACGAAAGCGAGTTGTTCGCGTAGGTGATGCGGATTTTATCCTGCGCGTCGGCGGCCAGTACGGGTAACAATAGGAAGAGGAATAATATCGCGACGAATCGAACGGATCGCCGAAAAGCGCGAATTTTTTCAGCTTTCATGGTTCGAGGTTCCTCACCATGACCCGTTCGGCTGAGCTCACGGCCGAAGCCTGAGTAAGATCGAATGGGTCATCTTTCAGCTTTAATTTTTGTACAGCTTGTCGATGTAGCCGCTCTTCTTGATCTCCTCCATGAGAGTCGTGTCGATGAAATCCTTGGCTTGGGGATTGCGCTCCTTCGCGGTCGCGATCGAATCCAACGCCGCCTGAACTCCCTTCAGCTCCGGGATCGGATACTCGCGCAGGCTGCCCGCCAGCCTGGCATAAACTTCTTTGGCCGCTTGCGGGTCGTCGACGCCCTCCGCCTTCAGCGCCGCCAGCGCCACTTCGGGACGGGTCTTGAAGACATGAATTCCTTCTACGTAGGATTCCAGCAATTTTCGCAAAGTCTCCCGCTTGGTTTGAAGAACCGGCACGGGAGCGACGATGCCGAAGCGCGCATAATCCAACGGCAGTTCCGAAAGATCCGCGAGCACCCGGCAGCACTTCGTGGCCAGCACCTTGTAGACTTGCTCGGGACTCACCAGCGCTCCGTCCACGTAGCCGCCGACCAGCGCGATGATTCTCGTCGGCGTGTTGCCCGACTGAAGAATCGCCACGTCCTTCTCGGGATTGAGCTTCAAGAAACGCAGCGCCAGCCGGGTGGTGACGTCCGACGCCGAGCCGAAGCGGCTGATCGCGATGCGCTTGCCCTTGAGATCCTCGGCCGTTTTGATGTTGCTGCGCACGATGAGATAGTGCTCCAGCCGGTTGATCGTAACCGCGATCACTCGTACATCCAGGATGCCGGCTACTTTTGGACTCAACTGCGCGGGCACATCGGAATCGGAGAGGATCACGTCCCCGGCGATCATCGCCTGCGACATGATGCTGCCGCTGTTGAAATAGATCGGCTTCACGTCCAGGCCGCGCTTCTGCCACAGTTTCTCCCGCTCGATCACGCGGCGCAGCGTGCCGCTGACGCCGGTGCCGCTGTAGCCCATATTGACCGTCTCCGCCGTCACTAGCGCAGTCGACCCAAAGCACGTCAGAAAAATAATTCCTGCAATGAATCCAATCCGTTTCGTCAAAGCTTTACCCGCTCCTTTCGAACCCGCAGTTCCGCGCGGACTTTCTATGGGCCCCGCGAGGTTGGATCATAAATAGAGTAGAGTGGAATCGGCGTCAAGCGGGAACCAAAAGGTTCGCATTCCGCGAGCGGGGTGTTGATGTCGACTCCGGCGGGGGCTAGGGTTTCCCACCCTTTTGGTTGAAATATTTTTGTTTGACTTGTCTCCTGATATCCGTAAACTGAACGCTATGATTTCAAAACGAGGAGGATACTCGATGGTTAAAAGATATGTCATCTTATGTCTTCTGGTGTCTCTATTTGTCGCTGGAGATTGGTATAAGGTCAAGGCAGCCGCGCCGCCGCTCATCAACGGCACCTGGACCGGCGACCTCATGACGGTG
>JBGQBP010000302.1:0-4460 GCA_041494945.1 Binatia bacterium | reverse complement strand
GTTGCGCAATTGCGCAACTATCGCCGTGAGGTCGACGCCAAACGAGACTTTCACGTTTTCGTAATTACGAAAGTGTGGAAACGTCCCGCAGTGCTGCCGAAAGCGTCCTTGACGTCATGCTCCCGGCAGTGCCAAAATGACAAGCAAGTAGACGCTACGGAGGGGGTGCAATGACCATCACTGATAGAATAGAGATCAACCCTAAAGTAATGTTGGGGAAGCCGGTCATACGGGGAACGCGCGTTCCGGTCGAGTTGATCCTGCGTAAACTCAGCGAGGGAGCAGCCGCGGCTGATTTGCTCGATGCCTATCCGCGCCTTACGCGCGAGGATATTCAAGCAGCCATCGGTTATGCCGCAGACACGGTGGCGCACGAGGAAACGCTCATCTTGCAGCCGGCCCGCAAGCGCTCAAAGCGTTGAGCGATGCAGTTCCTGGCCGATGAAAGCTGTGATTTCGGCGTTGTTCTCGCTCTTCGGGCCGCTGGACACGACGTTGTGGCCATTGCTGAAGTCTCGCCGAGAGAAGAGGACGATAGCGTCATGGAGCGCGCACTTCGGGCAGAGCGACTTGTAGTAACGGAAGACAAAGACTTCGGTCAGTTAGTGTATGCGAACAGGCAAGCGACGGGAGGTGTTCTTTTTCTCCGCTTTCCGGCAAAGGCACGGGCCAGCATTGCCAAAACCGTTGTAGATATTGTCCGAAGACGAGGCGAACGGCTCAAAGGACGGTTCACTGTCGTTCAACCAGGCCGCGTGCGGTTTGGTCGACTTCCTTGAACGGACCTTACGGTTCCGTGCTCGTAGCTCGTCCTCGCCACGAACACAAATCGAATTCGGCAGGCATAGTACTAATCTCCTCTTGAGGACGAACCTCAGGGTAACGCTTTCCTTTTACATAATCTTGGCATACCGACGCCATCCGCTGATCTGCGAGGTTGGCAACCACGACGACCTAAGCACCTTCCGTTTGACTCAGCGAACTGGAGCAACTATCATCGTTGTGAAAATGAGTTCGGTTCATAAGCGCAAGATGGCAGAGAAAATTTCGACATTGGAAATGCGGCGGCGGCTCGGGGATATCCTGAATCGGGTGGCGCTCCGCAATGACCAATTCATCATCGAGCGTAAAGGCAAGCCCCTTGCCGCCGTCGTGCCAGTCGAGCGGCTCGAGCAGATGCGCCGGGCGGCGCGAATGCACCTGCTCCAGATCCTTGAGCGCCAGGAAGGAAAACTCTCGGATACGCAAGCCGCGCGGATAGCCGATGAAGCCAAACACCGCACGCGCAAAGCTCGGCGTAGGTAACCTGTGCTCCGAAAGGTTTGGCACAGTTTGTCGTAACAGGCGACAAGCATCTTCTCTCTCTTGAATCGTACGAAAATATCCACATTGTGACTCCTCGGACATTCCTGGGTTTGCTCTAGCGCGCAACCGGCCTGTGGCATAACCGCCGTAATCCGTTTCTTGACACGTTGAGCTGTAACGTCTAAAAGTGAGATCGCCATGGGAGTTCGACGCGCGATGCTCGGTCACGTGGTCCTGAACGTGAGGGATTTGAAAAAATCCGAGCGCTTCTATCGCGACGTTCTCGGCATGGAGGTTTCCGGAAGGAATCCGAGAACGAAAATGTCTTTTCTGAGCTTCGGCGCCGAGCATCACGACATCGCGCTGATGGAGCTGCCGGCGAAGGCGAGGCGAAACGGCGACGGCGTTCCCGGCCTGCACCACTTTTGCGTTTACGTCGGCAGCGACAAAGAAGTGGACGATCTCTATCCCGTTCTCAAGCGCAAGCGGATTCCGGTCGTGAGCGGCCCGGAAATCCTGGAAGTCGCGCGCAACCGCTCGGTGAGTTTTTTGGACCCGGACGGAAACCGCGTCGAAGTCGCCAGTAACAGAAACAAGTTCAAACGGTAAACGCGCCGATTCGATGGACCGGAAAAGACGCCGATGATTCGGAAAATATTTTGGCTGCTTTGTCTGGCGGCGCTGGCGAGCCCGGCCGCGGTTTACGCGCTAGACCGGATCAGGATTTCATACAGCGCAATCAGCGGATCACAGGCTATCCTCCGGGTCACGCTGGACGCCGGCATTTTTCGCAAGTACGATTTCGATCCCCAGATCATTTTTATTGCCGGGGCGCCGCCGCATATCGCCGCTTTAGTAACGGGCGACGTCGATTTTACGGTCTTTGCCGGCCCGGCTTCGATCGTGGCTAATCTCGAAGGAGCCGACGTCGTCGTCTTGATGAGCTTCATCAACACGATGGATCACTCGATTTTCACGATTCCGGCGGTCAAAAAGCCCGAGGATCTGAGAGGCAAGAAAATCGGGGTCTCTCGTCCGGGCGCTTCGGACGACTACGGCGCGAGGGTGGCGCTGCGGAAATGGGGGCTCCAGCCCGATAAAGAAGTCGCGTTCCTGGGAGTGGGGAGTCAGCCGGCCCGGCTGACGGCGATGCAAGCGGGCCGGGTCGACGCCGTACTGTTGCAGCCTCCGATCACGGCGAAAGCGAAGCAGGAAGGATTCAACGAACTTGCTTCGCTGGCCGACCTTGGCCTGGACTACCTGGGGACCTGTTTGGTGACCACTCGGACGCGCATTGAAAAGAACGAGGCGTTGGTGCGCAGATTCGCCCGCGCGATGCTCGAAGGGATTCATTTTTACAAGACGCAGAAAGAGGCGAGCCTGCGCTCGATCTCCAGCTTCACGAAGCTGAACGATCGCGCCGCGCTCGAAGAAGCTTACAACGCCTACGCGGTCAGGTTCATGGCGCGGGTTCCCTACCCGACGCTCAAAGGCGTCGAGGTGATCCTGGAAGATCTGGCGAAGACCAATCCAAAGGCGAAGGGGGCCGATCCGAAAAGATTCGTCGAGGCGCGCTATCTCAAGGAACTCGAAGACAACGGATTCGTCGGCAAGCTGTACGGAAAATAAAAACGGTTACTGGTTGAATGGTTAGGCTATTCAGGGTTTCCTGTGAAGAATAATTCACCACAGAGACACAGAGTTCGCAGAGGGTCTGTTCAAGAAGCTATTAATATTCGATTTTCTCTGCGCCCTCCGCGCCTCGGCGGTGCGATCTCCGAGCCTTGCTTCACACGGAAGCCTGAAGTCCCAATGGTTAATGGGTTACTCGTCCAATCAACCAGTAGAGCAATAACCAGTAACTAAGGCGGGTTACGAATGTCGATTGATGCTCAACTTCAGCAGGGGACTCTCCAGCCAAAAAAGTTCTGCGAGCTTTTGAAGGCCGAGGTCAAGGAGCGCCACGCGCGATTGCATCATCCCTTCTACTTCGCGCTTTACGACGGCAAGCTCAGCCTGGAGGAGATTCGCGTCTGGGCGATAGAGGCGTGGGGAATCTTCTGCATGAACGTGGCGATCAATACGGCCAAGCTCGTCCGCTGCCAGCTCTCCGGCATCCACGATCCGGAGATCCAGAAAGAATTTGTGGACATCATCATGTCCGAGGTCGGCTATCAATATTTCGAGGGAAGCCCGAGGCCGGTGGCCGGCCATCGCGCGCTTTTTCTCCGCTTCGGCGCGGCGATCGGCATTCCAGCCGGCGAGCTGGAGCGGCGCGAAACTGAGAACGACTTTCTGCCGACGACCGTGCTCGCGCGCACGGGCTGGCTCGACATCGCGCTCCGGAGCGGCAGTATTCTGGAACAAGTCGCGTCCACCAATTGTTGTAACGAATTTTCCAATCATCTCACCGGCGGGCGATTTTTCCGCTCATTCAAAGAACATTACGATTTGAAGGAGCGCGACATCGAGTTCTTCGCCGAGCACGGCGTCGCCGACACGGAGCACAGCAACGTGGGCTACGAGCTGGTTGAGAAGTTTGCGGCCACCCAGGAGCTGCAAGTCAAAGTTCTGAGAGCGCTGAGGAGGGGCCTGGGCATCTGGTGGGCGGTGACGGACGGCGTGGCGCGAGAGTGCCAGAAACTAAAGTAGCGAACGGCGAGGCGATGGACTTTCTGTCTACGTTTCATCTCAAGCGCTGGGTGGAAGAAAACATAAATCTTTTCTCGCCTCCTTATAAAACCAACCGCCTGCTCGTTCATCATAAGGATTTTCTGGTCATGATTCTCCGCGGGCCCAACGTCCGCCTCGATTTCCACGTCGAGCCGGGAGACGAGTTTTTCTATCAGATCGAAGGCGGCATCGAGCTTCACCTCAAACCGGATGGGGAGAAGAGGGAAGTCGTCAAGATAGGCGCAGGCGAAATTTTTCTCTGTCCCGCCAACGTGCCGCACTCGCCGCGCCGCCCGGAGAACACCTGGGGCCTCGTCATCGAGCGCAAACGAACGCCGGACGAGAAGGAAAACTTCGTCTGGTTCTGCGAAAAGTGCGATGACAAAGTTTTGTCCCGCACGGTCGTTCAAGAGGACGTTGCCGGACAGGTGACGAATATTTACGGGGCCTTCAACGCCGACGCCGGCATGCGCACCTGCAAG
>JBGQBP010000301.1:0-4474 GCA_041494945.1 Binatia bacterium | reverse complement strand
TCCGCCACTTGTTTGGGACCGTCGGCGAGCAAATTTCCGAGCCAGCCTTCGCGCCGCGCGGCCATGCCCAAAAGTTTTTCCACCGCTTCGACGTTGCCCCATTCGAGCCTTAGGCCGTTCGTCTTCTCCGGTCCGAGCAGGCCTTTTTCCCACGCCTCGAACGCTACGCCCGCGCCGCAAGAGAAATGGCTGCATTCGATGCCAAGGTCGTTGATTTTCTCCGCCAGGTAGAGCGCGGCGTTTCCTTTAACGCCCAGGTTAAAAAAAGTGTCGAGCCATTCGCCGCCGGCGTTGAAGCGCACGTTCGTTCCCTTGTAAGGGCCTTCGCCGAGCGTTGCGTCCCACGGGCAGAGCCGCTGGCACTGAAAGCAGGGTCGCAGGACCACGTCGTTCTTATCGAAGCCCGCGATGTGCGTCGGATTTAAATCGGTGCTGCGCCAGTTCAAATTGTTGAGCGCGCCCCACGACTCGCCGTGGCCATACTTGGTTTTCTTTTTGTTGACGTCGTGCACCTGCAGGATCGACCGCCAGCGCAGGCCCGCCTCGATCAGCTTCGCCTTGTCGCGACAGGATGGACGCGCCGTGCCGCTGACGACGATGGCTTTCAATTTCTTCGAACCGAAGACGGCGCCGCCGCTGTGGGCGGCAAAATGATTGTAGTCGTTGCACAGCATGGCCGCGCGATTGAGATTCTCGCCCGCCGGTCCGATGCATAAAATCTTCGCGTCTTTGATGCCGACCTCGTCGCGCAGCCGGTCTTCGGTTTGGCGCGTGCCCAAGCCCCAGATCCGGCTCGCGTCTCTCAACTCCGCTTTGCCGTCGTGGATATATAGGTAGGAGGGTTTCTCGGCCGCGCCGCTGAGAATGACTCCGTCGTATCCGGCGGCCTTGAGATACGTCCCCCAAAAACCGCTGGTGGCGCCACGGCCGAGCGTGTACTGCGTCAGCGGGCTTAAATAAACCGCGGTCATCTTGGTGCCGCCGGGCGTGAAGCCGTTGCCGGTGAGCGGGCCGGTCATGATGACGACGCGGTTCTCCGGCCCGAAAGGCTTCGCGTCGAGCGGCAGCTCGTTGAGCAATATATAGGAGGCGAGCGCCTGCCCGCCGATGAATTTTTGCAGCACGTCGGATTCCGGAAGATTCTCGTCTTTAAGCGAGCCGGAGGTGAGATCGACGCGGAGGATTTTCCCCATGTAGCCGCCGGGAAGCCGAGTGTTGCGTGTTTTCGGAAACAGAGTATTCATGGCCCGCGTCGAGAAAATAGGAGAAGAAGCGGTTGCCGTCAAGGGCATTATAATAGAGATCCTTCACGGGGCCTGCCCTGAGTCTAATCGAAGGGTTCAGGATGACACAACTTCAAAATGTCATTCTGAGCGGAGCGAAGAATCTTAGGCTACCTTGCCCTGCGCAATCGACCTTACTATACTCCACCGTTGGAGACGAAGGGAATGACGAAAGCCTTTTTCAAAGTTGTGACTCCGAAAGAGGCGCGCGAGATTCTGCTCAAGGCGCCTCCGGTCGGCACCGAAACGATCGAGACGGTTCGCGCGCGCGGGCGCGTGCTGGCGGAAGATCTTTTCTCGCGCGTCGATTTGCCGCATTTCAGCCGCGCGGCGATGGACGGTTATGCCGTGATCGCGAAAGACACATTCGGCGCGAGCGCGAGCCAGCCGGGTTATTTGAAGCTCGTCGGCACGGTCGAGATGGGAAAGGAAGCGACGCGCCCGCTCGGCAAAGGCGAAGCGATGCGCATCTCGACCGGCGGCATGCTGCCGCCAGGAAGCGACGGCGTCGTGATGGTGGAATATACGGAAGAGGCGGGCGCCGACACCGTGGAGATCCATCGCAGCGTGTCGCCGTGGCAAAACGTCATTCAGATCGGCGACGATATTCAGAAAGGCGCGCCGGTTTTTGCGCGCGGCCGGCGTCTGAGGGCGCACGATCTCGGCGCGCTCACCGGCATCGGACTTTCCGCGCTGCCGGTCTATAAAAAACCTCGCATCGCGCTCATCTCGACGGGGGATGAGATCGTTGAAGCGGACCGCGAGCCGCTTCCCGGTCAGGTGCGCAACATCAATCAGCACTCGCTGGCCGGGCTCATCGACGAGTGCGGCGGAGAGTTGAAGGACTTCGGCGTGATTCGCGACGATCGCGACGCGCTTCGGGGCGCCCTCGATCAGGCGCTTGACTGGGCCGACCTCGTCCTTCTCTCCGGCGGCAGCTCGATGGGCGCGAAGGATATCGCCTTGGATGTGATTCTCTCTTTCCCAGAGGCCGAGATGGTTTTTCACGGCATCTCCGTAAGTCCGGGGAAGCCGACGATCTTCGCGCGCGCCGGCGGCAAACCTGTTCTCGGATTACCCGGCTATCCGGTTTCCGCGCTGGTCATCTTCGAGCTGTTTGCCGCGCCGCTCGTCCGTACGCTCGGCGGCGAGGATGCCGCCTCGGCCTGTGAGTTCAAAAAGACCACGCGCGCGATTCTCAAAACCAACGTCGCCTCGCAGGCGGGCCGCGAAGATTACGTGCGGGTCCGCCTTGAGAAGGCGGCCGGCAAGCTCTACGCTCAGCCGCTCCCGAGCAAGTCGGGCGCGATTTTTACACTGGTCAAAGCGGACGGAATGATCCGGATCGATTCGAATCAAGAAGGTGTGGAGCAGGGGGAAGAGGTCGAAGTAATACTTTTCTAGGCGAGAGGCGAGAGGCAACAGGCGCGAGAAAGAACAAGCTCGGAAGCGAGGAGGATTCTTTCTGACTCACGCCTCACGCCTCGTGCCTCATGCCTGCCGAAGGCAATGGCACGGAAGAGATATCTCAAGAAGACTCCTCTCAAGGAAGCGCGCGAGCTTTTTTTGAGCCGCGTCGATGCGCGCGCGCTCGCAAGCGAAGAGCTGCGCGTGGATCAAGCGCTCCACCGCGTCACCTATGAGCCGGTGTTCGCGCGCATCTCGTCGCCGCATTATCATGCCGCCGCCATGGACGGGATCTGTGTGCGCGCCGAAGATACTTTCGGCGCGACGGAGTTCGCGGGAAAAAAGCTGAAACGGACCTCGCGCGAGGAGGGAGGGGAAGGAAGCTTCGCTTACGTGGACACCGGCAACTCCATTCCGCTCTGGGCTAACGCGGTGATCATGATAGAAAAAGTCCACCAGCTCGACGACGGAGGTGTGGAGATCTTCGATTCGGTTGCGCCGTGGAACCACGTGCGCCTCGTTGGCGAAGACGTGGTTGCGACCGAGCTGCTGCTGCCGCGCTCGCATCGGCTTCGCCCTTACGATCTCGGCGCGCTTTTGGCGGCCGGCCACACGACCGTGAACGTTAAAGAGCGGCCGCGTGTCGCGATTCTTCCGACCGGCGACGAGTTGATCCAGCCCGGAGACGAGCCTACGCCTGGTGCGGTGATCGATTTCAACTCCACCGTGCTAGCAGCGTTCGTCCAGGAATGGGGCGGCTGTCCGGTGAAATCGCTGCGCGTCGGGGACGATCCTGCTCTGCTCGGCGCAGCATTGAGAGCGGCGCTGGAAAAAAATCACATCGCCGCCATCATCGCTGGTTCTTCCGCCGGCGAGCACGATTTTACGGCGGAAGTTATTGCCAAAGAAGGCGAGCTGCTGGCGCACGGCATCGACGTGATGCCGGGAAAGCCTGCGGTCCTGGGAGTCGTCGCCGGAAAGCCGGTCATCGGCATCCCCGGCTATCCGGTTTCGGCCATTGTGATCGCGCGCGAGATTCTCCGCCCCTTAATCGAAAAGCTCTTGGGCGCCGGGCCGCAGTCGTCACCGTCGGTTCAAGCCGTCGTGCCGAAAAAGATTCCATCGCACCTTGGCCTGGAAGAATTTGTCCGGGTTCATCTTGGCCGCGTGGAGTCCAAGCTCATCGCGGTTCCGCTCGGCCGCGGCGCGGGAGTCATTACGACTATGGTCCACGCCGACGGTCTGATGCGCATTCCGAGCATGGTCGAGGGAATCAACGCGGGCGAGGAGATGGAAGTGGAGCTTCTTCGTCCACTGGAAGATATCGAAAACACGATCCTCTGCACCGGCAGCCACGACCTCGCCATCGGCGTGCTCGAAGACCAGCTCAAGATAATCTATCCGGAGCTGAAAATCGCGGCGACCAACGTCGGGAGCGTCGGCGGTCTGCTTGCGCTGCAGCGCGGCGAGACGCACATCGCCGGCAGCCATCTGCTCGATCCCGATACGGGCAGCTACAACGTTCCCGACATCAAGCGCATGATTCCCCAGACGCCCGTCGTTCTCGTCCATCTCGCCCGGCGCGAGCAGGGGCTGATCGTGAAGAAAGGCAATCCAAAAAAGATTTCCGCCCTGAAAGACTTGCTCAGGCAGGATCTCATGTTCGTCAACCGCCAGCCCGGCTCCGGCACGCGCGTCCTGCTCGATTACGAACTGAAACGGCTGCAAATCGACCCGGCTCAAATCCGCGGCTACGAGCGCGAAGAGTTCACGCACATGTCCGT
>JBGQBP010000300.1:0-4478 GCA_041494945.1 Binatia bacterium | reverse complement strand
AGGACGTGCCCCCACTTCTTTTCCGTGGCGTCGAGAACCTCTTTGCTCGACTCGGCCACTTTCGGAAAATCTTTCATCCACTCGAACGGACGGCAGGCGTCGATGATGGCCCTGGAATTGAAGCCCTTCTTGCTCGGATGAATGATCGGATCGAGCGGGCCGCTCCAGCAGCGGCGGAGGATTTCGATGTCTTCGACGGGATCGGAGCGGCTCGACATCGCCCACATCACGTCGTCGTTGTTGCTCGGATCGATATCGTCGTCCACGACGATGACGTAGCGCCCGAGATAGGCGCCCGCGTGACACTGAGAGGCGACCAGCGCCGCCTGGCGGGCGTGTCCCGGATAGCGCTGCTTGATGGCGACGATCAGCACCAGCCGGCTGCCGCCGGACACCGTGAGCCAAACGCCCTTCACGTCCGGCACGCCGGCCTTTTCCATTTCGTCCCAGATCAACGCCGAGCGGAGGTACGAACGGTACCATCCCAACTCTGCCGGCGGCCTGCCTGGAGGCGAGCCGAGAATGATCGGATTGTTGCGGTGATAGAGCCGTTTGATCTTGACGATCGGCTCGGGTCGTTCGTCGCTCGCATAGTAGCCGGTCCATTCGCCGAAGGGCCCTTCGCTCCTCGGCTGATCGAAGATCACGTCTCCTTCGATGGCGATTTCGGAAGTCGCCGGAATTGGGAAGCCGGTATATTCACCCTCGACGACCTCGAACGGCTCGCCGCGCACGCCGCCGATGAAGTCGCATTCCTGAACGCCGTACGGCACCTCGATGCTGCCGGCCAAAAACGTCAGCGGATCGTGGCCGAACGACATCGCAATCTTGCAGGGCCGGCCGGTGCTCGAATATTTCTCCCGCTGAATGCGCCCGTGCTTTCCCGGAGAGATATAAAAGCCGACCGTGTCCTTGTCGTGGATCATGACCCGGTAGGTTCCATAATTGACCCAGTTTTCATCCGGGTCCTTAGTGATGTCGATGCTGCCGGTGCCGATGTAACGGCCGCCGTCGTGCTCGTGCCATTTGGGAGTGGGAAATTTCAGAATGTCTATGTCGTTGTCGCGATAGACATTTTCCATGAAGGGAGCTTGCTTGACGACCTTGGCGGGAATCGGCTTGATCTCTTTATATCGCTCGCGCCAAGTGCGCACGAAATCCATCTTGGTGTCGCCGGGAGGAATGTTCAGCGTCATGGCCAGACGCTTGCGCGAGCTGAGCGAATTGGTCAAAAGGCGGTAGCCTTTGGGATAACCCTTGATGTCGTCGAAAAGCACCGCCGGGCCGTCTTCCTTGTGATGCACGAGTTCGGTAACGGCGCCGATTTCAAGATTCCAGTCGCATCCTGTAAGGGTCCGGACTTCTCCTTCTCCTGCGGCCTTGATCCAGTCTCTCAGATCACGATATTGCATGATTTCCTCCCCTGCGGCTGTGAGAAAAAAACCTTATAATTCGATGAGAACGACCTTACCGGAAATTATTTGGACGGTCAAGGAGAAGCGGCGCGCTTTCCCCCTGGCATGCAGCAATTTGACCCTATGGACCGCTTGCCTTGAAAACAGTTCTGGCCCATGTTACCCAGCTATCGTGCTTGAGAAGGTTAAGACGCGCGAGGCGTTGAAAGCGGCCGCCGAGAAAGCCAAGACCGAAGGAAAGAAGATCGTTTTTACCAACGGCTGCTTCGACCTTCTCCACAGGGGCCATGTCCAGCTTCTAAGAGAGGCAAAAAACCTCGGCGACATTTTGATCGTGGCGCTGAACAGCGACCGTTCGGTCCGTCAGATCAAAGGTCCGAACCGGCCGATACTCCCCGAGGGAGAGCGCGCGGAGTTGATTGCTGCGCTGGAGATGGTAAACTACGTCACAATGTTCGATGAGCCCGATCCGCTGAACGTTATTCGCGAGCTTCGACCCGACGTGCTGGCCAAGGGCGGGGATTGGGCCGAAGACAAAATCGTCGGGCGAGAATTTGTCGAGAGTTACGGTGGAAGAGTCGCGGTGATTCCCTTTCTCAAAGGCCACTCCACCACAGAAATTATCGAAAGGATGCGCAAGCACTAGCCATGGCAAGAATCTGCAAAATTTGCGGCAAGGGACATTCGGTCGGACACAACGTCAGCCACGCCAACAACAAAACCAAACGGATCTGGCGGCCCAACCTACAAAGGGTCAGAGCCCGCATGGAGGGTCAGGTGCGAAGAATTCTCGTCTGCACGGACTGCATCCACTCCGGCCGCGTCGAAAAAGTAGCCTGATCCACTGCCGCCGCTTCCCCACTCCATTTTCGATTTTAGATTTTGGATTTTAGATTCAATCGAAAATCGGCAATCGAAAATCTAAAATCAAGTCATCCTCTAGCTCTTGTCGCTTTGTACACTCCCTTGACCTTCGCGATGTTGGCGAGCACGCGCTTCAATTGCTTGGAGTCGGTGATCATGACCTCGAAGGTATTCAGCGCCTTCTGGTCCTCGAAAGTGCGGACCTGAGCGCGGGCGATGTTGACATTGGCGCCCGTAATCGCGGCGCTGATCGCCGCCAGCAATCCAGGCCGATCGACGCAACTGACGTCGATTTTTATCGGCTGCGCCGTCTGGCCCCCGTCTTGCCACGAGACTTCGACTTTTCTGTGCGGATCGCTCTCGAGCACGGTCGCGCAGCTCGAAACGTGAACCGTCACTCCTCTGCCGCGCGTGATAAAACCCGTGATGTCTTCTCCCGGAAGCGGATGGCAGCAGCGGGCGAATCGGACGAGCACGTCCCCCACGCCTTTGACCCGGACGCCCAGATCACGCTTTTGCCTCGATACGATGCGGAAAAGCCGCTCCAGAGTTCCTTCCGCCTGCTTTTTTCCATCGTCAAGTTGTTCCGCGGGAACGAGTTTAAGCAAGACCTGGCGCGGCGTGAGCCTGCCGTAGCCGATGCCCGCCAACAATCCTTCCTCATCCTTCATGCCCAGCTCCTTGGCGATCGCCTCGATCTTGCCTTCGCGCCTGAGCGAGGCGTATTCGAGCTTGTGCCGGCCGAGATCGCTCTCCAGGATCTCCCGTCCGAGCGCGACGCTTCTTTCTCTTTGTTGCTTCTTGAGCCAGTTACGGATGTGAGATTTCGCTCGCGGAGTTTTGGCAAGCTTCAACCAATCCCGGCTCGGCGTCTGCTGATGCATGCTGATGATCTCGACCGTGTCGCCGCTGCGCAACAAGTAACGGAGCGGGACGAGTTGGCCGTTGATGCGCGCGCCCGAGCAGTGGTGGCCCACCTCCGAGTGGATCCGGTAAGCGAAATCGATCACCGTGGCGCCCTTGGGAAAATTGAGCAGGTCCCCTTTGGGCGTAAAGACGTAGACCGCGTCGGAAAACAGGTCCTCTTTAATGCTGTGGAGAAACTCCTGCGGATCTTGCAGGTTTTGCTGCCATTCGAGAAGCTGGCGCAGCCAGGCGAATCTCTGCATGTCGTTGAACTGAAAATCTTCGACCTCTTTCTTATAGCGCCAGTGGGCCGCGATGCCTTCTTCCGCCACGCGGTGCATCTCCTGCGTGCGGATCTGGATTTCCATGCGCTCGCCGTACGGACCGATCACCGTCGTGTGCAGCGATTGATACATATTGGGCTTCGGCAGCGCGACGTAATCTTTGAAGCGCCCGGGCACGGGCTTCCATTGCGAGTGGATCACACCCAGCGTTTCGTAGCACTCTCGGACGGTGTCTACCAGGACGCGGAACGCGACAAGATCGTAGATCTGATCGTAGAGAAGGTTTTGCGTCTCCATCTTCTGATAGATGCTGTAGAAGTGTTTAGGCCTGCCGGTCACTTCGGCCTCGATGCCTTCTTTTTCGAGGATCTTGCCGATGAGCGCGATCACCTCGTTGATGTATTTCTCCCGCGCGGTTTTCTTTTTCGCCACGTTGCGCTTGAGCTGATAATAAATCTCCGGATGGAGATGCTTGAGCGCGAGGTCCTCCAGCTCGTCCTTGACCCAGGCGATGCCGAGACGATGGGCGAGCGGGGCGTAGATGTCGAGCGTCTCCTGCGCCGTGGCGAGCTGCTTCTCCACCGGCATATGGTCGAGAGTCCTCATGTTGTGCGTGCGGTCGGCAAGCTTGATTAAAATCACGCGGATGTCCTTGGCCATCGCCACGATCATCTTACGAAAATTCTCCGCCTGTTTTTCTTCCAGGCTGGTAAAGTTGACCTGGCTCAACTTGGTCACTCCGTCCACCAGGCCGGCGATCTCCGGGCCAAAAAGATTTTTGATCTCGTCCAGGGTGGTCAGCGTATCTTCCACCGTGTCGTGGAGCAGCCCGCCCACGACGCTCGGCACGTCGAGCTTCAAGTCGGCGATGATCCCCGCCACGGCCATCGGATGAATGAGGTACGGCTCTCCCGAACGCCGCTTCTGCCCCCGGTGGACGCCGGCGGAAAAGTCATAGGCGCGCCGGATCAAATCGACGTCGGCGGCGGGATGATAACCCCGAATTCTT
>JBGQBP010000299.1:0-4496 GCA_041494945.1 Binatia bacterium | reverse complement strand
TTCTCTTGAGCGCTTTGTCGCGCGTCCGCGCGTCGCTTGCCATGCTTACGAGAGTGGGCTTGGTCGAGAATAAGTTGATCGCGCCCAGTCCGACCATCGCGGTGAACAGAATAAGTTTTACCAGGAGGACTTTTCCATAGGAGCTTCCGAAGAGCGCGCTCCAGCTCTGGACGTGAATCCAGCTTTGATACAGTCCGGTCAGGACGAGGACGACGAAGCTGAAGAGTGCCAATCGAGAGAAGCGCGCCACAATTTGACCCGCCCAGCCAACCGGCAAGTCGCGCCGTTTTGTCCCGCGCCGGAGCGCCCAGAAGAGAACCGGCAAACCGCCGGCCCAGAGCGCGGTTGCAACGATATGAATCGCATCGGCCGATACGGCGAGAAGCATATCTTGTTTCACAGCGGCCGCGTGGCTCATCAGACTGCGGCCGGCGGCCAGCGGTAGCGAGAGAAAAAAAGCCCAGCCGGACGCGCGCGCGGGATTGCCGGCCTCCTGTAATCGAAACAGCAGAATAAAGAGCAGGCCGCCGTAGATCTCGCGGCTGAGCCAGATCTTGCCGCTTTGGGTTCGCGATAGGTAACGGCCGAGAATCTCCAGGGTCGGGGGATTCCCGCCGGAGAGTTTCGCGCCTTGAACGGCGAGCGAAAAAACTGCGACGAGCAAAAAGGCCGAGAGCAGGAAGAACGCGACGGCAAGCAGCGCGCGGCGGAGCGGAATTTCGCCGGCGGGCAAGACTAAGCTTCCGATCGCGAGCGCTCCGATGAGAAGCGCGACGGCAGCGTACGCGGCGCCGGAGAGCATGGCTTCGAGCGCGATCATTCACTTCCCTCCGGCGGCCCCGTCATCGCGTCATTGCGCCTTATCCGAGATCGTAAAGAAAAAATCGCCCTCGGTGATGTGCGTGTCTTTCGATAAAACCTTCCAATAGACCCGGTAGGCGCCTGGCGCGAGCACCGGAAGATCGACTTCCAGCACACTTGGGTCCGAGGAGTTAACTCTGCTGTTGTCCTTGTCCACGCGCTGTTTGCCTGCATTGTACACGGCGATCGTGCTGAAGGCTGGCTCGATCTCGCTATCGAACCAGATCGTAACCTTGGGAGGCGAGGCTGAAACGCTCCATCCTACTCTCGGATCGGAATGGATCGGAAAGGCATGTCCCAGCGCCTGCGATGCGAATGTGCTCTGGATCAGCATAGACGCCAGGGCCGGGCCGATTACAATGAGCCGCAGTCGTTTCATCTCTGCCCCGGCACTTGCGTGGGTCCTATCGTTCCGAACGGGGTCCAGGTAAAAACATTGGGCCAGAGATCGTCGAGAAAAACATGGACTAAACTCCTGACGCCGACGTCCTTGCCCGATCGGCTGTTCAGCGGCACCTGCGCCCCGAGACCAAGCTCGATATATTTTCCCACCCAGAGGAGGCCAGGATTAGCGAAGCCCGTGGTGCGTCCCCGGCCCGGGTTGTTCACGTTGGTCTCAAAGTTGAATTCGACCACCGGGAACATCCGGTTGAAAGGCGTCCCCAGGCCGATATCCTTGATGGAGGATTGCAAGTACGGGACGCTGTACATGATCGCGAGTCCATACCCGAGCGCGGTCGAATTCCGTTCTTCATCCCCGGCTAGTTTTCTATTTGCCGGAATGCCCACTCCCATGGTGCCGATTATGGCCAGCGGCTTTAGATAGTTCAGAGCATCCGGCAGGTCGCCGAGCCCTTTTCCGAAATAAAGAGCCGGACTGAGTGTCGTGACTTTTTCGGCGACTTTTTTAGATCCGACGCCGCCCGGCTCGATGCTCAAGCCGACGCTAAAGATGCCCTCGTGCTGGGGACTCCTGAGCAATACATATTTGAAATTGAACTCAGGATTGGCCGCGCCCCGCGTCTTCGGCCCGTCGCTGGGATCAACCGAGAGATATTCCCATCCGACGGCTATAGCGAAGTCGGGGTGGAGGCGCTTGGAAATTTCAAAGCCAAGGCCGGTCTCTCTTCCTTCTTTGCTTTTGCTGCCTCTATTGAAGCTCAGCAGATTCATCTCGTCGGAGGTAAACGGATCTTCGACGGCAAGCGTCGACGGAATAAACCGTTGCCCAATCACGCCGTGGGCGTGAGCTGACCCGTTGTA
This sequence comes from Binatia bacterium, assembly GCA_041494945.1. Lineage (GTDB taxonomy): Bacteria > Desulfobacterota > Binatia > UBA9968 > UBA9968 > JAJPJQ01. The sequence goes on along the minus strand of JBGQBP010000299.1, from coordinate 2,372 downwards.
AAGAGCGGAAGTTAAAATAGCAGCACAGATTATAGCCAAGAACTGTTTCATCTCTTCTTCCTGACAAGTAATAACGCTGCTCGACTAATGGGTTGAAACCCTTAGTCGGATTCTTCTTCAATAGGCCGAGGCAATCAGTGAGTTGGGCTCAAAGCACAACTGCGTTTTTGCCCGGTCGCTTGGCGTGCCGGAGGTTAGGCTTCGGGAGGCGCTCGTTGTGAAAATGGAGAGGGTGCAAGATAGGGAATCCAGATCTCAAGGGAAAAAGAAATGCCTTGGAAAACATGCTGATCTACAGGAAGGCTCGTTACGGAAACCGGCTTGATGTGGCAGCCTTTCGCGATGGCGAAGGCCTGACAAGGTGGAGCCGGCGACTCGTCGAAGGAATGGTGGACGAGATGGGGCGTAGTGAAAATGATAAGGAAGACGAATAGAGACCCGGCAAGGAGAGATAGGCTGCGACCCGATTTGGATCTAAAGCGACTCACGCTTCGAGATGGTTACATATAAAGGTGGAGCGTGTCAAACCTTGTCTCTCCTCGTGCTTCCGAGCTTACCACGCGACTAGAAATTCAACGCGCGCGACCAGGTGAGTCCCAATGTCCCCTGGATTCTCGTCCCCGAAGGGAGCAGGCTCCTCCCGATCGCGGCGTCGAAAAACACCGGCAGGTCGGGCCGGAAGCGGATACCGACCTGGAAGTTGGCCTCGTTTTTTTCTCCCTTCGCCGCGCGCGAAAGACCGTAGATGTCGCCGACCAGGCGCCATCTCTCGTTCAGGCCATATCGCAGGGCCATGCCGCCCAAGAATCTGTTCTGCAGTTTTTCTCCAGCGCGGCGACCGACGACGATGTAGCCCAGTTTGAGATCGAGCGCGGCCGGGAAAATATGTTTCGTGGCGATCAAAACAAAGCTCTCGTCGAATCTTCCCGTCGTTAAGTTTCGGCGACGGTCGGCCGTTGGAATTTTCAGATTGAAGGCGAAAGAGAAGTCGTAGATTTCTCCCGGCAAAAAATTGTATTTCGTGGCGAGATGGAGATATTGAAACCCTTCGACCGGCGGGTCTCCCTTACTTGAACGCCCTCCTGCGTAGTCCTCTAATTAGTTTCCTCGGGTGGTTGAACGGCTACAAATCCGTTGTAGAGCAACAGATCGTAGATGATTTTCATCGTGCCAGCCATGAAGAACGGCACGTTTATCAGGGACGGCCGAGCAAACATAAACCCCGCGAACAAGGGGGCAATAGCAGCGCCGATGGTTCGTGCCACGCCGGTTATGCCGGCTGCCGCAGATCGTTCTTCCGGACGAACGACAGCCATGATGTACGACTGCCGGGTCGGCACATCCATCTGGCTGATGCTGAAGCGCAGCAGAAGTACTGCGACAGCGAGCGGAAGGTTTGGCATAAGGGGTACAAGAATGAGCAGAATGTTCGAAGGAAGGTGGGTGAAAACCATAGTGTTTATGAGGCCGAACCGCGATGCAAGCCGGGACGCCAATAATGCGGAGACTCCGGCAAATACATTCGCCCAAAAGAAAATCACGCCGAGAGTTCCCGCATCCGCACCAAAGCGCAGGTAGAACCAATAAACAGCGAAGCCTTGCACAACAAAGCCACCCGCAAAAGAGTCGAGGGCGAAGAGTCCGGAAAGTTTAAGGACGACATTGCGTGAATCGCCGACTCCCCAAAAAGTTTTCATAGCCGTTGGCAAGGCGGATCCTTCGCTGTGCAAACTGACTTCCGCAGCAGACGAAAGACGCGTGAAAAAGAATGCCAATAGGACGCCCAGAGCGGCATAGAGGATAACAACGGCGCGATAGCTTCCAACGGGCGTCATGGCGGTCCTTTGCAGCGCGTTTGTGAGACCTCCTCCACATAGTGAGCCGATCGCGGTCGCGAACGAGCCGGCGAGCGTGTACCATGCAAATACCTCTGTCCTCGACCGGTTAGGAACGATATGAGAGAGAGCGGCCTGCTCAATGGATAGAAATGGCCCCACTTCGTTACCACTTGGACTTATGACGCCAATCGTACCGGCGACAATCAGGAACAAGAGATTGCTTGTGCAGGTAAAGGCCAGACCGGCGGAAGCCATCAGAATGGCGCCGATGATAAGCACACGCCGCCGTCCGATCCGATCGGCTCGCGTTGCGAGGTAGAGGGAGACAACAGTATCGCCGAGCAGCGTCAGAGTAAAAAGGATGCCCGTTTGGGATTCACTCAGTCCGAGGCCGGTCAGATAGAACACCAAAACCAGAGATAACGAGCCGTAAGCAAACAGGCGCGTGAATCGCGTGAGAAATAGCAGCCGCCCATCCGGCGTCAGTACTTGAAGCCCGTTGGCTTTTAAAGGGGTGGTCAGCATCGTTATCGT
>JBGQBP010000298.1:0-4545 GCA_041494945.1 Binatia bacterium | reverse complement strand
GCCGCCGCGTCCGCGCGCGCGTAGAGATCGGCTTCGTCGATGCGCGTCGAGCGGCCGGATTCGATCACCACTTCTCCATTAACCAGCACCGTGTCCACGTCGGCGCCGCTGCCGTATTCCACCAGAGCATTGATCGGATCGCGCGCGGGACCGTAACGCGTCGTGCGCAAATCGACGATCACGATGTCCGCCTTCGCGCCCGGCGCGATCTTGCCGAGATCGTCGCGCCCCAGCGCCTTGGCGCCCCAGACCGTCGCGGCGTTGAAGACACGCTCGGGCCGCGCGCCGTAATATTTTTTATCCACCAGGCGCGAGATCAACGACGCGTAGCGCATCTCGGCTATGATATCGAGCGGGTAAGTATCCGTGCCGAGCCCCATGTTGACGCCGGCATCGACGTAGCGGTCGAAAGACTCCGCCGCGTTCGCCATCTTGGCGTACTTGTGCGGGCAGTGGCCGACGGATGCGCCGGATTCCGCGAGGAGCTTCAGCTCGTCGCCGAACGGGTAATCCACTTTCGAGTGGCCGGCGATAAAAACCGTGTGGCCCAAAATCGTTTTCGGCCCGAGAATGCCGGAGTCGGCGAGATATTCGATCACGGGCTTACGATGCGTGTAGAGAACCTGCACGAGCTCGCGCAGGTTTCCCGCCGCGTGCGTGTGAATGCCGACGCCCAACTCTTTTGCGGCGGCGGCGGTTTCTTTCAAGAGAGAGGGCTCGCAGGTCTCCGCTTGGGCGGGATTCAAGATTCCCTGGATGCGCCCGTTCTTCGCGCCGTGAAATTTGTGGATGAAATCGGCCGCGCGCTGGAGGCCGGGCCGGCCGCGGTCATCGCGCGCTTCGTAATAGTGCCGCCCCTCCGCGTCGGTGAAAACGTCGTGGCTGCGAAACGGCGGGCTGAAAAAAACCCGCGCGCCGATCTCGGCTACGGTCTCGACGTACTGCTCCAGATCTCCCGGACCGCCGCCGGGGTCCAAAATCGTTGTCGCGCCGTTTTGGAGCGCGCTGTAAAGCGCATACTTCCGTCCAATCGCGACGCTCTCCGGTGTCGGGGGCGCGGCCTTTTCTTTCACCGGCGCGCCGAAGACGAAAAAATTCGCCGACAGATAATCTTTTTTCGTCGCGTCGGTGATCAAATAATCGCCGACGTTCAACTGCGAATGGACATGAAGATTGATGAAGCCGGGACAGACGAGCTTGCCCGACGCGTCGATGATCTTGTCGGCCGGTTTGCGCTCAGTCCCGACGTAGCTGACGGAGTCGCCTTCGATGAGCACGCGGCCGCCGGGAAAGAGCTCGTGCGTCGTTCCCGACCAGCCGACGATTGTCCCGCCGTCGATTCGGATACTCATGAGTTCATTTATTCTGCGCCGCGACCGCGCGCACCGCGTCGGCGATCTCGCGGCTCAAATCGGCCAGAGTCCCGCTCATCGCGTCAACCGCCGCTTCTCTGGATTCTTGTTGGATCGGGCGTTTGAGAAAGCTCGTCCGGGCAACGAGCGGCTGCTTGGTGGCGACGTCGACGACGGTCCAGCGGGCGGTCAGTTGCGCCTCGCGCTCGGAGGTGGGCTCGAAGCGGATGATCTCAACTTCCACCTGGTGCGTGATCCGGCGGCCGTTCGGCCAGGGGTGGCGAACGACGCGCTCGATCCTAAGCAGGGTGTAAAGATTTTGCGCCAGCACCCGGCTCAAGTTTTCTTCCACGGGCTCTATCCAGCGATCGTTTTGCGCGACTTCAAACCGATTCTGCGCGACGCGCGTGACCATCTCTTCCCGATCGAGATAGCCGGGGATGCGCACCGGGCCGACGCCGAGAGAAAGCTCTGCGAGGCCGGAATTTTTTGTGGACGGATCGGGCTCCACCTGCGAGGTCAAGGTGAAGAACCGCGAGCGATCGGGCTGCGGCGAGAACGAAGGGCAGCCGGTCAACAACAAACTTAACGTCAGGAGCGCTGGAAGAGTTATAGACCGCCTCATCGATCCTCCTTCGCCTCCGGTTTGCCGAAAATAAGCGCGCGCGGGTTTCTTTCGAGGTAGGTGCTCAACTGCCGCAAAGAACGGGCGGCGGAGGAGACCTCCTTGAGGCTTTTCGTCAGCTCGTAAAATGTCTGCGAGTCGGGATCGATCAAGACGCGCACGTTGGACAAGGTCGACTCGGCTTCCTTCATCGTCTCGCCCGCCTGCTTCAATGCGGCCCGGGTTTCATTCGAGGTTTGCTTCAAGTCGCCCGACAGGCCTTTGAAGTTTTCGTCGATCGCCGTCGCGACGTCGCGAACGGTCACGATCGCTTCTTCGATTTTAGGCATGGCTTTTTGCATCGCCAGAAGCGACGATTTCAGCTCGGGAGAGTTGACCATGGAGTTGATCCCCTTGGAGGTTTGCTCCAGCGACTTTATCAATTCCTGAAAGTCGATCTCTTCGAGCCTGGTGATGATGCGGCCGACTACGTCGTGAGCTTGTTCGAAAATCGAGGGGATCGTCGGGATTTCCTGATATTGGTTTTGGTTCTGCGGCTGTTGGACGAAGCGCGCGGGAGTGTCGGGGAAGAAATCGAGGCCGACGTGAAGCAGCCCGGTCACGAAACTCTCCATCTGGAGCTGGCCGCGCAGCCCCTGGTCGATGAGCGCCTTGCCGACCTCCGGATCGGTGACGGAGGTTCCTGCGCCGCCGCGCTGCGTGATCTTTTCCGCATCGACCCGGATGATCACCGGGATGCGTTGAACGCTCAGGTCCGAACCGAGCTGCAACAGAATGCTTTTCACCGCGCCGATCTCGACGCCTTTGAATTTCACCGCCGCGCCGACGCGCAGGCCGTTGACCGAGCCGTCGAAGTAGAGGACGAAGTCTCTGGAATGGAGAAATAGCCGTCCGGAGCCGAGGATCAGCACCACGGCGACGGTGAGCGCCAGGGCGCCCACGACGAAGACGCCGATCAACGTCGGGCTTACTTTTTTGTTCATACGCGCTCCTCTTGGCCGCGAGTCAGAAACGCGCGCACCTTGGGATCGCTCGAATGGAGCAACTCCCTGGGGTGGCCGCCGGCGATGATCGTATTGCTGTCGGCATCGAGGAAGATGCTATTATTACCGATTGCGAGGATGCTTGCCACTTCGTGCGTCACCACGACCACCGTAGCGCCGAGACTGTCGCGCAGCTCGAGGATCAGCTCGTCCAGCAAGTGCGCGGTGATCGGATCGAGTCCCGCTGAAGGCTCATCGAAAAAAAGGACTTCAGGATCGAGCGCCATCGCCCGGGCCAGTCCCGCCCGTTTCTGCATGCCGCCGCTGATCTCCGACGGATAATAATCCTCGAAGCCCTTGAGGCCCACGAGCGCGAGCTTCACCGAGGCCACCTCGCGTATCTCTCCGGCGCTGAGATCGGTGTGGTCTTCCAGCAGGAGACCGATGTTTTCCGCCAGCGTCATGGAGCTCCAAAGCGCGCCGCTCTGAAACAGCACTCCCATCCTCCGCAGAATCTCTTGTCTATGGGCGGCGTCCGCTTTGGTGAAGTTTTCATCGCCGTAAAAGATCTCTCCCTGCGCCGGTTCCTCAAGGCCGATCAGGTGGCGCAGCAGGGTGCTTTTTCCCGAGCCGCTCCCCCCCATGATGATGAAGACGTCGCCCCGATTGACGGTGAAGTTCAAGTCGCGCATCACGACGAAGCTGCCGTAGGCCATGGTGAGATCACGCACAATGATGTGCGGCCGCGCGCCGTTGCCGTGGCTCGATTCCGGCATCGCTCAGATCCCCACCACGTAAAAAACGACCGCCAGGATGCCGCAGGCGACGATGGTGGCGACGATGCTGCTGACGACCGCCGAGGTCGCCGCATCGCCGACGGCGGAAGAACTGTTGCCGCACTGCAAGCCCCTGAGGCAGCTGAAAAAGCCGATCAGCACGCCGTAGACGGCGCTTTTGAAAAGGCCGCCGAAAGTATCGGTGAGCGTGATCGCGCGGGTGGTCTCCTGAAAATAGGTGGTCCAGGAAAGATCCAGCATGCCGATGCCAATCGTGGCGCCGCCGAGCAGGCCGATGAAATCGGAGTACAGGCAGAGCAGCGGCATCATCAACGTCAGGGCGATGACGCGGGGAAGCACCAGGAATTCCATCGGCGAAAAGCCCATGGCGGTGAACGCGTCGATCTCCTGGGTGACTTTCATGGTCCCCAACTGGGCCGCGAAGGCGGCGCCGGTGCGGCCCGCCATGATCACGGCGGTCATCATGGCGCCCATCTCGCGCATCATGCCGATGCCGACCAGATCGGCGATATAAAGCTGGCCGCCGAACTGCTTCAACTGCACCGCGCCGACGAAAGCCAAGATGACGCCGACGAGAAAGCTGATCAACGTGACGATGGGGAGCGCCTGCGCGCCGCACTCCTGAATCTGCAGCAGGAGATCCCAGGCGCGGTAGCGCGCCTTCATGCTCAAGAGCCGGCCGAAAGCAGCGGTCATTTCGCCCAAAAAGGCGAGCGTCTCCGTGGTGGAGCCGGCCGTGGCGATGGTGGCGTTGCCGATGAGCTCGAGCAGCGACTGGTCGAGTGCCG
>JBGQBP010000297.1:0-4565 GCA_041494945.1 Binatia bacterium | reverse complement strand
GCAGAAAAATCCGAGTTTCTTGAGGCTGAATCCCAATGGCAAAGTACCAACGCTGGTGGACGGCGACTTCGTGCTTTGGGAATCGAACGCGATCATGCAGTACGTCGCGTCGAAAAAACCGAACAATACTCTCTGGCCTTCAGACGACAAAGCCCGCGCCGACATCGCCCGCTGGCAGTTCTGGCAGGCGTCGCAGTGGGGCAAAGCAACCGGCACGCTGGTTTGGGAAAACATGGTCAAAAAATTGTTGAACCTGGGAAACCCGGACCCGGCCAAGATCAAAGAGAGCGAGGAGCTTTTTCACGCCTCGGCCGCGGTGCTAGACGGGCACCTGAAAGATCGCGACTACCTCGTCGGGAAAGGGATAACGCTGGCGGATTTCTCAGTCGCCGCTATGCTGATTTACGCTCAGCCCGCGCGCTTGCCGCTGGAGAAATACGAAAATATTCGCGCGTGGTATGCGCGTTTAGAGAATCTTGATTCGTGGAAAAAAGCGCTCCCGCCGAGGATACCGAGCTGAGAGTTGGTCAGAGGAGCGTCTGCGGTGCAGAGAGAGTTTCTGTTTGCGGTTGGACTTTCTTCATTGAATTCCCCTTCAAATATTCCCGCAGGTAGCGGGCGGTGTGCGATCGCTTGCCGTCGTTGATGACGTCAAGCGGCGCTCCGCAGGCGATCACGTGTCCGCCTTTCTCGCCGCCCTCCGGGCCTAGATCGATCAAATAGTCCGCTTCTTTGATGATCTCGAGGTTGTGCTCGATCGTGACCACCGTGTTGCCCATGTCGACCAGCCGGTGCAGGATTTGGATTAATTTCACTACGTCCGCGAAGTGTAAACCCGTCGTCGGCTCGTCTAAAACATAAAGCGTTTTTCCGCGCGACTCTTTACCCAATTCATAGGCGAGCTTGATTCTCTGCGCCTCGCCGCCCGAGAGCGTGTTGCTCGCCTGCCCGAGCGTGATGTAGCCCATGCCGATGTCGTTCAGGATCTGGAGCGGGCACAAAACTTTCGGCAGCGCGCGGAAAACATCCACCGCTTCTTCCACCGTCATGCGCAGAACGTCGCCGATATTCTTGCCGTTGTAGCGGATGCCCAGCGTCTCCTCGTTGAAGCGCTTGCCGCCGCAGGCGTCGCAGTCCAGAAACACGTCGGGCAAAAAGCTCATCTCCTTGCGGATCTTCCCCTGCCCCGCGCAGACCTCGCACCTGCCGCCGAAGACGTTGAAGGAGAATCGGTTGGGCATGTAGCCGCGTAGCCGCGCCTCCGGCGTGAGCGCGTACATGCGCCGGATCTCGTCGAGAAAGCCGACGTAGGACGCCGGAATGGATCGCGGCGTCTTGCCGATCGGACTCTGGTCCACCTCGACGATTCGCTCCAGCGCCTGCCAGCCGGCGATGTCTTTGTGCTGTCCGGGGCGGCCGGCAAACTGGCCGAGCTTCGATTTCAGTCCCTTATAGAGCACCTCTTTGACGAGCGTGCTTTTGCCCGAGCCGGAGATTCCGGTGACGCAGCTCCAGGCGCCGAGCGGCAATTTGACGTCGACGTTCTTCAAATTGTTGGCCTTGGCGCCGCGAACGGTCAGCCAGGACAAGCCGGCGAAGAGCCGCAGCGGCCAGATTCTCTTCTTCGGCGCATTGAGAAAATTGCCGGTGAGCGAGGCCGGATTGCGGCGGATTTCTTCGGGCGTGCCGATCGCGACCACGTTCCCGCCATGGACTCCCGCGCCGGGACCGAGGTCCACGATGATATCGGCGGCCTCGATCGTCGCCTCATCGTGCTCGACCACGAGAACGCTGTTGCCGGCCTTTTGCAATTTCTTAAGCGTGCCGAGCAGCATGGCGTTGTCGCGCGGGTGCAGACCGATGGTCGGCTCGTCGAGGATGTAGCAGACGCCGCGGAGGTTCGATCCGAGCTGCGCCGCGAGACGGATTCTCTGCGCCTCGCCGCCGGAGAGCGTGTCGGCGCGCCGGTCCAGAGTGAGATAGGGCAACCCTACTTCGCCAAGAAAATCGAGCCGCTGTTGAATCTCGCGCAGAACTTTCTCCATGACCGCGCGGTCGCGGTCCGTGCCGCCGTTGTCGTGCCGGCTCAAATCGAGGCCGTGGAAATAGCGCTGGGCTTCCTTCACCGAAAGCCCGGTGACCTGCCAGATCGCCTGGCCGTTCACTTGGACCGCCTGCGCGCGGCGATTGAGCCTTCGGCCGTGGCAGGAAGCGCAGGAAGACTCGGCCATGAATTGCGACAGCCAATCGGCCAAGCCGTTCTTCGACCCGTCCCAGAGTCCTTTCAGATACGGGATGAGACCGACAAATCCGCTATCGCCGCCGTGCACCACCCGGTCGCGAATTTTTTTGCTCAAGCGCGAGAACGGCGCTTCGACGTTGACGCGGTCTTTCTTGAGATCGCGTAGAATTCTTTCCAGGCGTCCCCTGATCGGTCCCGCGCCGGCGGTGGCGCCGGAGGACAACGAAGAAACAATCTCTTCCAAGGGCCGGCGCTGATTGCCGATAATCAGCTCGGGATCGAATTCCAGACTGAAGCCCACGCCGGAGCACTCCGCGCAGGCGCCGTGCCGGCTGTTGAAGGAGAACAATCTCGGGTCGAGAGTCTCATAGCCGATGCCGCAGTGAAGGCAGAAGAGACGCTGGTTGTAGATGTGCTCGCCGGAGCGCGACACGAGATGCACCACTCCGTTTCCAAGGCGAAGCCCCTGCTCCACCATCGCCTCGACCTCGCGCCCGCCGGCTTTTGCCTGGCCGATGACGACATCGATGTCGTGCTCACGGTATCGCTCCAGACCGGCGGCTAATTTCGGCGATCGGAGATCGACGACCTGTCCGTCGATGCGCGCACGGCGGTAGCCCAGCCTGAGCGCGCCGGTGATCACCTCTTTGTGAAATCCCTTCCGTCCCCTGACGATGGGGCTCAGCACCGCGATTTCCTTTCCCCGATGAACGCGGGAGATGCGATCGAGGATCTGGCTTTTGGTCAGCGACCGGATCTCGCGCTCGCACTTCACGCAATGCTGCTTTCCGACTTTTGAATAGAGGAGCCTCAGATAGTGGTAAATCTCCGTGACGGTCGCGACGGTCGAGTTCCTTCCTCCCTGGCTGAGACGCTGCTCGATCGCCACGGTGGGCGGAATGCCGGAAAGCAGATCGACGTTGGGACGGTCCATAATGTTCAGAAACTGGCGCGCGTAGGTGGAGAGGCTGTCGATGTAGCGCCGCTGTCCCTCGGCGTAAATGATATCGAACGCGAGGGAAGATTTTCCCGAGCCGCTGAGTCCCGTGATCACGACGAAGCGGTCGCGCGGAATATCGAGGCTGATATTTTTTAGGTTGTGTTCCTTGGCGCCGACGATCTGAATGGCATGGTCGCCGTTCCCGGAGCCGTTCGACTCCGCCACTCGCAGACTTTTTTCCAGACGCGGAACAAACGGCGAAACGGCGCCGCGCTTCAAATAGGGCTTCAAGTACCGCCCGGTATGAGACGCGGCGCTGCGCGCGATCTCCTCCGGCGTGCCCTCGGCCACGATCGCGCCGCCGGCATCGCCGCCCTCCGGCCCGAGATCGATGATGTGGTCGGCGCATTTGACCACGTCCATGTTGTGCTCGATAACGATGATGGAGTGGCCCTGGTCGATCAGTTCATTGAACGCCCAGAGGAGCTTCTCGATGTCGTGAAAATGAAGGCCGGTGGTCGGCTCGTCGAAAATAAAGAGCGTCCCCGACTTGCGCGCCTTCGCCATGTGGGCCGCGAGCTTCAGCCGTTGCGACTCGCCGCCGGAGAGCGTCGTGAGCGGTTGTCCCAGCCGGACGTAGTCCAGGCCGACCGCGCGCAGCGGGCGCAGGCCGTATTCGATTTCCGTCGAGTCTTTGAAAAATTCCATCGCCTCAGCGACCGTCATGTCGAGCACGTCGCGGATCGTGCGGCGGCGATAGGTCACCTCTAAAATTTCCTGGCGGTAGCGGCTCCCCTGACACTCGGGGCAGGAGGTGTAAACGTCCGAGAGGAACTGCATCTCGACTTTTTCAAAGCCCTCGCCCCGGCAGGTCTCGCATCGGCCTCCTTCGACGTTGAAAGAAAAAGTCGAAGGAGTGTAGCCCCGGAGGCGGGAAAGATCTGCGGCGGCGAAGAGCTTGCGGATGCCGTCGAAGACTTTCATGTACGTCGCGGGGTTCGACCGTGGCGTCGACCCGACCGGCGATTGATCGACCAAAATGACATCGGAGATCTTGTCCGCGCCTTCCAGCCTCGCACAGTGCGTCACCGTTGCGCCCGGAGAGTCTTTCAGCTTACGCAAATTGCGGTTTATCACTTCGTCGACCAGGCTCGACTTTCCCGAGCCGGAGACGCCGGTGATGCAGACGAAGAGCCCGAGCGGAATTTCCACGTCGATGTTTTTGAGATTGTTGGCATCCGCGCCGCAAATTTTAATGGTTCGCTGCGGAATCGGCTTGCGCCGCTTCGAAGGAAACGAAATGCTCTTTCGCTGCGAGAGATACGCGGCGGTGAGGGACTTCTGGTCGCTCAAGAGATCGTTGTAAGATCCGGCAAAGACGAT
>JBGQBP010000296.1:0-4575 GCA_041494945.1 Binatia bacterium | reverse complement strand
GTATCTACCTGAATTACCATGTCGTCACATATTGAAGACTATGCCCTGATCGGCGACTGCGAGACCGCGGCCCTGGTCGGCCGCGACGGCTCGATCGATTGGCTGTGTTTTCCGCGCTTCGATTCCCCCGCCTGTTTCGCCGCGCTCCTCGGCACGCCGGATCATGGACGGTGGCTGATCGCGCCCGCCGGCGGCGCGCGCGCCGTGCGCCGGCGCTATCGCGAGGGCACGCTCATCCTCGAGACCGAGTACGAGACCGACGGCGGCGTGGTAACGCTGATCGACTGCATGCCGCCGCGCACGAAGAACCCGGGCGTCGTCAGGATGGTCGTCGGTAAGCGCGGCGAGGTGCGCATGCGCGTCGAGCTGATCATCCGGATGGATTATGGGTCATTGGTTCCTTGGGTGCGCCGCATTGACCGTGGTCTTGTCGCCGTGGGCGGGCCCGATGCCCTGCTGCTGCGCGCCCCCGTCGAGCTGCGCGGCGAAGAGTTTCGCCACGTCGGCGAATTCACCGTTGTGGAAGGACAGCGGCTGCCTTTCGTCATGACGTGGTTCCCATCGCACCTGCCCCAGCCTCCGGACGAAGACCCCGAGGAAGAAATTCGCAGCACGCAATTGTGGTGGGAAGAATGGTCGGGCCGCTGCAAGTACGAGGGCGAGTGGCGCGACGCGGTGCTGCGCTCGCTGATCACGCTGAAGGCGCTCACCTACGCGCCCACGGGCGGGTTGGTCGCCTCGCCCACCACCTCGCTGCCCGAGCGGTTGGGCGGCATGCGCAATTGGGATTACCGCTACTGCTGGCTGCGCGACGCCACGTTCGCCCTCTATGCGCTGATGATCGGCGGCTACGTCGAAGAGGCCCGCGCCTGGCGTGAGTGGCTGCTCCGCGCCATCGCGGGAAAGCCGTCTCAAGTCAACATCCTGTACGGCGTGATGGGAGAGCGCCGCCTGCCCGAGCTGGTGCTGGATTGGCTGCCCGGCTACGAAGGCTCCGCGCCCGTCCGCATCGGCAACGCCGCCCACGCCCAGTTTCAGCTCGATGTGTTCGGCGAAGTGATGGACGCGTTTCATTTCGCGCGGCGCGTCGGTCTCGATCCTGACGAAAATACCTGGCGCGTGCAGACGGCGCTGACCGAATTCGTCGAATCGGCCTGGCAATTACCGGACGAGGGAATCTGGGAAGTCCGCGGCCCGCGCCGTTACTTCACTCATTCCAAAGTCATGGCGTGGGTGGCGCTGGACCGCGCGGTCAAGGCCGTCGAGCGCTTCGGCCTCGAAGGGCCGTCGGGCCGCTGGCGCGAGGTGCGCGATAAGATCCACGCCGAGGTCTGCGGCAAAGGATTCGATCCCGCCATCGATTCGTTCGTCCAGTATTATGGATCGAAGGAAGTGGATGGAAGTTTGCTGTTGATCCCGCTGGTCGGCTTCTTGCCGGCCACGGACCCGCGGATGATAGGGACGGTGAAGGCGATTCAAGAGCGGCTCACGGCCGACGGACTGGTGAGCCGCTACGCCGACGCTCCGTACGTGGACGGGCTGCCTCCCGGAGAGGGCGCTTTCATCGCCTGCACGTTTTGGCTCGCCGATAATCTGGTGCTGCAAAAGCGGTTCGCCGAGGCGCGCGTGCTGTTCGAGCGGGTGCTGGCGATACGCAACGACGTCGGACTTCTGTCGGAGCAGTATGACCGCGCGCGGCGCCGGCTCGTGGGAAATTTTCCGCAGGCCTTTTCCCACGTGGGACTCATCAATACGGCGAACAACCTCAGTCGAAGGGATGGCCCGGCGGAGAACAGAAGATAGGACTGAGCGCTGAGGACTGAGGTATGAGCACCCCCTCCCTCACTCAGGACTCAGAACTCAGGACTCAGCACTGTTTTTCGGCGTGAGCATCGCGACCGGAAAACTCTTAAATACATCCGCCACGCGCAATTGTTTTTTTCCGTCGGCATGAGAGGTCTCTAGTTCTTCCTCGGTAAAAATATTCATCCAGCGGTCGGGCGCTTCCGCGGGGAGCGCGAGGACGCTTTTCCCCCACGCGTGCTCGCCGAGCGGCGCGGCGCCCGCGCCGGTGAGCCGCGTGACCAAACGCGGCGCCGACGTCAAAGCCCACGCCCCGTCCTTTCGCCTGAGAAACGCGCAGACGTTCTCTTTGACTTTGCCGGAGGCCTGGAGCGGGAGATAATCGCCGGAGTGAAACAGATCTTTTTGCGTCCGGCGAAAATTTAGCGCCTTGTAGATTGTAAACAGCTTGATCCGGCCGTCGCTCCGGCGCGCGAGAAGGTCCCGGATCAACGCGGCGCGATCTTTTTGCTCGCTCCGCTTGAGCTCTTCGAGCAGCTTCGCCCGCTTGGCGAAATCGACCGGCCGGCGGTTGTCGGGATCGACAAAGCTCAAATCCCAAAGCTCGGTGCCCTGGTAAAAATCCGGCACGCCGGGAGAGGCGATCTTCAGAACCGTCTGGGAAAGAGAGTTCAGCATGCCGTAGAAAGCGACCTTCTCGACAAACGGCAGGAAGTCGCTCAAGAATTTCGTCGGCGGCTCGGTTTTCAAAAACTCGTCGGCAAAAGAGACGAACCCGTCCTCGTAAGCCGCGTCGGGCTTGAGCCATTCCGTGTGGACTTTGGCTTCGCGCACGGCCTTGATCATGTAGTCCTTCAGTCTCCGGCGATAGCCCTCGGCGTCGCCGTCCACGGGGAAACTGCCGACGAGAGTCTGATAGAGAAAATATTCGTCGTTCCGATCGGGGACTTGCCTCCCCTTCACGCCGCTCCGCTTCGGATTCAGCCGCGTCCAGCGGGAGATTTTCTTTTCCCACTCCTTCGGAAATTCCGTCAGCACATTGATCCTGGCGCGGAGGTCCTCGCCGCGCTTGGTGTCGTGCGTCGCCGTCGCGTTCATCGAATGAGGCCAGAGGCGGGCGCGCATGCCGTTGAACTGGTGGAACGTCTCCAGCGCGACGCCGAACCGTCCGGGATCGCCGCCGACTTCGTTCAGCGACACCAAGCGGTTATAGATGTAGAGCGCGGTGTCCTCGAATCCCTTGGCCATCAACGGGCCGGTCAACTGCTGGAAGCGCATGATGAAATGGATCCACTGATTTTTCTCCTCGGCCGGAAGCGGCCGGTCGGATTGGAGCAGGAGAAATCTTTCGATGAAGCTGAGCTCGAGCAGCAGGCCGCGATTGAATTCTTTCGCGCGGTTGATCGCCTCTTGCAGGCGAAACCGGTCCTCGTCGGCGAAATCTTCGTAATTGACGTAGCTGCGATAAACCGGGAAGAAGGTCAGGACTTCGACCAAGCCGCGCTTGAGACCGTAGAGCGTGATGTCGCTGGCGTAGCGGTCGCGGCTGGAGAGTTTCTTCATGAGATGCGCCAGGCCGTCCACGTCGCCGGCCATGTGCTTGCCGATGATGAGCCGCTTTTTCTCGCTGACCAGATCGAGGTAAGGAATCTGCAAGCCGGCGAATCGGAGATAAATATCGGAGAAGACCTGCTCGTTCTTTTTTTCGCAGAAGATGCCGTTCAAGTAATTTAAAAAATCATAGCCGGTCGTGCCCTGGACCGGCCAGGACTCCGGCAGCGGCTCGTCGAGCGCGAGAATCTTCTCGACCGCGAGGTAGAGACCGCCGATCTCTTGTCTGATCCTCCGCAAATAATCGGCGGGGTCGTAAAGGCCGTCGATGTGGTCCACTCTCAGGCCGGTGATCTTCCCCTCGCGAACGAGCTTGAAGATGAACGAGTGGGTCTCGAGAAAAACTTTTTCGTCTTCGATTCGGACCGAGATCAGCTCGTTGATGTTAAAGAACCGGCGGTAGTTGATCTCTTCGGTGGCCACCTTCCAGAACGAGAGCCGGAATAACTGCTCGGACAAAAGCTGATCGAGATCGTTGAAGCTCTCCGGTTTTCCTTTTTGCCCGTTGAGACGCGCGACGTTGGCGTCGATGAATTCTTTGATCTCCCCGTTGGTCGTGTACAGCTCCCACAACATCCGCTTGACGAAGTTGATCTGGTCCGATCGCTCCTTGCCCTCTTCTTTCGGCGGCAGGTTCTTGAGCACATAGAGCGCGCCGAGCAGCTTGAGGTAGTCCGCGTGCTCGCCGCCGAGCTTGCGCCGGAGCGCGCCCAGGCCGCGATGGAAAACGCTGCTGTACGATTCTATATTCAGCGGCAGCCGGAGATGGTAGTAGCTGACCGCCAGCCCATTCTCGCCGTAGTCGAGCCGGATCTCGCCGTTTTCCAGCGACTCGCCGTAGAAGCTGCCGAGGAACGGCGCGAGAACTTTTCCCTTGATGCTCTCGTAGGGATAGTTCCAGTCGATGTCGAAGAAATCGAAGTACGGCGACGCCGGACCGTTTTCCAGAATATCCATGAGCATCCGGTTATCGCCGTCGTAGGCCATGTGGTTGGGAACGATGTCCTGCAGCCAGCCCATGCCCAAGCGGCGCGCTTCCTCGATCAGAGATTCGAACTCTTCGGCGCTGCCCAGCTCCGGATTGAGGCGCGTGGGATCGACGACGTCGTAGCCGTGCGTGCTGCCGGTGCGCGCGCAAAAAATCGGCGACGCGTAAATGTC
>JBGQBP010000295.1:0-4601 GCA_041494945.1 Binatia bacterium | reverse complement strand
CGACCAAGCTCACCGGCTACAGCGGCAGCAGCCCCGAGTCAGTCACCGAGGTCTTCGTCTTCCTTGGCAGCGACGATTCTAAAAACGTCACCGGAAGGATGCTCAGCTCCTCCGGCTGGAAGTCGGAGCTAAAAAAGTAGCTCCTTATTTTTTCTCCTCCCTAGTTCTGCAGATTTTTCTTAAAAAACTCCAAGGTTCGGCCCCAGGCATCCTTGGCGGCCTCGGCGTTATAGCGCTGTGGATTGGTATCGTTGTTAAAAGCGTGCTGCGCGCCGGGATAGATCTTGTACTCGAAGGATTTGCCGTGCTTCTTCATGGCTTCCTCCAGCGCCGGCACCCCGGAGGTGATCCTCTCGTCTTTCTCGCCGTAGCTGGCCAGGACCGGCCCGGAAATATTTTTTACGTCGTCGAGGTCCTTGGGGTTGCGGCCGTAATAAACCACCCCCGCCGCCAGGTCTTTGTTCCGAGTCAAAATCAACATTGCGTTTCCTCCGCTCCAGCAAAATCCAACCACGCCGATTTTGTTGGCTCGAACATAATTCTGGCCCTTTAAGTAATTAATGCCTCCGGTAATATCCTTGGTGATGGCTTCCTCATCGACTTTGCCAATGGCCTCGATGGCCGCATCCGGTGAAGCGAACGACTCGGTTCCACCCTGGCGCGATAAGAGATCCGGAGCCAAGGCGACATAACCGGCCTTGGCTAACCTTCTGGCTACATCCCGGATATGATCATTGAGCCCCCGGTTCTCGTGAAGCACCACAACCGCCGGAAGCCTGCCTTCCCCCTTAGGCCGGGTGAGATAAGCGCCGATGGCGGCGCCGTCCGTCGAACTGTACTTGATATCGGAAGAAATCAACGCCGGGTCGTTTGGATCGACTTGGTTCGCATGGCTGGTTTGCGGCCCGAGCAAATCAACTAACGTCGCCGCCGCCGCCAGGCTCCCCGTAAATGCTAATGCCCTTTGAATAAATTCCCGGCGGTTGATTCTGCCGTCGCGATATTCTTGTGCCAGCTTTTCTATATTCTCAGCCAACGTCGCGTCCCTCAATATTTAATCATATCGATCCTGGTCAACGTCACCTGTTGTGCCACGCCGGGAGCATTGGCCAGCTGATACGCGGTATACTGCTCGTAATAGGTGTTTTCCGACGACATCCCGTCCACGGGGACGATGACTTTAAATCCCCTGAATGCCGCCTGGCTGCCCGTGTAGAGCACGGCGCCGTGTGCGGCCGTGCCCGTTACAACCACGGTCTTAATGCCTTTATCCTTTAAAATCTTTTCCAGATCGGTGCCGACAAACTTATCCGCCGAAGCTCGGACCATCGGCTCTCCGTCGAGCGGAGCCAGCTCTTTGGCTATGTCGGCGGGAGTCGAGTTGGAGGTGTAGCTAAAGATGACCGTCGCTTTGTTGTCCCTGGCCTGCTTTAACAGGCCTTCGACCTTTGGAATTGAAGCCGCGCAGCGCGGCCGCCGCTCGTTGTTGCAGGACTGTTTTAGGAAGTCGAGCACCAGCAACGCCGTCGTTTTCGGATCGAGCGTCACCGGCTTCAATGCCGGCGCCGCCGGCGTTTTTACTGACGCCCATTCATCGATGATGTCTTTGGTCTGCGCCTGTGACGTTGCAGCGGCTGCAAGAAGAATCATCGCGCCCAAAGCCAGGCCGAAATATTTTGGAATATTCATCGTCCCCCCTTTTTTTTATAGCCCCAGAAGTTTTTCGATTTTCTCCGGATCGAATCCTACCAACGCTTCTCCGTCGATCAACGTCACCGGAGTGCTCTGGTATCCCAGCGCCAGCAATTCTTTCAGCGCTGCGGGGTCCTCGCGCACGTTCTTGTCCACGAAGGAAATGCCTTTTTGAGAAAGAAACTCTTTCTCTCGCTGACACGGCCCTCAGCCCGGCTGCGAAAATACGACTACGGATTTTGCCATTGCTTTCTCTCCTTGCTAAAACTCGACCGTAGGGCTTATATCATCCTGCAAACCGGTTTGCAAAAATCTCGCGGCTGCGACCGTCCAACGACCTTAGCCTTCCGAACCTGGACAGTCAATTCCCAAAAGGGGTGGCGACTTATCCACTCGCGCGGGAGACCTGCGTGGATCAAGCGCTCCGTATCCTTTTTGACCAAGACGCCGCCGCCTGTTAATCTCTTTGGGTATGGCAAATTTCCCGACTGTAAAGCGCGCGATTCTCCGCCCCGCCGCCGGCACCGCTCTCGCCGGACTTTTCGTCGCCGTCTTTCTCGCCCTCACCGGATGGACTAACGATATCCCGACTTCGGTCGCCGTCTCCTCCACCGGCGCGGAGCTGACCCGACACGTCCGCACGCTCGCCTCCGACGAAATGATGGGAAGAGGCGTCGATACTCCGGGGATCGTAATGGCCAGGGACTACATCGCACAGGAATTCAAAAGCTATGGCCTCCTTCCCGGAGGCGATAACGGCACTTACTTCCAGCGGCTGGAGGTAGTCACCGGAGTCGAGGCGAGGGAGCCGAGCGCGGCCCGTCTGGGAAAAGATCCCGCGCTCGTCCTCGACGAGGATTGGAATCCGCTCGGCTTTTCCGCTTCGGGAACGGCCGAGGCGGACGTGATCTTTGTCGGCTATGGGATCACAGCCAAGGACTACGGCTATGACGACTACGCCGGCATCGACGTCAAGGGAAAGATCGTTCTCGTGCTGCGCTATGAGCCGCCGCCGAAGGACGACAAGAGCCCGTTTCGCGTGCAGCCCCAGGCGTCGAAATATGCCCCGTTGCAAGCCAAGGCATCCAACGCGCGCGATCATGGAGCGATCGGCATGATATTGGTGGATCTGTCGCCGAAGGAGGGGCAAAAAGAGCTGATCCCGGTGCGGCGTCTCTTTGGGGGGCGGAGCCAAAATAATATCGTTGCCGCGCAAATCAGGCGCGAGGTCGTGGAGCGGGGTCTGCAGGCCGAAGGCGTGTCGCTCAGCGATTTGAAAGCCAAGATCGACCGGGAAGAAAAACCGAACTCGATCGCGTTTCCGTCCATCCGCGCCGCTATGACCGTGAAGTTGGAGAAAACAACGCGGCCCACCGACAACGTCGTCGCCGTTCTTCCCGGCTCCGATGCCAAATTAAAACCGGAGAACATCGTCATCGGAGCGCATTACGACCACATTGGATTGGGCCATTTCGGCACGAACGATTTCAGCACCGAAGGCCAGATCCACCACGGAGCGGACGACAACGCGTCGGGCACCGCCGTGATGATGAGCGCGGCCGCGCGGCTCAGCCGGTCGCCGGACCGGCCGCCGAGGACCATCGTATTCGTCGCGTTTACGGGCGAAGAGCTGGGGCTTCACGGCTCCAGGTATTTTGTCGCCCATCCGCCGTTTCCGATCGGCTCGATCAAGGCGATGATCAATTTGGACATGGTGGGGCGAATGAAAGACAACCGGGTCACCGCCGGCGCCGTGGACAGCGCCCAAGAATTTCCCGGACTGATCAGCCGCGCGGCCGGCGGGCTGGACATTAAACTGAGGCAGGGAGGAGGCAGCACCGATCACGTCTCGTTCTACGAAAAGGGAATTCCCGCCGTGCACTTCTCCACGGGCAGCCACCCCGACTATCACCGGCCTTCGGACACGTGGGACAAACTGAATATCCAGGGAATGGCGAAAGTCAGCGACATAGTCGTCTCGCTCGCCCGGGAGCTCGCCGCGGCCAAAGACGGCTTGACCTTCAAGATGCCTTCGTCCAAGGACAGCTAACCGCCGCCGGAGCGAGGGCGTCTCCCGCGCTCCGTACCCGGCATTTCTTTATAGCGGGAGAGTCGGAGCTATGGTATGGATGGTTGGAGACTCTCTGGACATATAAGGAGGCATTGGCGTCATGATCAAGCTCTACACCTCTCCGCAGTCGAGCAACTCGCGCAAGGTAAGGATCGCGCTCATCGAGAAGGGACTCGAGTTCGAGCGCATCCCGATCGACCTTACGAAAAAGGAGCAAAAGAATCCCGAATACTTGAAAATCAATCCGTTCGGGCAGGTTCCGGCGCTCGATGACGAAGGCTTCATCGTTTACGACTCCACCATCATCAACGAGTACCTGGAAGACGAATATCCCTATCCCGCGCTGCTGCCCAAAGACTCCGACGGCCGGGCCAGGACGCGAATGATGGAGGACTTCCGCGACAATCATTTCAATCAGGCGTCCTCCCAGCTCAATCGCGAGCTGCGCAAGCCCGAAGGCGAGCGCAACCCGCAGGCGATCGAGAGCGCCAAGGCGGAGATCGTCAAGTGCTTCGACCGGATCGAAAAAGAACTGCAAGGGAGAGAATATCTCGCGGGAGAGTTCAGCCTCGCCGATATCGCCTTCATGCCCAACCTGGATTCGTTGGAGCGCTTGAACATCGCGATCGATCCCAAATATAAAAACCTGCTGGCCTGGATCGCCCGGCTCAAAGCCCGGCCGAGCTTCGCCGCCTCGGCGACTTAAAAACACCGTGCTCGTGCCGCTTCGAAGCGGACCTCCGAGCTTTCGTGCTCGTGTTCGCCCGCGTCCCCGCCGAGCACGAGTCACCATTCGGCAAGCTCATGGCCCTGAGCAAAGTCGAAGGGCGAGCACGAT
>JBGQBP010000294.1:0-4624 GCA_041494945.1 Binatia bacterium | reverse complement strand
TCATTTTCACCTCAACGCCAGCGTACGTTTCAATTATCGAATGACTCGGTCCGCCCGCGCCAACACATTGGGCGGAATCGTGAGGCCGATCTGCTGGGCGGCTTTCAAATTGATGATCAGCTCAAACTTCGTCGGTTGCTCCACGGGAAGATCGGCGGGCTTGGCGCCTTTTAAAATCTTATCCACGTACGTGGCCGCGCGGCGGTACAAATCCACAAGGTTCGTGCCGTACGACATGAGACCACCGGCCTCGACGAAATCCCTATCATCGTAGATCACCGGCAGCCGGCTCTTGATTGCCAGGTCAACGATTCGTTTTCGTTCACTGACGATAAGAGGATTCCTTAGCGTGATAACGGCCTGTGCATGCTTCGCAGTCGCCGTCTTGAATGCGCTGGCGAAATCGCCAGGCCGCTGCGCCTCCATCGACTGAAGATGCAGCCCGAACGGTTTGGCGGCGGTTTCCATCTCTTTGAAGTTGACCGGTGCGGCTGGAAAGTCCGGGTTCCACAGCACGGCTACACGCGAGAGTCGGGGAATCACCTCTTTGAGTAATTCGAGACGTTTGCCATATAACTCCGAGGAGACAGAGGATACACCCGTAATATTTCCGCTCGGTCGTGCCAGGCTCGCAACGAATCCAGCCTCAACGGGATCGTCTGTGCTCCTCATCACGATAGGAATTGTTTTGGTCGCGTCCTTAGCAGCGAGCGTTGCAGGCGGTTCCAGCGCGACGATGAGGTCGACCCTGAGGCGCACAAGCTCAGCAGCAAGTTCGGGAAGTCGATCGACCTTCGACTCCACGTTGCGCATCTCGATGACAATGTTCTTTCCCTCGACGTAGCCAAGCTCACGCAGACCCTGCCGGAATGCCTCGGAACGTTGTGACGAATTGACCATCAGCCAACCTATGCGCGGAACTTTCGCTTGCTGCGCGTCGGCGAGATGGACAGTGGCCAGCAATACAGTTGCCAGTAACCAGATAACAATTGTTCTGTTCATCGCTTTCCTCTGTTCATTTTGCCTTTTTACTTTTGTCTTACTTGATCACCCTGTCCGCCCGCGTCAGCACATTCGGCGGAATCGTCAGACCAATCTGCTTAGCCGTCTTGAGATTGATGACAAGCTCGATCTTATCGACCCCCTCCACGGGCAAGTCCTTGGGTTTAACTCCAGTAAGAATGCGCTGGACGTACTTCGCTGACAGGCGGCCCATTTCGTGGAAGCTCACGCTGTAGCTGGCGAGGCCTCCCTTGATGACTTCACTTAGAAAATTGAACATAGTCGGTAACCTCTTGACCCTTGCCGTGTCGATGATCAGTTGGGCCTGGTTACTCGCCATCGGGTCCGACACCGCGAAGTAGGCATCCACTTCCCCGGCCTTCAGCGCTCGCACACCCGCCCGAAGTTCCTCAACGGAAGCGAATTGCCGCTCGACAATCTCGATCCTCATTTGCTCCGCAGCCTCCCGCGCCAACTTTGAGGACTCGATGGCAGGGGGATTGCGGGGGCCGTAGAATGTCACTATCCGGCGGAGCTTCGGGACAATCTCTTTCAGGATCTCCAGGCGCTTCGCGGTGAGGTCGGTGACCGGGTTGTAGACGCCTGTGAGTCTTCCCCCCGGTTTTGCGAAGCTCTCCACGAGCCCCAGAACAACCGGGTCGGTCCCGGCATTGAAAACGATGGGAATATCCGTTGTCGCCCGCTTTGCTGCTATGGTGCTGTTGGTGGAAGTTGCATATATCAGGTTGACTTTCTCTTGTTCGAGATTCCTCGCCGCCGACTCCGCCGTCTTTACATCGCCCTTCCAATCTCGGATTGCCAGAATAAATTGTTTTCCCTCTTCAAGCCCCAGCTGCCTGAGGCCGACCCGGAGCCCGTCAATTACCTCGTACCATAAGCCGCCCGGAGTGATGACACCGACACGGTAGACCTTTGGCTGCTGCGCCTCGGCGAGATTTACAAACGCCAGCATTGCAACGACGATTACGAGAGTAATGATACTTTTATTCATGCTTTCTCCTAATCCAAAATCCAAAATCGCAAATCTAAAATCATTTGATGACTCTATCCGCCCGCGCGAGCACTTGAGTTGGGATTGTGATACCAATGGCTTTGGCAGTCTTGAGGTTGATTGCCATCTCGAACTTATCGACCGTCTCGACCCGCAAATCCCGTGGTGGGGCCCCCGTCACAACTTTCTGAACATACTTTGCTGAGAGGCGGCCTATTTCATGGAAGTTCTGGCCGTAGCTGGCGAGGCCGCCCTGGGCAACGATGCTCTGCTCCTGGAACATCGTCGGCAACTTTATCGCCGCAGCCGTGTCGATGACCAATTGCGCCTGGCTAGCCACAATCCCGTCCGAGATATAGAAGAAAGCGTCCGCCTCCTTCGCCTTGAGCGCCCGAAGGCCCTGCCGAAGCTCTTCCACAGAGGCGGCGTGCCGTTCGGTGAATTGAATCTTCATCTGCCGAGCAGCCTCCCGTCCCAACTTTGCCGCCTCCCTGGGAACGGGGTTGTTAGGGTTGTAGAACGTAACGACCCGACTGAGCTTTGGGAGAATCTCTTTTAGGATCTCCAGACGCTTTGCGGTGAGATCCGTGGTCAGGTAGTAAACGCCGGTAAGCCTCCCGCCGGGCTTCACGAAGCTCTGAACCAGGCCGCCGCTGACCGGATCGGTCGCGACGGAAAAAACGATGGGGACATTGCCTGTGGACTCCTTCACCGTTGTAACCACAGTCATGGTAACGGCGTATATGAGGCTGACTTTCTCACGTTCGAAAGCCTTCGCTGCCTCCTCGACCGCGCGCAGATCCCCCTTGGCGTCCCGGATGTCTAAGTGAATCAGTTTCCCCTCTTCGTATCCCAACTCTTTCAGTCCGGCGCGCAACCCGTCGACAATTGCCGAGAACTGTCCACCTTGGTGGATGACGCCGACACGATAGATTTTGCCTTGCTGCGCTTCGGCTATGGCTCCGCAACCCAGCACCCCTACGATTGCAAGAAATCCAAGAATGTTTTTCATAGCCCCACCCATTTAAGATGTTGGATCCTTCGACTCAGCTCAGGACAGGTTTTAGATTTTAGATTGGGGCCGGACAGAGAACCGATACAAATTGTTTTCTCCATTCTTGTTCTCCTCAATCCAATATCCAAAACCTGTGGTGAGTAACGTCGAACCATCGTAAATCCAAAATTCATTTGATCACCTTGTCCGCCCTTGCCCGCACCGCTTGCAATTCGGAGGACCCACGGGTTATACTTTTGGTATGAAGACTGCCATCTCCATTCCCGACAAGATATACGCCGAAGCGGAGCGTCTATCGCGCCGCCACAAGAAGTCGAGGAGCCAGGTATACGCGGAAGCCGTGGCGGAGTATCTTGCGCGCCACGAACCTGACGCCGTTACTGAGGCAATGAACCAGGTGTGCGGAGAAGTGGACACTCGGCCCGACCCGGCCATCTCAGCCGCTGCAAGACGCACACTCAAACGCGTCGAATGGTAGTCGCCCAAGGCCACGTTTACTGGGCGGACCTGCCTGCTCCAACGGGTTCCAGTCCCGGGTTTCGAAGACCGGTCGTCGTAGTCCAAGGGGAGGCTCTCAACCGAAGCCGGATCAGAACCGTTGTGTGCGTTCCGCTGACCAGCAATCTTCGATGGGCGGAGGCTCCTGGTAATGTCTTGCTTTCCGCGCGAGCCACGGGGCTTCCAAAGGATTCCGTTGCTAACGTTTCTCAGATCGTGACTCTCGATCGCGCCCTGCTCACCAGTGGAGTTGGGAAGCTCTCCCAGCGACAACTCGAATTGATCATCGGCGGCATTGATATCGTTCTTGGCCGTTAGCATCGCCCATTTTTCCGCCTGAGGCGGATCAGCCTCTGGCTGAAGATTTTCGATTTTGGATTCCAGATTCACCGAATCACCTTATCCGCCCGCGCGAGCACGTTCGGCGGGATCGTCAGGCCGATCTGCTTCGCGGTCTTGAGATTGATCACCAGCTCGAACTTCATCGGCTGCTCCACGGGAAGGTCGGCGGGCTTGGCGCCTTTCAGAATTTTGTCCACGTAAATCGCGGTGCGGCGGAACAAATCGGTAATGCTCACACCGTAGGTCATGAGGCCCCCAGCCTCTACAAATTCTGGAAAAGGGTATATCGCCGGGAGCCGGCTCTTTACCGCGAGTTCTACAATCTCTGTTCGGTGAGACTCAAGGATGGGGCTCGCTAGCACGAGGACTGCGTCAGCGCGCCCTTTGCCTGCGGCTTGGAATGCAGTCTCAATATCCTTGGGATCTAGTACGTCTAGGTATTGAAGCTTCACTCCGAGCGCCCCTGCGGCGAGTTCCATCTCTTTTAACACTGGTGCGCGGTACAAAGTCCGAAGCACAGCCACGTGGGACAGCCTGGGAACAATCTCCTTCAGAAGCTCCAGTTGTTTTCCGCTTATTTCGGGGGCAAGACTAGACAGTCCAGTAATGTTTCCTCCAGGTCGCGCAAGGCTGGCGACGAACCCATTGCCAACCGGGTCACTATCATACGCCATGACAATGGGAATCGTAGAAGTTGCTTCCTTGGCAGCGCGGGTTGATGACGGAGCACCTGTGATAATGATGTCGACCTTGAG
>JBGQBP010000293.1:0-4626 GCA_041494945.1 Binatia bacterium | reverse complement strand
TGTCGTTGCCGCTGTGGCTTATCTTCTCTGCCGCGATTAAGCTGGAAGACGGCGGACCTGTCTTCTACAGTCAAGAGCGAGTCGGGCGGCAGGGAAAGAAATTCAAGAGTTGGAAGTTCCGCTCCATGATTCCGGACGCGGATCGACGACTGCAAGCGGCGGATCGAGACCCGCGGGTTACGAAAATCGGGCGCATCCTACGGGCCACCGCGATGGACGAGCTGCCCCAGCTCTGGAACATCTTGACGGGCGACATGAGTTTCGTGGGCCCCAGGGCGCTTATGCCCGAGGAGATCGAAGTGAAAGGCGGCGGAGAGCTTGTGCCTCTGGAGAAAATTCCCGGCTATGAACTCAGGCACCGCGTCAGGCCCGGGCTCACCGGAATTGCTCAAATTTATGCGCCGAGAGACATTCCCCGGCGGCAAAAGTTCAGGTATGATGCGCTCTACATCCATCGACAAAATTTTTGGCTGGATATAAAGCTTATCCTGCTATCGTTTTGGATTACCTTCCGGGCGAGCTGGGAAACGAGGGACGAAAAATTCTAGCCAAAGATATTTGAAATTCATTCACCACAGAGGCACGGAGGACGCGGAGGGTTTTTTCTTTCCTTTCGGTCTGTCTCTTCCGAAAGCAATGGAAATGAGTTTCTCTGTGATCTCTGCGTCTCTGCGGTGAATAAAAAATAAAATTGTTGAAGATGAATTCTCACATAGTTTACGTGGCGGAATCTAAAGAGCCGGAGAATTACGGAGGTTGGCGACGCTCTTATGCATGACGTCATCGTGGTAGGGGGAGGGCCGCCCGGCTGCTTAACGGCGGCATTACTGGCTCAAAAAGGATTGGACGTGCAACTGTTTGAGGAGCACTCCTCCATCGGGGAACCCGTCGATTGCACCGGCATTATCGGCGTCGAAGCCTTCGACGCGCTGGCGGTTCCAAAAGATCTGAAATTAGGCGAGATCCGCTCGGTCACTTTCGTTTCTCCGTCTAAATTAGAAGTGCGTTTTTCTCCACGGTCGCCGCTGGCATGCGTCATCGATAGATCGGCTTTTGATCGCGTTATCGCACAGAGGGCGCGAGCGGCCGGCGTGAGTTTTCATTTGGGCGCAAGAATAAAGAGTCTGACCGTGCGGGAAGATGGGGTTGAGGTCGTGGTCGCCGACGGGGTCAAAGATCGCGCGGCTAAAGAAAGCGGTCACCGACGATTAAAGGCGGCGATGGTGATTCTGGCCGGGGGGCCGCATTACCAGTTTCAACAGAAGCTGGGAATGGGGCGGCCGAAAGATTTCCTTCGGACCGCGCAGGCAGAAACTCGGGTGCGAGCGCTCGACGAGACAAGTATCCTCTTCGGTTCCAGAGTCGCGCCTCAGTCTTTTGCCTGGGTCGTCCCCTTTGAAAAGGGCGGGAAAAAGCTTGCCCGGATCGGTGTCACGACCAAGGGAAGCGGGCGGCAATACCTGCAGGTCATTCTCAAACAGCTTCACGCTGACGGCCATATAGATTCGCCGGACCTTCCCATTCGCTCTTGGCTTATCCCGATATCGCCTCTGCCGCGGACCTATTCGGATCGTGTTCTGGCCGTGGGGGACGCCGCGGGTCAAGTCAAGTCCACTACCGGAGGCGGGATATACTACGGCCTCATCTGCGCCGAGGCGGCTGGCAAAGTAGCCGCTACGGCGTTTAGCCGGTCGAATTTCAACGCAACATTTCTCGCACGGTACGAGCGGGAGTGGCGAAAAAAAATTGGCGCGGAGCTCAGAATGGGTTCGTATTTTCGCCATATGGCCGAACAGCTTGACAATCACGAGATTGACGAGCTTTTTCGCGTGGTGCAGTCGGATGGAATACTGTCGGCCGGTCAGAGCAAGTTCCGTTTCGACTGGCACTTGGAGATTATTCGCTTTGCCTTAAGACATCCCATGCTTGGCCGGGTCTTTCGCAAGAAACTTTCCGGTAAGTTGCGGGCAAGACGGATCCCAGAGTAGCGGTCCAAGCCCGGCCAACGATTCAACTCACCGTAGGATGCTGTAAAATCAGCTTGGTGCGCCCGCCGAGAATCGAACTCGGACTTAAGAGTTCCGGAGACTCTCTGAGAGAAGAAGTGACTTTTGATCCTTTTTCCTCCGAGCTGGATAAAGAGGCGCAGGAATGTCTCCTTGTATTGTTAGGCCTCGGCTCGATCAGCCTTTTCAAGAGGGAAAACCTGCGTGTGCAAGCTCTCTGAACATCACTTTCATCTCAGGTGAGGGTATGCTACAGAGAGTTCGATATTCGTTTACGAAGGGGAGCCACACATCACTCCGCTTCATCGAGCACCGAGGGCAAGGCGGATTTTCTCAACGAAAGAAGCAAATCTGAAGAGGGAGCGGGAATGGCGCAAAAAAAAGTCGTAGGCAATCCGACGCCGCGAGTCGAGGGCGAAGACAAAGTAACCGGCAAAGCGGTCTACGCCGTGGACGTGACTCTGCCCGGAATGCTCTGGGGCAAAGTTCTCCGCAGCCCGATTCCCTTCGGGCGCATCAAGCGCATCGACGCCGTCCGCGCGCTGGAGCTGCCCGGCGTTCACGCGGTCCTCACCGGAGAAGACGTGACCGGCCTCAAGATCGGGAGGAAGCTCTACGACATGCCGATCCTCGCCGACGGCCTGGTCCGCTTCATCGGCGAGAAAGTCGCCGCGGTCGCGGCGGACGACGAGCATACCGCCGAGGAAGCGGTGAATCTCATCGACGTGGAATACGAAGAATGGGAGCCGGTGCTGGACCCGGAGAAGGCGATGGAGCCTTCCGCGCCGATTATTCATCCCGACGTGCCGGGCTACAAAGGTTTGCCCAACAAGCTGGAAGCTTCGACCAACGACTTCATCTATGTCACGTGGAAGAAGGGGGATATTCAGGAGGGCTTTCGCCAGGCGGACGTCGTCGTCGAGAATACCTTCTTCACCAACCCGGTCCACCAAGCCTACATCGAGCCGCATTCCTGCGTGGTCAAGACGGCGCCGGACGGCTCGGCGGAAATATGGGCGTGCAGCAAAGTGCCGTATGGCCTGCGCGAGCAGGTCGCCAACGCGGCGCGGATCGATTCCCAGAAGCTCGTCGTGCATCCCTGTTACATCGGCGGCGACTTCGGCGGCAAGGGCGATTTCATGGATGTCGCGCTGGTTTACTTTATGTCGAAGAAGAGCGGGCGGCCGGTAAAGATGGTGATGGACTACGACGAAGAGTTCGTCGCGGGAAATCCGCGCCACGCCTCGATCGTCCGGGTGAAAACCGGCGTCAAGAAAGACGGCACGATCGTCGCGCATCACATGCATTTTATTTTCGACAGCGGCGCCTACGGCGCATTCAAGCCCAACGCCTTTCTAGGCGGGCCGCATATTTCCGCCGGGCCGTATAAAATCCCGCACGTGTTCATCGAGGAGCACATGGTCTACACGAACAAGATTCCGTGCGGCCACATGCGCGCGCCGGGAGATCCGCAGGGATTTTTCGCCAACGAGAGCCAGCTCGATCTCGTCGCCAAGAAGCTCGGCATAGACCGCATCAAGTTCCGGCAGAAAAATTTGATGCGCGACGGCGACCTGGATCCGACGGGCGAGAAAGTCGATTACATCAAGACCGAAGAAACGCTCCAGCGCGCGCTCAAAGAAGCGGGCTTTTACAAACCCAAGCCGAAGAACGTCGGCCGCGGCGTCGCGCTGGTGCAATGGATGGCGAACGGCGGCTCGGGCACCGTGGCAATCAAGATCGACGAACAAGGCATGATGACGATCTCTTCGGCGATGCTCGATCAGGGCGCGGGAACCTACACGCTCCTATGCGAGATCATCGGACAGGAGCTGGAAGTTCCTCTCAGTCAGATCAAAGTCGAAATTCTCGATACCAAGACCGGCACGAAGGATACCGGCGTCGGCGGGAGCCGGGCGACGCGCGTTTACGGCAACGCCGCCTACCGGGCGGCCGTCAAGGCCGTCGAAGAGATCAAGAGGGTTGCCGCGGAGCAATTGAAGACCACTCCGGATCAGATCGCGCTCGCCAAGGGCGGCGTGATGCCCAGGCGCGGCGGGCGGCGCGTGAGTTATGCCGAGCTGGTCAGAGCGAAAGGATCGCCGATCGCGGTCGAGGCCGCCTACAGCGACACCTCGAAAGTTCACGAGGCTTCGATGTGCGCGCAGGTTGCGGAAGTGGAAGTCGATCCCGAGACCGGACAGGTGAAGCTCAGAAAATTCACGTCCACGCACAACACCGGAACGGTTATCAACCCGCTCATGCACCAGGGGCAGATCGAAGGCGGCGCGATGATGGGCATCGGCTACGCCTTGATGGAGCATCTGATGATCTCCGACGGCAAGGTGACGACGACGCACTTCGGCGATTACAAAATTCCCACGATCAAAGACGTGCCCGCGTTCAAAACGTTGGTGATGGAAAAGTCCAAGGGCGCCGGGCCGTACAACAGCATGCCGATCGGCGAGACCGCCAACATTCCGGTGGCGGCGGCGATCGCCAACGCCGTCGAGGACGCGGTAGGAGTGAGAATCCATTCCTTGCCGATCACCGCGGAGAAAGTGCTGGCGGCGCTGCGCGGCGCGTGATCTTATGCCCCGACCGGCGATCGGCGACCAAT
>JBGQBP010000292.1:0-4630 GCA_041494945.1 Binatia bacterium | reverse complement strand
CTCTCAACTCCGGAAGAGACGCGGCAATGGCGGGCACGGGGATTCACCCAGTATCATGGCCGCCGCCTCAATGTTTCTCTCCTCGATGACCTCGAAGTCCTCGATGCACCGAAAGCTGCGCGAAAAATTTCCTGTCCCGTCCTCGTCATTCACGGCGATCAAGATGACATAGTGCCCGTCGAAGAGGGCCACGCGCTTTTTGCCGAGCTCGCTGCACCGAAGCGGCTCTGCATTATCGAAGGATCGAGCCACCGGCTGACGGAGCCGGCGCATTTGCAAAAAGCGCTGGCAGAGTCTATCGACTGGCTGACGAGTCACTTGCAGTGAAGTCGATGATGGGAAAATTCACGGCGTCAATGATCGTATCGTGCGCTCTCCTCGTGAGCTGCGGCAGGGATTTACGCACGGCTCAAGGCGTCGCGGAGGAATTCGTCGATCAACATTACGTCGAGATCAATTTGCAGAACGCGAAAGCCTACGCCGTCGGGCTCGCGCTGGAAAAGATCGACGACGAGATTCGCCTGACCGCGGGCCAGGCGATCGACGCCTCGACGCGCAAGCCCAAAGTCCACTACCGCCTGGTTGAAAAGAAAGAGGCGAACGGCCGCGTGTCGTTTATGTATGAAGGAACGATTCAGGCTGAGGACGCGCCGGAATTCACCCGGCGCTGGCTCGTCGTGGCGCGGAGAGACGGCGATCAATGGCGCGTCTCCAACTTCACGGAATCCGATTAATCGAAGAACTTAACTGTAGGCCTGGTAAATCCCCTCGAACTTGGCGATTTTGAAAGCGACCATGTTGCGAGCCGCCTCGCGCACGGCGCGCTGCTCTGCGGGCGAGGTCGCGTAGCGCGCGACGACCTCGGCCGCGGCCTTGGTGTGCTCCTGGTCGGCGATGCGATGCACGGTAAAAAAC
The DNA here is from genome assembly GCA_041494945.1 of Binatia bacterium. Classification (GTDB taxonomy): domain Bacteria; phylum Desulfobacterota; class Binatia; order UBA9968; family UBA9968; genus JAJPJQ01. Next base: position 3,715 of record JBGQBP010000292.1, on the reverse strand, counting down.
TGGCATTCCTTGTCGCCCAGACCGTAGTGGCGCCTCAGATGCGTATCGAATTCTTCCGAGTAACGGCAGACCATGCTCTCGTTCACCAGCGCGCCGGTGCGCGTTTCGGCCGGCGAGCCCAAGAACATGCCGCGAATCACGACGCTCGTGTGCGCGAGACATTCGAAGATTGGCGCCGCGTCGGCGAAATCCGATTCTTGAAGCCCGAGCGCGATGCCGAACTTCTTCGCCAGGTCGGGATGATACTGTTCTTCGTTGAACTGCTCGCGAAAGTGCTCGTAGAGATCCGGGTTGGCGGCGTTCTTCGCCATGCAGAGAACCAGCCCCTTGCAGAGCGCGACGTTGTGAAGATAGTGCTGGACGGCGAAGCCCTGGAGCCGGCGCTTCGACAACTTGCCCTCGCGCAGCTCGGAGAAGTAGCGCGTCTCCATGAGCTCTGCGACGCCCGGCTGAACGATTTCGCGAATGACCGAATCGACGAAGTTGTGATTTTCCATAGCGCGTCTAACCAGACGCGATACTAGGAAAGGGACGTGTAGGTTGTCAACCCGAACAGGACGGTTCGCGAACCGCCCCTACCCCAGCAGCGTTTTGAGCTGCTCCAGCGTGACCACCTTGGCGTAGACTTGACTCAGCGTGCTGAAGACGACGTTGCGGATTTCGTCCGGCGTGACGTGTCCCCAGCCGCAGTCTTTGATTTCTCTTACGCGCACGCAATCGGCGACGAGCAAGACGCGGAAGTCCCGGTTCGCCGCGTCGCGGCAGGCGGTCTCGATGCCGTACTGGAGCGTGCTGCCACAGACGATCAGCGTGTTTTTTTGAGCTCGCGCATCTTCGCTTCGACGGGCGTGTCGATGAAAGCGCCGGATTTGTATTTGACGAAGACGGTGTCGCCGTCGCGCGGCGCGATCTCCTGAGGGATCTTGCGCGTCTCGTCGTCCATCGCCGCCATCGTGTTGTAGCGCGTGACCACTCCCGGCGGTGGGCGATAGTCGCCTACAACGGCGTAGAAGAAAGGAAGATTCTTAGTGCGGCAAAAATCGGCCAGCTTCGCTTTGGCAGCGATCACGCTCGCGCCGGTCGGATCGTAGAGGCGCTTCCCCGGAGTGCGCAGCCCCTCGCCGATGTCGTGGATCAGAAGCGCGCATTCGTTGGCGCTTACGGGAAACTCGACCACGGATCACCTCCGCCTCTATTAAGGTGTCACCCTGAGCAGAGCGAAGGGTCTCGATGAGCAGGAGAGATTCTTCGGCTGCGCCTCAGAATGACAGACGCGCTCTTATTGAACGGGAAACCAAGCACTATTTTTATTCACGAAAGGAATGACTGACAAGGTACCGCTGCTTCTTTTAGGCGCTGGGAATTTCGCTGGCTACGGCGCCGACAGCGGACTCGCGGACCGGCGCGCGAATCTGCCAGGCCAGCCCGGCCGCGATCAGCGCCATCACGCCGCCGGTGAGAAAAGCGAACTGGTAACTGCCCATCCAGTCGTGAACCAGACCGCCGCCTGCCGCCATCAACGATGCGCCGACCTGATGCGAGAGAAAGATCCAACCGTACACCCGGGCAACCGCGCGCTTGCCGAACGTGTCGGAGGTAATCGCCACCGTCGGCGGCACCGAGGCGAACCAATCGAGCCCGTACACGACGGCGAAGAGGAAGAAGCCCGAGAAGTCGGTGACGAAGGGCAGGATAAACAATGAGACGCCGCGCAGCGCGTAGACCAGCGCCAGCCACTTGCGCGGCTCGACACGGTCGATCATCCAGCCGGAAAACACCGTGCCGACGAAGTTAAGCCCGCCCATAATACCCACGATGGCGCCGGCGGTGACTTGCGGGATTCCATGATCGATGGAATGTGGAATCAAGTGCGTGCCGATAAGCCCGTTCGCCGTCCCGCCGCAAACGAAAAAGCTGCCCGCCAAAAGCCAGAAGGTAGAAGTGCGAAAGACTTGAGACAACGGCATATCGGCGGTGGCGGCCGCTCGCGCCGCAACGAGCCGTTGTGCGGCCGAGCCCGAATCCTCCGAACCATAGGGCTTCAGTCCCATATCCGCCGGGTCATCGCGCATAAAAAGAAAAATAACTGGAATCAACGCGAGCGCGACGCCGACCAACGTCCACGAGCCGACGCGCCAGCCGCCAAATACGATCAGCGCCATCAAAAGCGGAATAAAAATAAGCTGCCCGGTCGAGCTCGCGCTGTTGAGGATTCCTAAAACCAATCCGCGGCGCTGCACGAACCAGCGGTTGGCAACGGTCGCGGAAAGCACCGAGCCGACGCCGCCAGCCCCGAGTCCCACGACCACTCCCCATAGAAGCACGAGCTGCCAGTATTCTTTCATGTAAGTCGTGCCGCTGACACCCACGGCCAAAACTGAGAGGCATATGAGCATCACCCGGCGCGGGCCGAAGCGATCGAGCAGCCATCCGCTGATCGGCGCCGCAACGCCGAAGAGAAGCAGGTTGATGCTGACGGCAAACGCGATCGCTGCCCGGCTCCAGCCGAACTCCAACTCGAAGGGGTGAATCAGCACCGCTGGCGACGAGCGAATGCCCGCGCCGACCAGCGTGGTGAGAAAACTCACCGCCAGCACGATCCAGCCATAGTAGAAGCCGGAGGGAAGCGCGCGCTGACGTTGAGTCGTGAGGTCTGTTTGCATCGTTTCTAAATATCTCCATTCCCCCCAAAGCACAAACCGACACACGCATATGACCGCCATTGACGCGACAGAGTTGGATTGATAGATCGGCTTAGCCACGCGGACACAAGATAAAGGAGAAATGAGCTGTTTCGATCCGTCATGACCCTTAGCTTCGCGTTCCTGGTGACCCTCGCCGCGGCCTGGCCGCCCGATGAAGTCCCTTTCGTCCCGACGCCGATCGAAGTCGTCGACCGGATGTTGGAGATGGCCGAGGTGAAAAAAGGAGACTTGATCTACGACCTCGGCAGCGGCGACGGGCGCATCGTGATACGGGCGGCCAAGAAGTATGGCGCCCGCGGCGTCGGCATCGAGATGGATTCATGGCTCGTGGCGGCCGCGCGCGCGAAAGCGAAGGAAGAAGGCGTTGACGATCTGGTTGAATTTAGGGTTGAAGACGCCGCACAGACCGACCTTTCCCGTGCTACCGTAATCACTCTCTACATGCTTCCGTGGTTCAACGAGATGATGAAACCTAAATTCAAGGCGCAGCTCAAGCCCGGATCACGCATCGTGAGCCATGACTACGGCATCGAAGGCTGGCCGCCCTATAAGATGGAAGTGTTTCCAGTCGTTGAAAAGCGGGCTGAAGGGTTCACGCACGAGCACGTCCTCTACTTATGGCGGATCGAGTAGCAGGCCGGCCAGACTTCCAAAATCCCGTTCATGGTTCGACTAAACTCACCACGGAACGGCGGAGCACCTCATCGTTCGTCCTGAGCCCGTCAAAGGGCGAACGTCGTATATTAATTCAACTAACCTCGAACGGAATGCCGGTCTTTTTCGAGATATCCAGCAAATCGTCCACCACGGGTTTCAATAAAGGAATGCCTACTTTACTCCGAATCGCCTCCGCTTCTCTTTCCGGATCGCCGGGTATCAACGGACCGCTCGTGCCGGCTGCGGGCTTGGTGTTCCTGAGAACGCGCCGCCACTCGTCGATCTGTTTTTTGAATTCGTCTTTTTCGATGAATCCGTCGATCTGCATCGCGCCGAAAAAGTGGCCGATGCCT
>JBGQBP010000291.1:0-4632 GCA_041494945.1 Binatia bacterium | reverse complement strand
AAAATATAGTAAACATACTATATTTTGTACATGCTGACAGTAGGACCAAAACTGCATTTGGAGCGGATCCGGCGGGGGATATCCCAGACCGAGCTCGCCCGCAGGACCGGCATCGCGCAAGCCAATCTCTCCAATATCGAAACCGGCAAGCAGGACATCATGGTGTCCACTCTTTTACAAATTTGCCTGGCCCTCGAGGTCAATCCATCGATGGTGCTGGATAGTGCAGTCGGCCGCCCTACCCGGTCGCGTTTTTCCAGGCGCCGGCTGGAAACTATAGCGGCTTCCGTCGTCGGCAATGATCTGCCTTCTTCAAAGGAGGACCGCGAGATTGTGCGCCTGCTCCGTGAAACTATTTCGCCCGGCCGCAGCCGGAGAATTTCTTCAAAGGCAGCGGCGATTCGCTGGGCAGATTTGCGGCAACGATTGACCAACGAAGAAATCGACACCCTGCGACAGCGCGTCGAAGATGCTCTCCAACGAATCCCAAATGCGAAAAAACATCGTTGATCTATTTTTTCTGGAGCTTGATCGCGGCCTTTCCAGACCGGCTTCCGTCATCCTCACGGGAGCCGCGGCGGGAGGGATCTATGGCAACATCCGCCATAGCATCGACATCGATTTTGAGATTCGGTTAAAAAGAAAAAGCGGGAAACCAGACCAGGAGGAAAAACTCCAGGAGTTGATCAGCAAGGTCTCGTCGAAATTCGGAATCGCCGCAAACTATTCGGACGATATCGGTCACTGGTCGATGATCGACTATCTGGATTACCGGAAGACTTCGATCCCCTACAAAAAGATCGGTCAAATGGACATTCGTCTTCTTGCGCCGGAATACTGGACGATAGGAAAAATGACCCGCTTCATGGAGATCGACGTCAAAGACATCCTCAAGGTAATCAAAATAAAGCGGCTGCGTCCCGGACCTCTCGTTGCCCTGTGGGCCCGCGCAATGCGCGCAAGCCCGTTGTCACTCACCAAGGGGCAATTCAGGAGAAATGTCGAAAATTTTTTAAAAAAACACGGGGAAAAACTTTGGGGAAAATCCTTCGACGGGGAAAAAGCGATCGAGGACTTTAGAAAACTGGCCGGCCTGAAGGCCGCTTCCTAATCGAACGCCAAAATGACTCAGCGCCCCCGCTGGTCCGAGGTGTACTCAGGATGACGCGGCCCGAACAAGAGGCCGTTGTCCTTGTTGAAGACCATTGTGGTCGTTGCAAAACGGGAAAGTTCGTGGGTCTGGTCGACCATCGAAAAGACAATTTGATGCACGGCTGCGGCGATGAGCGCGCCGATGATGCCGCCCTGCCCGCCTGCTCCCGAGTCTCGAACGGCTTGCGCCTTGCCCGTCCAGAGCGTCGCGCCCGTTTCCACGTCGACCAGACGCGCGCTGGCCCGGACGATCGTCGCGGAGGAAATCACCTGGTATTTCTGTCCCCACTCTTCGATCGTGACGTACAGGACGGCGTCGGCCCCGAGGACTTCATTGATTTTTTTAAGCGAGACGCCGTGCATCTCATCGGGAGTCGGCAGCCCGTTCTCTTTCATGAAGGCGTCGATCACCGCGACCGGAAAGACGTAGTAGCCGGCTTCGGCCAGAGGGCGCGAGGCCGTGGATAGATAGATGTAGGTCGCGTCTACCGCCGTCGATGAGTTCTGCGGCGGAAGCACCAGGATCGAACGCGGCAGGCGGCTGCGATACAGAGCGTAGTCGACCTTGGCCGCGCAGGAACACGCGAAGGTCAAAATTAAGATGAGGAAAAGAGTCGCTCCGCGCCTCGTCATTGTCGGCTCATCCGTTGCAACACGCCGTCGATGAATGCAGACGATTCTGGAAACAGCTTTTTCTCGATTTGGAATTCTTGCTGCGCGCCAGCCACGTTTCCCTGCTGGTAATACACATATCCGAGATGGGCGTGAACGCCGGGCGGAACCGGTTTTCCTTCAGCCTGGGCCTTGCCGATGTCTTCGGTGAGTTTGGCGACTTGCGTGCCCGGGTCCGCCTGGCCGGGCTTCATGTACATCTCGTAGACTAACTCCTCATAACGGCCCCAGGAATATATGCTCCTGGGCGCGCACGCGCTGAGCGCGCCGAGCGCCGCGATCAGGAGCGCCAGTTGAAGGGCGCGCATGGTCTCACTTTCCCTTTGCCGGGCTCCATGCGCCGCGCTCAAGACCGGCGACCAGATTATTGACCGCTTCCATGATCGCGAGGTTCAGCACCTTGCCGTTCAAGGTCGCGTCATAGCCGGCGGCCGATCCGAATCCGATGACTTCGCGATTGCTCAACTCGTACTCGCCGGCGCCCTGAACGGCGTAGATGATCTCCGAGGTATGAACGTCGACGACGTTCAGCGCCACCTTGGAGTAGGCGACTTGCGTCTTCCCGTGACCGAGAATTCCGAAGAACTGCGTGTCACCGGTCACGCGCCTGCCAAACTCCGTAACGTCGCCGGTGACCGCGACCTGAGCGCCCTTCAGCTCCTGCTTGTCGCCCCGGATCTTGGCTTCCTCTGCGATCTCTTTCATATTTTCCCTATCGACGAGGACGAAGCGTCCGGTGTTCTGCAGGTGAGTCTTGAGAATAGTCTTTGACTGATTGCCGAGCTGATCGACTCCGTCGGAAAAAATTCCCTGCATGTACGTGGAGCGATTCTGGAATTTCGCGACGACCAGCGCGAATTTTGGACCTCCGTACGACGTGCCGGCGCTCGCGGTGGTTTCCGGCGTCAACGTGCGGTGAGATTCGATGGCGCAACCGGCGAGCAGTCCCAGCCCTAGAACCCACAAGGCAGAACGCATCCGCAAATATGTCGCCCGCGAAATTTGCATACAAAAGCCCTCCTTAGAGTAAAAGCAGGAGTCGTGTGTTGAGGGAACAGTAACCGATAGGATAGGGTTATGTCAACTTGGCGGTTAATTTATAAGTAAGGAAATTTCGCTGCGCTGTCAGTCGAACACGGCACTCGTGAACGTCACCGCCGAGCCGGTCTCCTGGGAGAAGGCTTGCCCGTATTTAAGATTTAAGCAACCTTCCCCGGCTGCCGTCCGGGAGATGAGTGATAGTATAAAGAGAGAAAAGGCGCCCGCACGCCTTTGTGATCATGGAGTATAAAATTTCGCCTCAGCGGCCTTAAAGCCGATTTTAACATGGGTGCCGTCGCAAAAAGGCTTATTGCTCGACTGACCGCACCGGCAGAGTGCGATCATGGGTTTATCCATCACAGTCTCTTTGCCGCTCGCATCGACGAACTTGAGCGGACCGCGCACTAAATTGGGGCCATCTTTTTTCGTATCGACGATCAATTCCATATGCAGCATCCTCCTTTTGGCTTCAACGCATGTTGGCAGTTATAAGCAACCTTCTTAATCGAACACCATGCTGGTAAACGTAACGGCGGAGCCGGTTTCCTGGGTGAAGGCTTGCCCATATTTGAGCAACCTTCCCCGGCTGCCGCCCAGCAGGTGAGCGAGAGAGTAGAGCGGCGAAAAGCCGCAGATGCGCCGGCGGTCTTGGTCTTTGGCGATTTCGTGAAAAAATCCTTCGGAGTCGGCTGACGCGAGTCTCTCGATCAGCCGCTGGTCTTCCGCTTCCACCCACTTGAGAAATTCCGGCGTGACCGGATCGCGGTCGCCAAACTGCGCGCCCACGTGCGCCAGATCCACGCCGGCAACGAAGCAGACGCGCCTCGACTCTTTCGCGGCGAGATCGGCCAGCGCTTTTAGAAAATCTCCGATCCGCGGCTCTTTCTCCGGAAGACTGCCGTTCTGGATGTTGGAGTGAAACGAGGTGACCAGAATCGGAACGATCTTGAAGTCGCGGTTTTCTCCCGTGAGCCGGGCCCGGAGATCGGCAACGTATTTTAAGTAAACGACTTGGAACTCCAGCGAGTGCTCGGTGCGGTGGAGATGTTCTTCAGCGAATAGATCGCCGCCGTACGCCGCCGCGAGCCGGCCGACAAATTCTTTGTCGGTCTCCACCCTCCCGAGCGGCGTCGCGAAATCCTTGAGAGTGGCGACGAAAGGATTTTCTCCGCCACAGTGCGACGTGCCCAGCAGAATATAGAGGTCTGCGCCCGAACGTTCGGCAAGCTCTTTGTAAGCCCACGCGTAGCACGGACCGCCGCGATGGAAATCGATGTGCGGTGCGACAATCGCCTTCGGCGTGGAAACCCTGCCGTTAAGCTGCGCTTCGCCCGGACCGTCGACAGCCTGAAAATGTCCGAGCAACTGAGCCCGGAGCTTTTCCGGCTCGTCGCTGTAAACCCCGGGCGCGTGCGCCGGTGAGCGGACCGGCTGGCGCCGGAACTCGTCCATGATCTCTTGCTGACGATCGAGAAACCTCTGGTTGTGAAGATAGAACTGCTCGTCCAGCAGATCGATCATCTTTTTTAATTCTTCGATGGACAGGGCTTGTCCGATTCTCTTGCGATAGGCCTCCTGGATGTCGAGAAACGAATGCTGCCCGTCAAAATGAGTCAAGACGAAATAGCCGACGGGCGTGATCACCAAGGGCTGCGAAAGGTGCTGCGGGTCTCTGAGACAGATGAAAGTCTTCCCCTCCTGCTTCAGGGGGAACGCCTCAACCGGCCGAAGTCGCGGACGATCTTCCATGATCTTAAATGCTGTTTT
>JBGQBP010000290.1:0-4632 GCA_041494945.1 Binatia bacterium | reverse complement strand
CCGAGTGATCGAAGTTGTTGCCGTTGAAGTCGTCGATGCGCATCGCCGCCGAGCCGGGTCCGATAAAGCCGTTGATAATAAAATCGTCGAACAGGGCGTAAGCGCGCACGTCCCCGTGCGCCAGGATGTACCGGCCCACGAGACCGCTCGAGTTCGCGAGACCTTTTGCAAAGCGCGGCGCGTCCGTTTTCGACAGCAGCAACAGACGGACGTTTTCAAATACAAACGCGCCTAAGATGACGATCCGGGCGCGCTGCTCCTGCGCCCGGCCGTCGGGATCGAAATAGGAGACGCCGGTCGCGCGCCCGGCGTCGTCCACGTTGATGCGAAATACTTTAGAATTCGTCCGCAAGTCGAAGTTTCCCGTCCCGACCGCGACGGGGATGGCGGTGTAAAGCGTCGCCGCCTTCGCGTGAACGTGGCAGCCGTAAAAATTACAGTGCCCGCAATAAACGCACGCGGTACGTTCGGCGATTCTCGTGTCGAACGGAGCGGCGGGACGGTACGGCTCGGAGAGAATTCCCGCCGGCGTGTCGTAGGGATGGTAGCCGAGCTTTTCGCACGCCTCGGCGAAGAGCTTCATCCTGGCGCTGTGGCGCAGTGGAGGCACTGGATAGCCGCGCTTCCTCGGACCGGCGAACGGATTTTTTCCGGCTTCGCCTGAGACGCCGAATTCCCATTCGAACTTTTCATAGTAGGGCTCCAGGTCGTCGTAGCCGAGCGGCCAGTCGACGACGTCGTAGCCGCTAAGATCCGCGCCGGCGCGCTCGGCATTGCCGCTCAAAATTTCATTCGTGTAGACTTTGAAATCTCCCGGCATGTAGCGCGAAGCCTGCCCGGTCCAGTGGAGCAGCGCGCCGCCGAGAACGTTCAGCGGGCTGGTGCGATAGCGCAGCTCGGCAGTTTCTCCAGCCCTGCTGCGGCTCGTCGTCGGCTCATGCCGCACCCAATCGAGCCGGTCGGCGCGCGCGATGAACTTGATCGAGTCGCGCGGCGCGTAGTCCTCCAGCCGCGGCGCCGGGCCGCGTTCGAAGCCGACGACTTTCAGTCCCGCCGAGGCGAGCTCCTTGGCGAGAATGCCGCCGACCGCGCCGACTCCGACGAGACAAACGTCCGCCATCGGCCGGCTCATCGCTTCTCTTCCAGCGCCGGCGCCTCGGCGGCGACCGGAGACAAATCGACGCGCTTGTCGATGTACGCGTCGGGATAACCGAATTGCTGTCCGGGAAATCCCACCAGGCGCCAACCGACCAAACCGCGATTGCCGCCGTACTGCGGCTCGCCGAAAACGCCTTCCAAGACGTGGCAACGCACGGTCTCGAAAAAATCCGCGCTATTCTTGAAGCGCGGAATTTGTCCCGCTTCGCAATCCGAGAGAACCGCGTCTTTATCGGCGTCGCTCAGAGTCGTAAACTTGGCGCCGAATTTCTCGCGCGCGTGCCGCTCGATCGCCCGGAGACCATTTTGATAACCGGACAACAAATCCGTGTAATCTCCGGCGAGCGCGCGCTCAATATATTCGACCGCTCCCGCTTCCACCGCCCCCGGGCTGTCGGTGGCCGGAAAAATTCTCTCGGCGATCGCCGCCAGAATTCGCGTTTCGTTTGGAGATAGAACGGCCGGACGCCTGGCGGCGCTCTCTTTGCCGGTATTCATCCGCGAGTTAACCTCTTTCTGTTTTTTCGCGACCATACTATCTCTTCGCGAACCGCCGCAAGCGATAATATGCGAGTTTATATTCTATGCCTGCCGGAGAGATTTCCGAATGGCACGGGAGTATTGCCGCGATGCCTGTGGTATCATGCAAAGTTCTATGAAAAGCGAAGAGCGATGGACGAAGTGGTCGAGACCGGAACAAGCCAACTACTTCCGGGAGCTCAAGCCTTTCATGGTTGCGAGCGTGTTGTTGATCGTGGCGGGAGCGATCTTTGGCATCGTAAGCTCCATTTCTTCCCCGGAGATTGCGGGCGCGCGCAGCGAAGCTATCAAAGAATTTTCCCGGCTGTTTCTCGGACTGTCGAAGCCGTATCTGGCGCTGGCGATTTTTCTCAACAACGCGCTTAAGACGTTGGCGGTCATCGTCCTGGGAATATTCGCCGGGCTCCTGCCGCTGGTCTTCCTGCTGGCGAACGGTTACGTGCTGGGCCTCGTGTTGCACGCCTCGCTTACCTCCAAAGGACTCGCCGCGTTCTTTCTCGCCATCGCGCCGCACGGAGTGTTCGAGCTTCCGGCGATACTGCTCGGAACGAGCGTCGGCCTCCGGCTCGGCGCACACGCGCTCAGACGCTTCTTTGGAAAAGGAGAAGGATCTCTCGGCAACGATCTGGCGCGCGGCCTGAGATTTTTTGTCACCGTCATCGTCCCGATGCTGCTTCTCGCCGCGTTGATCGAAGCGTTCGTCACTTCGGCGCTGGCATCGAAGTAAGACGGACTTTTTGAGCGGTCTGATCCTACAGAGCGTTTTAGATTCTCTTTCATTTGGTTTATCATGGGGCCATCGTTATGACTTACAGAACCGACGACTTACGAATCATAGAAATCAAGGAACTTCTAACGCCGGAGCATCTGCTCGGCGAGTTTCCCAACACGGAGCGGGCGGCGCAGACGGTGTACGAGGCGCGGCAGGCGATCCATCGAATTTTACACGGCGCCGACGACCGCCTGCTGGTCGTCATGGGCCCGTGCTCGATTCACGATGTGAAAGCCGCGCACGATTACGCCGGCAAGTTGAAAGAGGCGAAGGATCGCCTCGGGGACGATCTGCTCGTGGTGATGCGCGTTTATTTCGAAAAACCGCGCACCACGGTTGGATGGAAAGGATTGATCAACGATCCCGCCCTCGACGGAAGCTTCCGCATCAACGACGGGCTAAGAACCGCGCGCCGCCTGCTGCTCGATCTGAACGAGATGGGCGTGCCGGCGGCAAGCGAATTTCTCGACATGATCACGCCGCAGTACGTCGCTGACCTCGTGTCCTGGGGCGCGATCGGCGCGCGCACGACCGAGAGCCAGGTGCATCGCGAGCTCGCCTCCGGTTTGTCGTGTCCCGTCGGCTTCAAAAACGGCACCGACGGCAACGTCCGCATCGCGCTCGAAGCGATCCGCGCCGCGCACGCGCCGCACCATTTCCTTTCGGTGACCAAAGCCGGCCGCTCGGCCATCGTCTCGACGACCGGCAACGAGGATTGCCACGTCATCCTGCGCGGCGGCAAGCATCCGAATCACGACGCGGCAAGCGTCGATGGCGCGGCGAAGATTCACGCGGAAGCGGGCATCCCGGCGCGCATCATGATCGACTTCAGCCACGGCAACAGCGCCAAAGACGCGCAGAAGCAAATCGACGTCGGACGCGAAGTGGCGAACCAGATCGCCGGCGGCGACGGCCGCATCTTCGGCGTCATGGTCGAAAGCCACTTGAAAGCCGGACGGCAGGATCTATTGCCAGGGAAGGATCTCGTGTACGGTCAGAGCATCACCGACGCCTGCATCGGCTGGGACGACAGCAAGAAGCTGCTGGACGTTTTAGCCGACGCTGTGCGGAAGCGACGGTTGAAGGAAGAGGCGGAAGCGGAGACGGAATGAGTCCAACAATCACTCAAACAAAAAAGCCCGGCTGGAATAATCCAGACCGGGCTTTTCTATAACTGGAAATTAAATTTTTTCGCTGCAATCAGTACGCCGGTTTCGGCGCAGGCTTGGCCGCCGGCTTGGGCGCCGGCTGGGGATCGAGCGCCCGCGAAGCCGGAGTCGAGCCGCCTTGCACGCCCAACGTGCCGCCGGTTCCGAGCCCACCCTTCACTTCTTGCGCCCGGTAGTTTCTCACCGAGGTCACGAGCTGGTTGTAGGCGTCGGCGAACGCGCCGGCAAGCACCTTACCCTGAGGAGTATTCGTGTATCCGCCGAGGCCTCCGCCGCCGCCCGATCCGAAAAAGCCGCTCCATAGGTTAAAATCGGTATTCGACGCCGCTCCTTCGGCTGCGGCCAGTTGCACGCCCGAGCGATTATCGACCAGCGTGAGCGTGGTCGAGGCCTCGCTCGTCCTGATGCCTCCCGCGAGCGCGCCGAACGCGCCGACGTAGGGAATCCCGCCCAGTGCCGCTCCGAGGCCACGCGCGTCTTTTTCGCTAAAAGTGATCATCGGATTCAGCGAGAAGTCGGCGGCTACAATCTGTCCTTGTCCGAAATTGCTTCCCTGGCGCAGCTCGCCCGATTGCTGCAGGGCGCGCTCGCCTTGCATCTGGTTGAATGCGCGGCCGCGCTCGACAACGACGAAGCAGTTGGACTGCTGCACCAGCAGACGAATCAGCGGAACCGTCGAGGTCAGTTGGTACTCGCGGGTGAGCCGATAGTACCATTGCGCATTCTGGTCTTCGACCACGGCCAAAGTCCCGAGCGATTGATCGCAGCGTTGAAGCTGTGCGTTGGCATTTTGCGACGACGCGCCTCCCGCCGACCCGGTTACGGGCGTTCGAGCGGAATTGTCGCCCATTTGGACGCCGCAGCCCGCGAGCAACCCCACGGCTAAAATGGCGCACCACGACCTGACTACAATCGATTTCATAACAGTCCTTCCCTTCCGCTAATGATTATGGTCGCTGGAACTCAGCGACGGGTATTGCTTTTACCTCGTTT
>JBGQBP010000289.1:0-4662 GCA_041494945.1 Binatia bacterium | reverse complement strand
GCGGCGTCGCGGTTCTCGCGCAGGATCTTCGTTCCTTTTTCCTTGAAGTCCTTCGCGACCCCGTCGATGTCGTCGGTGACAAAGCCGTAGTGATGCACGCCGACCGGGCCGTCGGTTTCCATGAGCTGCAGCGGCGCTTCGCCGCCGAATTTCAGGAAGCAGAAGCCATATCCCGCCGCTCCTTTTCTGATCGGCGTCGTTTCTCCGCCGAAAAGCTTCTGGTAGTATTGGATCGACTCCTGCAAGTTCTTGCATTGGATGGCGACGTGTTCGAGACGGTAGTTCATTGAATGTTCCTCCTTGATATTTATGATGGGAGCGTAGAGCAAAGGCCAAGCCGCGTCAACTCCGCTCTATCTCGCTTTAGGATCGAGAATATCCCTCAACCCGTTGCCGAGGAAATTAAATGCCAGAATCGTCAGAAAGATCGCCAGCGCCGGAAAAAATATCAGGTGCGGATAGGCGCGCATGGCGCGCCAGCCGTCCTGCGCGAGCGTCCCCCAACTGGTTCCCCAATTGCTGTAGGGGTCGTTGATGCCGAGGCCGATAAAACTCAAGGTGGACTCGGCCAGGATCGCGGCGGGAATGCTGAAGGTGAGCGTGACCAGGATCGGCGCGAAGATGTTGGGCAGGATGTGGCGCAGAACAATCCTTGCGTGCGACGCGCCGACGGCCCGCGCCCCTTCGACGTAGGTCAACTCTTTTGCCTGGAGGACCTGGCCTCTCGCGACGCGGGCGAAGCGCACCCAGGTGATGAATCCGAGCGCGATCAACACGCCGCCGATGTTGCGGCCTAATATCAACGAGAGCAGCACGAAGATGAGCAGATCCGGAAGGCCGTAGAATATGTCGACGATGCGCATAAGCAGGTTGTCCAGCGCGCCGCCGGCGTAGCCGGAGATGAGGCCGTAGAGAGTCCCGATCACGAGCGCGAGGAGCGCGGTTCCGAGCCCGACGACGATGGAGACGCGCGCGCCGTAAAGAATGCGCGTCAGGAGATCGCGCCCCAACTCATCCGTGCCGAGCCAGTGATCCGGGCCGGGGCCTTCGAGAATGCGCTCGACCTCGAACCCTCCCGGCGGATAAGGCGAGATGATAGGCGCGAGGAAGCCGGCGAGAGTTACCAGCAGAATGAAGGCAAAGCTGCTTAGCATGGCCGGGTTTCTCCGAAACCGGCCGCTCCATTGCTCCATGCTCGTCATCGCGTCATCTCAGCGGGCGCGCATCCTCGGATCGACGACGGAGTACAATAGATCCACCATCAGATTGGCGCCGACGAGGACCGCGGTGTAGACCAGAGTCACTCCCATGACCAACGGATAGTCGCGGTCGCTGACCGCCGTAATAAAAAATCTTCCCATGCCGGGGATGGCAAAAACATATTCCACCACGAACGAGCCGGCGACTAAAATTGCCAGCAGCGGGCCCAAAAGCGTCAATACGGGAATCAGCGAATTTCTCAGCGCGTGCTTGAAGAGGACGAGCGACTCCCGGAGGCCTTTGGCGCGTGCCGTGCGGATGAAATCTTCGCCTAACGTTTCGAGCAACGAGGAACGAAGCAGGTAAGTGAGCTGGGCGCAGGGCATCGCGCCGAGTGTAATCGCCGGCAGAACCGCGCTGCCAGGGGAGCCCCAGCGGGCCGCTTGGAACCATCCCAACTTCAAGGAGAAGAGCCAGATCAAAAGGGCGCCAAGAACGAAATTCGGCAGCGAGATGCCGAGCGTCGCTATCAGCGTGCATGCCCGGTCGATCCAGCGATCATGATAGGTCGCGGCAGTCACGCCGAGAGGCAGGGAGAGCGTCAACGCCCACAAAATCGCCAGCAGTCCCAACACGGTGGAAGTCGGGAAAGTATCGACGATGATGTCGCTGACGTTTCGGTCGGTGTATTTGTAAGATGGACCCAGGTCGCCCTGCGCGATGCCCTTGAGATAGCGCGCGTACTGCGCCGGGAAAGACTCGTCGAGATGGTATTTGGCTTCGATGTTGGCCATCACCTCGGGCGGGAGCCGCCGCTCGCGGTCGAAGGGGCCGCCGGGAAGAACCCGCAAAAGCGCGAACGTGAGCGTTACCACCACCCAGAGAACAACCGCGCCGTGCAGGAGACGCCTTGAGAGAAAGCGAAGCATAAACTCATTTTAGATTTTCGATTTTGGATTTTAGATTGAATCGGCTCCGCCACAAAGCTTTGGCGGATCCGCCTCTGGCGGAAATCCAAAATCTAAAATCAATTCAGGCCTTCTTTTCCTTGCCGCGAGTGTCCGGAGGCGGAAGCCGACCTGAATCTTTCAGGCGCACGTTGCGCAGGACGAGGCGGCTCATGGAGTTGTAGTCCAGCCCGGTGTAGCGGGGATTTAAAATCGTGGCCTCCGTCGTCGTAAATAGAGGAACGATGGGCGCGTCGACTTCACAGAGAATTTTCTGCGCTTCGTTGTAGAGCTGGACGCGTTTCTGCTCGTTCATTTGCCGCGCGGCCTGCTCGATCAACTGGTCGTAGCGGGCGTTTTTCCACCGGCTGTAATTCTGCGGGCTGTAGGAGGCAAAAAGTTTTATGAAGTTGTCCGGGTCGGGATAGTCTGCGCCCCAGCCGGAGCGGAAGATCGGCGGCGGATCGTTCAAGAGCCTTTTGAGAAACACTTTCCATTCCTGATTTTCCAGGCGGACCAGCACGCCCAGGTTGCGCTTCCACATTCCCTGAACCGCCTCGGCTACGGTCTTGTGATTCTCCTCCGTATTGTAGGCGAGGGTGACCTGAGGAAAGCCCTTGCCGTCCGTGTATCCCGCCTCGCGCAACAGCCTCCTCGCCTCGGGCGGATTGTAGAGAAGGCCGATCTTCGGATTGTGCGCCGACATGCCCGGCGGTATCCAGGACGCCGCGGGCTGCTGCCCACCGTGGAGCAGCTTGGGGAGCGCGGAGCGGTCGATCGCCATGGCGAATGCCTTGCGCACCCGCGGGTCGTTGAAGGGCTTTCGCTCGACGGCAAAGCCGTAATACTCGCCGCGGAGCTGCGGCACCCACTTGAATCCCGGCATGTTGGATAGCCGCTTCTTTTCCAGGGCGGGAATGCTGTGGTTGTCGAGGAAGTCGAGCTGTCCCTGTTCGTACATAGCGAGCGCCGTGGTCATTTCATTGACCATGAACATCTCGACGTTTTCGATCGCGGGCTTGCCGAGAAAGTAATTGGGATTGGCCTTGAGCTGGATTTCATTCTCGTGCTTCCACGAGGCGAGCAAGAAGGGGCCGTTGGTGACGATGTTCTCCGGCTCGGTCCACTTGGTGCCGAATTTTTCGACGATGTCCCGGCGCTGCGGGTAAGTGATCTCGAAGGTGGTGATGGCGACAAAATAAGAGGTCGGGTGCTTGAGCCGGACCTCCAGCGTCGCATCGTCGGTTGCCGTCACGCCTACGGCGCCATCGTCGGCGATCTTGCCCTGGTGAAATTCTTCCGCGTTCACGATATCGAAGAGGCTGTAGGCATACTCGGATGCCGTCTTCGGATTGAGCAGCCGCTTCCAGGAGTATTCGAAATCCTCGGCGCGGACTTTTTTCCCGTCGCTCCACGCGACGTCGTCTCGAAGATGAAAGACGATTTTTTTCCCGCCTTCGAGAATGTCCCACGATTTGGCGATCATCGGAGCGGGCTTTAAGTTTTTGTCGAATTCGGTGAGCCCGGACATAAGATTGGCGATGACGTTGAAAGACACATGGTCCGTCGCCAGAGACCAATCGAGGCTCGGCGGCTCCGTGGAGAGGTTTACGCGGAAGACGTTTTCATCGCGCCGGCCGGCAGAGCGATTGCAGGAACATAGGAGCAGAAACGAAAAGAGGAGGATCAGCCCGCGGCCGAGTTTTGTGAGTGAGGATGTCAAAGGAAAAACGCTTGCGTCCGATTTGTTTTGCCGCTATTAGTACCCCAAGCGCAACCCATCTTCAAGGAAAAAGGAAAGAACCTGGACGCTCACGAAATGCTCAAGACGCGCGTCGTCGTCGAAGGCCACCGCGACGTGTATGAGCAGCTCTATAGAAAGTCGATCGGCGAAGAGTCGCCTCTGCGCGACGCCATCGCGCCGCGGCTGATCCGCGACGGCATCGATCTTTCGGTCTATGCGGTGAGCGGCGATTCCTATTCGCACTCGCAGAACACGGGACGATACCTGGAGACGGCGCTGGAGAACATCGACATGTTCCTGGAAGAGGCGCCGCGCTCGGAAGGCATGATCTCGCTCGTCCGCACGCGCTCCGATCTCCCGGACAAAGTCCGTCCCGGCCAGATCTCTTTTATTCTCCACTTCGAAGGCGGCATGCCGCTGCAAGGAAGCATCCATCAGTTGAGAAACTTTTATCGTCTCGGCCTGCGCTCGATGCAGCTCACTTGGAATTTCCGCAACGAGCTGGGGGACGGCGTGTGGGAAAACCGCACCAAGGGCGGCCTCACGCGCTTCGGCGTGGAGGTCATCAAGGAGATGAACCGTCTCGGAATGGTCGTCGATCTCGCGCACATGAACCGCGAGGGGTTTTTCCAGTCGCTCGATGCCGCCGAAGCGCCGTTGATCGTGAGCCACGCCAACGCCTGCGGCATGCTGGACAACCCGCGCAACCTGGCCGACGACCAGATCAAGGCGATCGCGTGCCAGGGCGGCCTGGTCGGCATCCTCGCGTTG
>JBGQBP010000288.1:0-4665 GCA_041494945.1 Binatia bacterium | reverse complement strand
GCGTTCACCGTATAGCGCACGAGCTGGGACTGCGAGCCGGTGATTTTAGCGATCACTTTGTAACACGCATCGACGACGCCGTCGCCCGACGCGTGATCCATCATCTCCTCCCCGCTGACGCGCATTTTCATGGTCGCCGCGGGGACGCCGTCGGAGCTCGAGTTGACGCTGAGATATAACAGCTCGTAGCGGTCCGGCTGCTCCGGCACGCGCAGAATCTCCTCGGCCACGATCGCCTCGATGTCTTCGTCGTAGACGTTCTTTTTTTTGTCCGCTAGTTCTTTGAAACGCAGGAACGCCCGGTTCATGTCTTCTTTGCTGAGGTTAAATCCCAGATGCTTCAAGCGCTCGTCGAAAGCGTGACGCCCCGAGTGTTTGCCCATGACCAGACGGTTCCCCGGGATGCCGATCGACTCCGGCGTCATGATTTCATACGTTTGCTTGTGCTTCAGCACGCCGTCCTGATGGATGCCCGCCTCGTG
Organism: Binatia bacterium; assembly: GCA_041494945.1. Lineage (GTDB taxonomy): Bacteria > Desulfobacterota > Binatia > UBA9968 > UBA9968 > JAJPJQ01. The sequence goes on along the minus strand of JBGQBP010000288.1, from coordinate 4,183 downwards.
CGCGAACGCATTGTCGCCGACGATCGGCTTGTTGATCGGAATCGCAATGCCGGTGACCTGGGAGACCAGGCGCGAAGTCGGATAGATCTGCTCCGTAACGATGCCGGTGTCGAGATCGAGATAATTCTTTCGCGTCCTTAGCGCCATGACGACTTCTTCCAGAGAGGTATTGCCGGCGCGCTCGCCGATGCCGTTGATCGTGCATTCGATTTGCCTGGCGCCGTTGTGAACCGCCGCCAGCGAGTTCGCCACCGCAAGCCCCAGGTCGTTATGACAGTGAGCGCTCCACGTCACCCGGTCGGCGCCCGCCGTGCGTTCGATCAATTGACTCATCAAGGCGCCGAACTCCGACGGGATCGCGTAACCGGTCGTGTCCGGCACGTTGATTGTGCGCGCCCCCGCCCGAATGACCTCTTTGAATACCTGGATCAGGAAATCGGGGTCGCTTCGCGACGCGTCCTCGGCCGAGAATTCGATATAATCGACGTGCTTCCTGGCGTAGCTCACGGCTTTGACCGCGGCGTCCAAAACTTCCTGCCGCGACATTCTGAGCTTGTACTTGAGATGAATATCGGAAGTCGCGATAAAAATATGAATGCCGGGGTTCTTTGCCTGCTCCACGGCTTTTAGCGCTCGAGTAATATCGCCTTCCTGCGATCGCGCGAGACTCAGGACGCGCGGCCGGCTCACTTCCCGGGATATCCGGGCGACCGACTCGAAATCGCCCTCGGATGACGCGGCGAACCCGGCCTCGATCACGTCCACTCCCAGTTTTTCCAACTGCCGCGCTATGACGAGCTTCTGTTCCACCGTCATGCTGGCGCCCGGCGACTGCTCGCCGTCCCTCAGCGTGGTGTCGAATATTCTTACGACCGAATCGGTCATTTTGTCAGACATGGAATCATCCTCCTCCGTATAAAAAAAAACTCCCGCGGCAGTGTTGCCGACGGGAGTATTCAAACGACATCGAAAGGGGAACTAGGGCAGCGCCTCTGCGAGTTCCCCTCTCTTCTCCCGTCGCCGCTTGTACACGGTCAGGGTCCACAAGAGGGGGCCCGACAGAGTATACAAGAGAAACGTGGAAAAAAACATAATCTGCGGCTCGACGATAAAAAGCTTGATCAAAAGAATCCCCGAAATCAGAACCCAAAAAGGATGCTTCTTCTTAAAGACCAACCGCTGCTTTAGGCTGAAGTAATGAAAGTTGCTCACCATCAAACCCGCCAGCAGGTAAATGACCAGGAGCAATATCACTTCTTTGTTCGCCGCGCCTTCTCCTCCGAGACTATAATACAGCAGCACGGTCGCCACGATCATCTCCGCCGCCGCGGGAATCGGCAGGCCGACGAAGTGAATCTTTTCCACGTTTTTGATCTGAACGTTGAAGCGGGCGAGTCTGAGCGCGCCGCACACCACGTAGAGACAGGCGGCCAGCCAACCCCACGTGCTCCAGGGCACCAGCGCCCAATAATAGACCAGAACCGCGGGCGCCACGCCGAAGGAAACGAGATCCGCCAGCGAGTCCAACTCGACTCCGAACTGGCTCGTCGTTCTGGTGAGGCGCGCCACGAGGCCATCGAGCCCGTCCAGGAGATTGGCGAAGATTATGAAAATAGACGCCTGAAAATATTCGCCGTTGAACGTCGAAATGATTGAAAAAAAGCCGCAGATCAGATTTCCGGTCGTGAAGAGACTGGGGATGAGATAGACGCCCCTCTTGAGCTGGGCCTGGCGCTGGCGCACCCGCTGCTTTAAGGGAACTCGCGGCGCGGTTCTCCTCGGCAGAATGCGTACCTTGGCCCGCGCCAGCCTGTCGCCTAGTGGGTCGAATTCGTTCATGCGCTCCTACCCTCGATCTTCCTCGGGACGGTCAGCTTGTCCTTCGACGGGCTCAGGACCCTGAGTTCATCGAAGGGTCGAACCGCGCCAGAATCGTTTCTCCTCCGCGCACGCGCCGCCCCTCGCTTACCTCTAAACGAGATCCAACGGGTAGAAAGAGATCGACTCTGGAACCGAACATGATTATACCGAATCTCTGCCCCGCTTCCAAGACGTCTCCCTTTTTTACCCGGCAGACGATGCGCCGCGCGGCGACACCGGCAATCTGCACGACCCTCAATCTTTTCCCGTCCGGGGCCGCGATCGTCAGAGCGTTATGCTCGTTGTTCTCCGACGAGCTTTCCTTATAAGCGGCGATGAACCTGCCTTTTTTATGCTGCACGTCTTCGACCCGGCCCCCGATCGGAGAACGATTGACATGAACATCCAGCGGCGACATGAAGATGCTGAGTCTGATTGCGGTCCCATCGCCTGCGGCGCCGTCCACCTTTTTTATCTCCATCAGCCTTCCGTCGGCCGGCGACAGGATCAGACCTTCGCCAACGGGCGAGCTACGGTCGGGATCACGGAAAAAAGCGGCGACGGCGAGAGCGATGATACCGAAAGCAGCCGCGCTCCAGGTCCAACCGAAGATGGCGGCTACAATCGCCCACACAGCCGGAGTGAAAAAAAATGGATAACCCTCTTTGGCGATCCTCATTGGAAGAGGCGAGAGGCATAGGGGCGCGAGGAATCGCGCCCCTACTATTGCCTGTTGCCTAATGCCTGTTGCCTTTCTAATTTCTAGACTTGTCCACCAACCGGTTTTGCGCCAGCCAGGGCATCATCGAGCGCAGCTTCTCTCCGACTTTTTCCAGCGGATGGTTCGCCGCCTCTTTTCTGAGTTCCTTAAAATGCGGCATGCCGGCGCGGCACTCGGCGATCCACTCCTCGGCAAATTTTCCCGACTGAATGTCGGCTAAAATTTTGCTCATCGCCTGGCGCACTTCCGGACCGATCACCCGTTTGCCGCGCGTCAAATCGCCGTATTCGGCGGTGTTGCTGATCGAATAGCGCATGTTGGTGAGTCCGCCCTCGTAAATGAGATCGACGATCAGCTTCACCTCGTGAACGCATTCGAAGTAGGCCATCTCGGGCGGATAGCCCGCCTCGACCAGCGTTTCATATCCTGCTTGAATCAGCGCGCAGAGTCCGCCGCAGAGTACCGACTGCTCGCCGAAAAGATCCGTTTCCGTCTCGTCTTTGAAAGTCGTCTCGATCACCGCGGCGCGCGCACCGCCAAGCGCGCTGGCGTAGGCGAGTCCCACCTGCGTCGTGTCGCCGGACGGGTCCTGCTGGACCGCGAGCAGGCACGGCACCCCTCGGCCCTTTTCGAATTCGCTGCGCACGAGATGGCCCGGCCCTTTCGGCGCGACCATAAAAACGTTCACTCCCTTGGGCGGCACGACTTTTTTAAAATGAATATTGAAACCGTGGCCAAAGGCGAGATAGTTGCCATCTTTGAGTCCCGGTTTGATTTCTTTTTCGTAGGCCTCGCCCTGCAATTCGTCGGGCAGCAAGATCATGACGATGTCGCCCCACTTGGCGGCCTCCGCGGTCTCCATGACTTTGAGACCGGCCTTCTCCGCTTTCGCACACGAGGCGCTGTCTCTTCGAAGCCCGACGGCGACTTCGACGCCGGAGTCTTTTAGATTGAGGGCATGCGCGTGGCCCTGGCTGCCGTAACCCAGCACCGCGACCTTCTTGCCGCGAAGATAGTTCAGGTCCGCATCACGGTCATAATAGACTTGCATCGTCGTCCCTCCAGATTTTTAAGTAAGATAAGTCGCGGGAGTGCCTATGTCAAACCGCAACGCGACACTAATTTGGGCGAGTTTCCGACGACGAGACGCTGAAGCGAATGGACAGGAGGTGCCTCAAAATCTAATGTGCTGAGGATCTCAGCGCGGATAGAGCTGCTTGATGAAGCCTTCTTTGGCGAGCCGGTCGAGCGGCGCCGGGTCGTAGAAACTCTTCGCGTCCGCGCCCTTCGCCTTGGGGATTCTGACCGCGATCTCTTCGAGCGCGGTTTCGACCTCGTTCGCGCTGACGGTCGGCACGTCGCGGATATAACCCAGGACGTAGGTGCGGAACGCGCTCTCGAGCAGCTTCGTGTCGGGCGTTCTTGTGTATTTGCCGAGCGTCTTGACGGTAAAGTCGGAATTGGCCTTGGCAAATTTAATTCCCTCCAGCGTAGCCTTGAGAAATCGGTCGAGCGTCTGCGGCCGGTTCTTGATGAATGCATCGGTGGCGACGAGCGCAGTGCCGGGATAGCGATAGTTGATGGACGCCAGGTTCACCATCT
>JBGQBP010000287.1:0-4669 GCA_041494945.1 Binatia bacterium | reverse complement strand
GGATCGCCCACGACCCACTCTTGCTTGACGCTGGCCGCGAGCTTCGACAGAAACTCGTCATGCACTTTCTCCTCGACGAACAGGCGGGAGCCGGCCCAGCAGATCTGCCCCGAGTTGAGACAGAAGCCTTTCGCCGCGGCGCTGGCCGCCTGATCGAGATCGCCGTCGGCGAAAACGATGTGCGGCGATTTGCCGCCGAGCTCCAGAGAGACCCGCTTGATCGTCGCCGCGGCCTTTTCCATGATCGCCGCTCCGGTCGTGGTCTCGCCGGTGAAGGAAATTTTTTCCACTCCCGGATGGCCCACCAGCCGGCTCCCCACGGTCTCGCCGGAGCCGCAGATCACGTTGTAGACGCCTTCCGGCAGCTCGGCCGCCTCGCAAAACTCCGCGAACTTGAGCGCCGAGAGCGGCGTCCAACTGGCCGGCTTGTGGATCAGCGCGTTGCCCGTGGCCAGCGCGGGGGCGATCTTCATGAGCGAGAGAATGAGAGGGGAATTCCACGGCGTGATGATCGCCACGACGCCCACGGGCTCTCGCACCGTGCAGGCGAGCGCGCTCCCGTCGGTCGGCAGCGTCGTGCCGTAGATCTTGCTCGCCCAACCGGCGTAGTAGCGCAGGAGATCGATCGCAAAGGGAACGTCCCGGGTGCGCGTGAAGGAGAGCGGCTTGCCCGTGTCGAGACTTTCTACCAGGGCGATCTCCTCGGCCCGCTGCTCCATGACGTCGGCGATGCGAAAAATTTTCTTGCCGCGCTCGGCCGGCTTCATCGCAGACCAGACGTCGAAACCCCGGCGCGCCGCCGCGACGACCCGGTTTACTTCGGCTTCGCCGCCCGCGGCCACCTCGGCGATCGGCTCTTCGGTCGCCGGGTTGATGGTGGAGAAATAACCGCCCGAACTCGGCTCGACCCAGCGCCCGCCGATGAAAAGATTTTTTCTCTCCGCTGCAAGTTTTTTTGCCGGCTCCATCGCAGTTCCTCAATCAAGATTGGTTCAACAATAGTCCAAAGTTGTTCAAGCGTTTAAAGCGTCGGCCGTCTTGAACCTTTTGACCCTTGAACTTTTTGAACTCTTCTCGGCCTCGCTTCCTCGCTACGCGTGCTTGTTCACGATGGCCATGATCTCGCGGCTGGAAAGGATGTCGCGGGTCAGCGCGTGGCGCTCGGTGTTCTCCCGCATTTTCCTTGCCAGCTCGACGTAGTGTTTCGCCTGCTCCGAGTCGGGAAAGGATTCCACGACCGTGGTGCGCAGATTCTCGGCGATCTGGACCGACTCGGAACGGGGAATATTGTGGATCACCGGCACTCCCACCGCGCCGAAGGCCTCCTCTACGATCGCCTCCTCGTTGGGAACGCCGCGCATGTTGTTGATGACGCCGCCGATCCCGCAATCCACGCCGCGCTGGCCCGCCGCCTGGATGCTCTGCGCGATCTTCATCGCCTGGGTGAGAGAAGCCGCCTCGCCGTTGGCGACGATGTAGGCCTGCGGGGTGTATTTCAACGGCCGGGCGAAGCCGCCGCAGACCGTGTCGCCCAGCACGTCGTAGAGGATCAGAGTGAATCGATACTCTTCCATGAGGCCGTGGTCTTCGAAGAGCTTGAGCGCCAGATCTACTCCTTTTCCGGCGCATCCCTTGCCGGGCACCGGCCCGCCGCACTCCGTCCCGTAGAGGTGGCTGTTGTGGTTGACTCCGGGAAAGATCAGTTGCCTGAGGATGTCGGCGTTCATGGCGCGCGCTCCGCCGCGCTTCTGGATCTCGTCCAGGACCGTCGGCTTCAAGCCGCCGCAGAGGTTCGCGATGGAGTCGTGCTTGGGATCGCAGCCGATCTGGAAAACTTTCTCTCCCATGAGCACGAACGCGGCGCTCACGTTCGCCGATACCGTCGATTTTCCGATTCCGCCGGTGCCGTAGATCGAGATTCTCAGAGGCTTCTCGCGGTCCACGGGCTTGGTTGGGATCTTGCTCTGGTAGGAAATCCGCCCCTCCTTCCCCGCTTCCTCTTCGAGACTCTGAAAGCTCAGGAACATCTCGAACAGATCCTCGTAGCTGTCGATCGGCGTGGGTTGTGTCTTGGGCGCGACTTGCTCTACGTTCTGCGCCATCTGGCGAAACGTCGCTGCGGTCTCCGAGTCAGGAACCGTGCGCACGATGGGGCCGCCGAGGCGCTCGGCTTCTTTGAAGGTGGCCGGATCGCGTTTGATGAAGGCCAGAATGGGCACCTTGGTGCGGGCGGAAAAGGCCTCGACGATCTCCTGCTCGCGGTCGACTCCGCGCATGTTCACGACGTAGCCCAGGACCTTGATGTCGCCGCCGACCGCGTTGACGGCCCGGAGGATGTTGTTGCCGGCGTAGATCGCCATCAGTTCGCCGCTGATGATGATGATGACTTCGCGCCCGCCGCCGCGCAGCGGCGTCGAGAATCCGCCGCAGACCACGTCACCGATGAGGTCATAAATATTGTATTCCAGCTTGTCGTAACCCTCGATCTGGTTTTTGTATTTCTTCAGCTCGCCGAAAGCCGTAGGCAGCCCGACGCCGGCGCAGCCGATGCCCGGCTCCGGCCCGCCGGTCTCGGTGAGCAGAATCCCCTCGGGACTTCTCCAGACCGCTTTGCCGATGTTTTGCGCGTTGACTCCCTCTTTGCGCTTGAGATCGAGGATAGGAACCACGTCGCCAGTAATGTCGTAGAGGTCGATGAGGCTGCTCTTGGGCGAACAGCCGAGGAGCATGACCTTTCGCCCATGCTCGTGGGCAAGTGCTTCGCCGAGATTACTTGCCACTGAAGTCTTTCCGATGCCACCCTTGCCGTAGACAATGATATTGCGTTGACGACCGGGCTGTTCCATCACGCGCCTTTCTCCTTTTTTGAGTAATCGTAAAAACCGAAGCCGGACTTCCTGCCGAGCCGGCCCGCCGACACCATTTGGCGCAGCAGCGGCGCGGGGCGAAATCTTTCCCCGTAAGCCGCCTGGAGCGATTCGGCGACTTTCAGGCAGGTGTCCAGGCCGACAAGGTCCAATGTCTCGAACGGACCCATGGGATGGTTGAAAGCGAGCCGGCAGGCCTTGTCGATATCGGCGGCCGAGCCGACGCCTTCTTCAAGGCAGCGGAGCGCCTCCGACAAGTAGCCGTTGTAGACGCGCGTGGTAATGAAGCCGGGGTAATCTTTCTCCACGAGGATGGACTCTTTTCCCAGACGAGAACAGAACTCTCTTGTTTTTTGGATGGTCGCGTCGCTGGTGGCGAAGCCGCGCACGATCTCCACCAGCTTCATCACCGGCACTGGATTGAAAAAGTGGGTTCCGATCACCCGCTCGGGGTGGCGCGTGGCGGCGGCGATTTGCGTGATCGGCAGGCCCGTGGTGTTGCTCGCGAGAATCGCCTCTTCGCCGCAGATATTGTCCAACTCGGAAAATATCTCGCGCTTGAGCTTGAGATCTTCGGGCGCCGCCTCGATGACGAAGCTCGCTCCCTGGACATCGGCTTTCTTCGTCGAGTGGCGCAGGCGCTGAAGCCAGCCCTTGGCATCCGCTTCCGCCGCCTGCCCTTTCTCCACCGCGCGGCGCGCCAGCCCTTCGCAGGTCGCCCGGCTCTTCTGGAGAATCTCCTCAGCGACATCGACGACGACGGTCTCGGCGTCGATGCGGCTGGCGACCACGTAAGCGATCCCGGTCCCCATCAGTCCGCCGCCGATGATGCCGACCTTTTCCATTTCTAAATCCTTCCGTCACCGGGAACAAAGTTGAGCTTCTTCCAGGCTTCGCTCTCGTAGAAAGCGTCGTCGACCACCCGGCAGACCTCGGAGAAGAGTCTGAGCGAGCCTTTGACGCCGGCGAGCGGCCAGGGGATGAAGTTGTAGTTGTTGAAATAGTAGAAGCCGCAGAGATTGAGATGCGGTATGCCGTAGCCTTTGAATAGCGGCTTGTCCTGCATCGAGCCGATGACGAAATCGACGTTGGCGTTCTTTACCGCCTCGCCCAACTCGAAGTAGGTGGGATTCTTGAGCACGGTGAAGTCGAGCGAGTCCCCCATCGGATCGAGGATCTCGGTGGCCCGTTGGACTCCCTCCTCCGTCTCGCTCCACAGGCCCACGACCTTCACCCTGATGTTAAGGTCGTGAAACAGGTAGCGCGTCAGGGCGGCGGCAAACGGCGCGTAGCCGCAAACCGCCGCGTACTTGTCGCTCAAAAAGCTCGCCATCCAGCTGAAATTGAAGTTTCGCGCCACGACTTTCTTGACCTCGTCCATCTCGCTCAGGAGATAGGCGCGCGCCTTCTTGCCGTTGCCGTACTCGTCCGCGAGCCGGAGCAGCCACTCTTCGCTGTTGCCGATTCCGTAAGGCAGGACCAGGCCGTCCGCTAGCGTCGGAACGCCCAGAGCGTCGCTCTTCTTCACGAAGTCCGGCATCTCCTCGTAGGTGAGGAGCACATTCGCCGCAGCCATCGGGAAGCGCTTGATATCGGCGAGGCTTAAGTTGCGCGACAGGACTAGATTCACTTTTACGCCGGCGGCTTTGAGCATCTCAACCATGTGGTCGATGTCGAATGGCCAGTTGGCGCTGCCCATCAGAAACGGCGCGATCAGGTTGATCCCTTCCCGCTCGCCCTCATAGGGCTCCACAAACTCATCGAGAATTTTGCACAAAGTCAGCTCGGTCCCTCTGGCGACT
>JBGQBP010000286.1:0-4705 GCA_041494945.1 Binatia bacterium | reverse complement strand
TCTCGGCCGCGCGCAGAATTTCATTCGCGACGCGGACCTCCTACCGCGGCTGCGCAAGGTGGGAATGTATCAGGTGCTGATCGGGATCGACGGCGGCACCGACGAGGAGATCGCGGAAGCGCACAAGGGGCCGATGAAAGTCGGCGTGAAAGAATTAAAGGATATCATCGGCTACCTGCGCCAAAACGATATCTCCACGGTCGCGACCTATCTCAACGGCTTCTGGGAAGACGACGAGACAAAGATCCGCCAGCGCGCCCGCGCCGTCGACGAGATCGACCCGGACATCGTGATGATCCAGTTGCTCAACCCGATTCCCGGCTCGCCGATTTTCAAGCGCGCGACCAAAGAGGGCCTGATCGAAATCGAAGACTTGAGCCTCTACGACCTCGAGCACTGCGTCATGCCGACCAAGCACTTGACGCGGCAACAGTTGGGCGAGCTGACCGGCTGGGCCTTCCAGTCTTTTTACAGCAAGCCCGGAAGAATCGAGCGCATCCTCAACGGCTATAGCTCTCCTTACGTGCGCCAGAAATTTCTCTCCTTCAAGGAGAACGCCGCCAGGTACGAAAAGGGCGCCGCCGAAGACGCCGTCGCGATTTAAATCACTTCAGGCCAATTCATGGAGCAAGGCAAGCGCCGGCCCCTCAGCGGCAAAGTCGTTTTGATCACGGGGGCGAGCCGGGGTATCGGCGCGGCTGCGGCCAAGCGCCTGGCCCAAGGCGGCGCATCCATCGTCGTCAATTATCTCAAAAGCCGGGACCAGGCCATGGAAGTTCTCAAGGAAGTCGAGAACGAGGGCGCTGGCGGAATGGTCTGGCAGGCCGATGTCACCGATCGTATTCAGGTGGATAGAATGGCGCAGGCCGTGCGGGAAAATTTCGGCGCGGTGGATATTTTAGTCAACAACGCTTTCTTTCCCTTCAAAGTTGCGCCGCTTGATCAGATATCCTGGAAAGACCTCGAAGAGGCCACGAGCAAAGAACTCGGCGCCTTACACAACTGCGTCCAGGCTTTCGTTCCCGGCATGATCGAAAAGAAAAAAGGTAAGATCATTGTGATCAGCACGCGCCTCGCGCAGCAGCCCCTGCCGCGGATGGGCGCCTATGCCGCGGCCAAAGCCGCGCTGGAGTCGATAGCGAACACGCTCGCGATCGAGCTCGGCCCGTCGGGCATCGCGGTCAACATCGTCACGCCCGCGTTCACGCTGACCGACGCGTCGACGATCATGTCCGAAGAATTCAAGGAGCGGGTGCGCAAGAGCCGGCCGCTGCAAAAACATCTCTACCCCGAGGACGTGGCCGGCACGATCGCCTTTCTCGCCGGCGACGAGAGCGATATGCTGACCGGCAGCAACATTCTCGTCACCGGAGGAAGCCACCTGCAGCTGTAACCCACAATGAAAAATGAAAATTGCAAAAGGCAAAGTGCAAAATTTCCTTGAGATTCGGCCCGAGTCTGTGAATTTCTGCTCCGAATCCTCATTTTACATTTTTCAATTTGCATTTTGCATTTTGCATTAGCCCCGAAAAAATGCTTTCTCTCGACGAAATTGTTTCGAAGCTACAGGAGATCGTCGGGCCGCGGTTTGTCTCGACCAATCCGATCGACAAGATCAACTACCAGCACACTCTCGCCTACGGCGCGTACAAGGAGCTGCCGGACGTGATCGTCCGGATCGAATCCGACGCCGCCGGAAACAATCCGCTCTCCAAGCTCCTCGCCTTCGCCAACGAAAATAAAATACCGATCGTCGCCAAGGGCGGCGTCGGCATGGGCATCAGCTCGCCGCTCAAAGGCGGCATTCTTCTCGACATGCTGGGGATGGACAAAATTCCGAAAGTGAACTCGACGCAGCAATACGTCATTGCCGAAGGCGGCGCCAGCGTCTACGCGATCCATCACGCGCTGCGCCAACACGGACTGATGCTCCCCAACTTCGGCACCTACGGCCCGGCGGTCGTGATCGGCGCGATGGTCAACAAAGGCGGCATCGGCTACGGCATGACGCGCTACGGCTGGATCGCCGACATGGTCCTCGGTCTGGAGGTCGTGCTCGCCAGCGGCGAGACCCTGCGCCTCGGCGCGCTCGCCAACCAGGAAACCGATTTCGGCCCATTTCAGAAATGGATTCATCTCCCGGATTTCCTCGGCATGTTTACTCTCGCCGCCGGCTCGCTCGGAATTATCAGTAAAGTCTGCCTGCGCGCGATCGAAGGCCGGAGAGAATGGCTCCACGATTACTGCTACACCTTTCGCCGCGACCAGCTCGACAAAGTTCAAGACGCGATGATGAGCCTCGTCAAAGGCGAGGTCGTCTACGACATCCATTTCGTCGATCGCTGGCAATACCACTGGCCGATGGAGGAAGGGCTCGTGGATAAATCGAAGATTCCCGACGACGCCTGGTTTTTCTTGAAGACGATGTTGTTCGCGCGCGATGACGAAGAGCGAGCGTACAAAGAGAAGCGCATGAGAAAAATCTACGAGGCGCAAGGCGGCGTCGAGGTGCGCGAGATCGCCGAGAAGTCGATGGGCGTCAAGGCGCAGGAGTACGGTCTCCACGGATGGCCGGACTGGCACGTCATGGGACCCGACGGCTGGTGCAGCTCGGTCGTGCGCCACACCGGCATGTTCGCCGTCACGTCCAAGATGTATCCGATCACTTTTTTGAAAGAGATGTACGATTTGGACGAAGCGGCCAAGCGCGAGTGCGGTCTGTGGGACGCCGAGCACTCGCCGCAGCACGACAGCTACGTCACGCGCGATCTCGCGATGAAAGAAGAGTACTTCGTCTTTTACAATCCCTACGACGACGAGGACGTGGAAAAACTCCGCAAGTGGATGGGCAAAGTGACGGAGTTCAGCAACAAGCGCGGCGTCGTCTGGACCGCGCCGACGCTCAGCACCAAAGGACCGTATCCCTACGAGCGGCTAAAAAATCTCTACGACCTTGTCAAAGAGGTCAAGCAAATGATAGACCCGAACAATATTTTGAACCCCGGAGCGTTGTACTAGTTTAAGGAGAAAATCATGCCGGCAACGAACGGAAAAGATTATTCCGGTAAAAAATTATCGCCGCAGGAGGCTGAAAAGGTCGTCGCGGATTTAAAAGAATATCTCATGGGGCTGGCCGACCGCTGGCTTTTCAAGGGCCGGTTTCACACGGAGCTCAGCAAGGGGACTCTACCGATGGAGGCGATCAAAGTTTTTTGGCAGAACTGGTACGGCTTTGTCGCCGAGATCAACAACTTCCACGGCGTCGCCTATCAACGCCACCTGCCGTTCTTCAAGCGCCATCCCGAATTGCAGAAGCATTTCGCCAATCACGTCGCGGATGAAATGATCCATCCCACGCCGCCGGGACATATCCGGATCGTCTTGGAGCAGGGGCGAAACTTCGGCTTGAAGGATGACGAGATGGTCGAGTACGAGATGCTCCCCGAGTGCCGCGCGTTTTTGGAGTATTATCGCGGCGTGCTCTACGAAGGCACGATGGCCGAATGGTGGGCCTCTTTCTGCGTCGAAGAAGCGGTCGGCCACTGGGCGAAATTCTTCGGCGGCGCGCTGAGAAAAACTTACAAGATCCCCGAGGAGAAGATCGTTTACTTCCGCGTGCACGCCGAAGCGGACCTCGAAGAACACGACGGCGTGATGGCGCATGCGGGTCTCGACTGGATGGTCCTCCAAAAAATGCTCGAAGAGGGACGCGCCGAGACGCGCCCCGGCTTCAGCCTAGAATATTGCCTGCGCATGGGCGCGGCGTACTTCGCCTGGTTCTTCGAGGGCGTCTATCAATCCATCAAGAAAGAAGGGCTTTACAGCGCATGAGCGTTCCGGAAAATACCAAAGAGAGTCTCTCGCCGCGTCCGTTGATGCGCCTGCTGGGAGACTTCGGCAACAGCCAGATCCTCAACGCGGCGATCGAATACGATTTCTTCAGTCACATCGATCACGGCTTCCACAGCTATGAACAGATCGCCCGACAGGCGGGAACGGATCCCCGGGCGACGCGCATCGTCCTCGACGGTCTGATCGCGCTGGCAATGCTGGAGAAACGCCAGGGAAAATATTTTCTCACGCCGATCAGCCAGACTTTTCTAGTCCGCGGCAAATCGAGCTACATGGGGGATTTCCGCCACGTCGCGCTGGCGCTGTGGGACGGCATGGCGCATCTAAAAGAAACGCTCAAGACCGGGAAGCCACTGAGCCGCATGGACACGACGACGGAATTGGAAGTCTGGGAAAAGCTCGTCCTCGGCATCATTCCCATCGCCCAGCCGGTGGCCAAGGCGCTGTGCGATATTTTGGGCATAGGATCGAAGCGCAAAGGGTTGCGCGTGCTGGATATCGCCGGCGGCTCGAGCATCTTCGGCATGACGATTTTGGCGCGCGATCCCTCGGCTCAGGTGACGCAGCTCGACTGGCCGAACGTCAATGCGGTGGCGAAGAAGCTCAACCGCGAGCGCGGCCTCGACGGCAAGATCCGTTTTATCGACGGCGAGTTTCGCTCGGCCAAGATCGAACAGAGTTTTTATGATCTGGCGCTCGCGAGCAACTTCTGCCGCTTCGAATCGCCGGAAGGAAACCAGGAGCTGTTCCGCGCGGCTTATAAAGCATTGAAGCCCGGTGGAACTTTCGTCGTCAATGATTTTCTGCCCGACGAAGAGCGCACCGGCCCGACCTTTCCGCTGCGCTTTTCCGT
>JBGQBP010000285.1:0-4711 GCA_041494945.1 Binatia bacterium | reverse complement strand
GCGAAAAATAACTTTCTCGCGGGCGAAGCTTTTACGATCGGCGATATTCCGCTGGGAGTCTGGGCCTACCGCTGGTTCAAACTGCCTATCGAGCGGCCTAAGCTCGATCATTTAAGCGCGTGGTATGAGCGCCTCTGCCAGCGACCGCCGTACCAGACCCACATTATGATCCCGATGACGTAGCCCTCGGACTGCTCCATACCGCGTTGGCGGCGCATCTATCGCATTGTCTCCGATGATTTATACGAGGTCGCCTACATCCCACGCTCATCCAGGCGGACTCCCTTTCGGCTTGTCAGGGATAAAAGCCGGTAGGCCGACCCCTCAGCTTTTCGGATTTCCCGCCACTCCCTTCAGCGCCGCCAAAACCCGCGCGGGCGTGAACGGCGCTTCGCGCAGCCGCGCGCCGGTTGCGACGAAGATCACATTGGCAATCACTGCCGGCAGGATTGTTGACGGCTCGCAGCAGACGTTCCCAAATCTCCTCCATCTGCTATGGTGAACTCATCGAAGCGCAAGGGGGAAACCATGAGCTCATCCGCGATGGAACTCGGCCCGGTCGGAATCTGGACGGCACAGTTCGATTATCAGCCTGCCGCCAAGGCGCAAGAGGCTGCCGCGGAGCTCGAACAGCTCGGCTTCGGAGCCATTTGGTTCCCGGAAAGTATCGGCCGTGAAGCGCTCACGCATGCGGGATTGCTTCTGGCAGCCAGCCGTCGAATCGTCATTGCGACCGGCATTGCAAACATTTACGCGCGCGATCCGGTGACCATGGCCGCTGCGCAAAATACGTTGGCTGAAGCCTACCCAAATCGTTTCCTGCTCGGCCTCGGCGTAAGCCACATTCCGTTGGTCGAGCTGAGAGGCCATCGTTATGGCAAACCGGTCGCCTCTATGCGCGCATATTTGGATGCTATGGACCGGGCGCCCTACCGTGCCGTACTTCCCAACGTGAAGCCACTTCGGATGTTGGCGGCGCTCGGACCTAAGATGTTGCAGCTCGCCGCGGAGCGAGCCAACGGCGCTCACACTTATTTCGCGCCGCCGGAACACACGACGCGCGCGCGAGAGATTTTAGGAGCGGATCGAATCCTGGCGGTCGAGCAAGCAATCGTGCTTGAAACCGACGCGCGCAAAGCGCGCGCGATCGCCCGCTCGCACATGTCGACGTATCTCAAGCTGCCAAACTATTTGAACAACTTACGCGCCCTCGGCTTTACCGAGGGGGAACTCGCAAACGGCGGCAGCGATCGGCTGGTGGACGCGATCGTGGCCTGGGGCGACATGATGGCAATCGTCGAGCGGGTTCGCGCGCATCGGGCCGCGGGCGCAGACCACGTTTGCGTGCAGGTGCTCACGGCGGACCCGCGGGCGCTACCGATGCCGCAATGGCGCGAAATCGCACCGCGGCTGCTGTGAGCCGTGCTCAGCCAGTTCCGCGTGCGCGGAAATAAAAGTTCGGCCGGCGATCAACCCTTCTGACTTCCCGCCGCCGCTTTCACCGCCGCCAGCACGCGCGCCGGCGTGAACGGCGCTTCGCGCAGCCGCGCGCCCGTCGCGTCGAAGATCGCGTTGGCGATCGCCCCTGCTATCGGGACGATCGACGGCTCTCCGCCGCCAAGAGGCTGCATCTCCGGACGGTTGATCAACACGATGTCGACTTCGGGCACGTCCACAAAAGTGAGAATCGGGTAACTATCCCAATCGAGGTTCTTGACTCCGCGTGCGTCGAATTTAACCTCCTCCATCAACGCGCGGCTTACCCCCTGGATAATGTTTCCCTCGATCTGGTTCTTGAGCCCGTCCGGATTGACGATCAGGCCGCAGTCGTGAGAGATGGTAATCCGTTTGACGCGGACGCTGCCGACAGACTTGTCCACCTCAACGTCAGCCACCGCCGCGCACAAAGTGCCGGCCCGATCGGACAACGCCACGCCCCTCCCGATAACAACGGCTCCGCTCGGGGCCGGCGCCGGCGACGGACGCTCTTTCCATTCGGCCTTCTTGGTCGCGGCGAGCAACGCCTCAGTCGCTCTCTTGTTGTTGCTCAGGTAGCGGAGCCGAAACTGCACCGGATCGACGCGCAGCTCCGAGGCTATCTCGTCTATGAACGATTCGCTCGCAAAGCAGCGAGCCAGTTGTCCCGGAGCGCGCAGGTTACTGGTTCTAAGAGGCGTCTCGTCGGGATGCACCCATGGAATCAGCGCGGCCACCACTTTTTGATTCTCAAACGCATATATCTCACCGCCGCTTTGGCTCCCGTTCGAGCTCCCCTGGGCTGCGGGTTTTAGACCCACCTGCCTGGATGCCAGTAAGGGCATTCCCTGCGCCGCGGTCCAGGGAAAGCCCCGGTCCATGAAATCCCAAGCGACGACTTTACCCTGGGCATCGACTCCCGCGCGGGCCATCTCCAACTGTGCCGGGCCTTTCGGCTCCCAGCCGTGCTCGTCCTCGCGCATCCACTGGACGCGGACGGGCTTGCCGACGGCTCGGGAGAGAACGGCAGCGTCCTCGGGTGCGTCGTCGGTGCTCAGCCGGCCATAGGAACCGGATCCTTCCACATAGATTACCCGAACCTGTTGTTCCTTAAATCCCAGCAGATCGGCGACGGCCTGCCTTGTCCTGAACGGCCCTTGGGTCCCGGTCCAGACGGTCGCCCGATTTTTACCGACATCGGCAACGGCGCAAGAGGGGCCGATCATGCCGTGCAACTGGAACGGCCAACGGTAGCTCGCCTCAAAGGTCTTGGCCGCCTGCGCGAGCGCGGAGTCCGGATTTCCCTTGTTAGCCGCGACCTGATCTCTGAAGCTCTTGGTGTTCTTCAAGTAGGCATAGAGCGCGTCCGGATTGGCGGGAAGCTTGGTGGCGGGCTCGGACCATGTCACCTTCAAAGCCTCGGCGGCTCGGATTGCGGCCCATTCGGTCTTGGCGACGACGCCGACGAAGCTGCCTTCTTGAACGATTTTTACCACGCCGGGAATCTGCTTGATGGAGCTCTCATCGATGTTCGCGGGCTTGGAGGTCACGACAGGCGGGCGTACCACGCGGCCGTGCAGCATGCCGGGAATGCGAACGTCCTGAGTGTAGGTAAACTCCCCGGTAAGCTTCGGCGGAAGTTCGACGCGCGGCACTGAAGTGCCGACGACCTTGTAGCTTTTCGGATCTTTGGCCTTGACTTCCGGGGCGACTTTCATGTCCCAACCGGTCCCCGTTGCGGTGATCTTCACGTTGAAACGTTTGCCGCCGATCAGATTGCCGTATGAGACCTTTTTCGAAGGATTGCCGACAACGCTCACGACGCTGTCTGTCACCGTGAGATTTTCCACCGGCGCGCCAAGCCGCTTCGAGGCGAGCTTCAATAGCTCCTCCCGCGCCGCTGCGGCGGCCTGCCGTAACTGCGGCCCGGCTCGCTCAATCGTCCTGCTGCCGACCGTGGAAGCTTGGTCGATGCTCTTCGTCGTATCCCCTTGTTCCATCCTGATTCGATTGAATGGGACATCGAGCTCTTCCGCGACCATCTGCGCCAGAGCGGTTTCGATGCCGGTTCCGAGATCGACCTTGCTGGTGAAAACCGTGACGGTCCCGTCCTGCGCAACTGCGAGCCAAGAATCCAGCGACGTCGGATCCAGCTCGGAGTTCGATGATGCCATGGACTGTGCCAGAGCCTCTGAGAGTGTCCCCGAAAAGCTGAAGCTTACGACCAAGGCACCCGTGCCTTTGAGGAAGCGTCTGCGGGAAAGTGAGTTGTCGAGCATGTTCGTCCCTCCTTATCTCAGGCTTGCTGTGAAGCGCGCTTGATGGCGCGGACAATCCTGAGGTGGCTGCCGCAGCGGCATAGGTTCTTGTCCAGGGCCTGCTTGATCTCGCTCTCCGTAGGACGGGGATTTTTGTCCAGTAAGACTTTGGCGGTCATGATCATGCCGTTCATGCAGTAGGCGCACTGCCCCGCCTGCTCTTCGATAAAGGCCTTCTGCAGCGGATGCGGATGAGCGACAGTGCCCAACCCTTCCAGAGTCGTGATGGATCGGTTCCGCGCGTCGGTCATCGGAACGCTGCAGGATCGGGCCGTCTTTCCGTCCATGATCACCGTGCACGCGCCGCACTGCTCGAGACCGCAGCCGAATTTGGGCCCCTTTAGATTTAGATCGTTTCTGAGGACGTAAAGCAGCGGGGTATCCGGGTCGGTATCGACGACACGCGCTTTACCGTTTACCTTCAGTGAAATCCGCGCCATGGTAATCTCCTTTTCTCGACCACAGGTCTAGATCAGTCGCCCGGCTCTGTCAATATCGGAATCGCCCCTCGAAAGAGTCATTTCCAATACCCCCGATTCGTGCTTTAACTACAGGCATCATGCGCGCCGCACGCCCATTTGAAAAAATCGTTCAGTGGGAATTCACCAAGCAGGCCGAGCAGTTTTCTAAATCTCAGTCCATGCGGCAGAAAGGCGGCCTGGAAATCCTTCCGCCGTTGGCAGGTGTGAAACCGTCCCATCGCGTCCTCGATCTCGCCTGCGGTCCCGGTTTCGTGGCGCTGGAATTCGCCAAGCATGCTCGCGAAGTCGTCGGCATCGATCTGACGGCGGAGATGCTCAAGAAAGCGCGCGCGCTGGCGCGGCGCGAAGGTTTTAAAAACGTGACGTTCCGCCGGGCGGACGTGAATCGCCTGCCGTTTCCGAACAAGAGCTTCGATCTGGTCGTGACCCGCGCTT
>JBGQBP010000284.1:0-4715 GCA_041494945.1 Binatia bacterium | reverse complement strand
GAAGCTCGCGGCGTTCTTGTAAACCCAGGCGACCGCGCGGCGCACCTGCTGGGCCATCGTCATGAGACTGCCGCCCGCGTCCTGCACCGCAACAAAGTCGGGGATGACGAAATTCGCGCCCGCGGCGAGGTACATCTCCGCCATGTAGGCGGAATCCTTGGACGCGCCGTTCTTCCACGCGCCGCCGTGAATGAAGATCGCGATCGGGGCGTTCGGCTGTTTGGTCTTGTAGATGTCGAGCTTCTCGATCTCGGCCGGACCGTAGGCGACTCGCTCGGGCGGGCCAAGTCTGTCAATAGTCCGCTCGCTCGCCAGGCGGCGGCGCTGCGCGATGTGCTCGCGATTCGGCGCCCAGCAGGCCTGATCGTAGGCGTCGTCGATTTCTTTCTGATCCATATCGAGCCAGACGAGCGGGCCTTTGGTTGCGTTCCCCTTCATTTCTGCCTTCATGCCTATCGCCTCCCGTCGGTTACAATTTTAGCGCTTGGGCGGCGTTGCCTCCCAATACCTGGCTCCGCTCCCCGTCGGAAATTTTTAATTCCTTGATTCTCCCGACCGGATCGAAGTCGCCCATCATCATCGGATAATCCGTTCCGATCACCACCCGGTCGGCGCCGACGGCGCGGATCAAATATTCGATCGCGGCGACCGAGTGGAGAATCGTATCGAAGTAGATCTTCTTCAAATACTCCGAAGGTTTTTGGGCGATGTTTTTTCTAAACTCCGGTCTCTGCCCATAGGCGTGATCGAGCCGCCAGATGTTGTAGGCGACCAGCCCGCCGGCATGAGCGAGACAGAGCCGAAGATTTTGGTATTTCTCGAACATGCCTTTGAGAATCATACGCTCGATCATCATCGTCGTGCGAAACGGAAAATGGAGCACGTTGCCGAGCATCGCGTTCAGCGGATCGTCGGTGTCAATGCCATCTTCGACCGGATGGACGAAGAGCAGGAGGTCGAGCGCATCGGCAGCTTCAAAGAACGGTTCAAAGATCGGGGCATCTAGTAGCTTGTCGCCGACGGCGGTCCCGATCTCCAATCCCTTGAGGCCCGATCTTTTCGCCTCTTCGGCGATCGCGATCGATTCGGCGACGCTTTGCAGCGGCACGCTGCCAAAGGCGACGAAGCGGTCCGGATGCTTGGCGGCGACGGCCTGGAGCGCCTCGTTCTGGAGGCGCGAGAAGTAAGCGGCCGCGGCCGGATCCTCCCAATAGAACAGCATGATCGGCGAAGGCGATATGGCTTGCAGGTCGATGTTCAATTTGTCCAGGTCTTTGATTCGCGCCGCGGCGTCGTAGGATCCCTCGGCCAAATTTCCCCTCATGCCGCCGCCCGAGGTGACGGTCAAGCGGCCGTTTTGCAGCGCGGCCTGCGGCGCCTTGTCGCGGTATTTCCCCGCGCTCTGAAATGCTTCGACGGGAAAAAAATGAGAGTGCAGGTCGATGTTCATGAATCGAGGTCTCCTCATCGCGAGCCGGCTTCAAAGTGGTCAAAATAGGGCAACTGCATAGCAGGGTCAAGAAGAAAAAGACGCGATCGTTCGGATTGAACTTTGGGAGAGAATCCCTTACAGTTATTTTACGCAAGGCTTTTAGGAAATTGGCGGCTCTGGAGGTAACCCATGAACGGACGTGAAGTGCTCAAGAATAACGAGGCGATTCTCCGCGGAATCGTCCGCAGCATCGACAAGAACCTCGACTACGCCACGACCGACGGCGCTCAGGCCGAAGGACCGAGATTTACGATTCAACTCTCTCTGCGCGGCCGGCAGGCGAACGTCTCGCTGCCGCTCGAAGATTTGAAAACAGCCGCGCAGGACGTCGTGCGGCGAAACGCGCTCCGGCAGAAGATCAAAAACACGCGCGATCACATGATGGACATCCACGTCGTGGACGTGATGGGCAACAAGACCGCCAGGATGTTGAAGGAATCGGCGGCGACCCAGGAGAGTTTTCAGCGCCCCAATTTTCGACGCTCCTTCGGCGGGAGAAGATAACCCTCCTCGATGAAACGAAAACAGACGCCGGTCCTTCTCAGCGGAGCGCCGGCATCACTTCTTTGGCGAAAAGGCGCATCGACTTTTTAATCTCTTCGTGCGGAATGCCGCCGAAGTTGAACGTCGTCGTGAGCGTGTCGAACTCGTAGTGGCGCATGGCGTTCTGGATAATCTGAACGCACTCCTCGGGATCGCCGTAAAGATTCCGGCCCGACGCCAGCATTCCCTGCCAATCGTAATTGTCGGTTTCCACCAGCGAAGATCTCCGGCCGATTCGTGAGATAGCGTCGTAGCGGCCGATCGCCTCTCCGGCCACGGCGCGGGCCTTTTCGCTCTTCTCATGCACGAAAGTCCGCACGTGAAACTGGCAGTGGCTCTCGTTGGGATCGTGTCCCCCGGCGATCAAGCCCCGCTTCCATGCCTCGACGCCGGCGCGGACTTTTTCTGGCGGATGCGGATGGCCGACGGTCATGGTGTGATAGCCGTTGCGGCCGGCCCATGCCAAATTCTCCGGCGACGTTCCCGCCACCCAGACGGGCGGATGGGGCCGCTGCACGGGCCGCGGGTAGAGCGTGATCTCCTCGAAGCGCCAAAATTTCCCGTGATGGCTGAAGCCTTCGTTCAACCAGGCTTTGAGAATGACGGCGAGTGCTTCTTGCCTCCGTTCCCGTCCTTCTTCCTCCGGCACGCCGAACACGCGGTAATCCAACGCGGTGTTGCCCGAGCCGATGCCGAATTCGAGCCGCCCGCCGGAGACGGCGTCCACCAGCGCGTATTCTTCCGCGCTCTGCAGCGGGTGGCGCAGCGAGAGAATCGCAATGCATGGGCCCAGCCGAATGCGCGACGCGCGCGCGGCGGCGGCCGCCAGCAGCACCGCCGGATTGGGGACCAGCCCGCCGTAGCCGAGAAAATGGTGCTCGTTCAGCATGAAGCATTCCCACCCCAGCTCTTCGGCCAGCTCGATCTCTTCGAGGATTTGCCGGTAGTAGACATCATAGGGCGGATCGAGATCGGGAAAATAAGTTGTGAGGATATTGATGTATAGGCGCACGCGCGCTCCCTGGCGACGGTCGATGTTTTGTCAGGTGTTGGAATCCTACGAGAATTCGACGGAGCTTTTCAAGCCGCCAAAAACAAAAAGGCCCGGATCGTGACGATCCGGGCCTTTTTGTTTACGATGAAACCTGAATTTCGGAATGGACTCAGCGGTTGCCCCCGTAGCCTCCGCCGCGGTCACCAGGCTCGCGCAACGACCAGCTCGGCTTTTGTTGCGCGCAAAATTTCCGACCCGCATCCACAGGCCGGTGCGTCCCTTCGAGATCAACGACGATACTGAAGCAATGCTCTCTGCCTTGGAATCGGAATCTCTCCGCAGCCGGCAGTTCGATCTCGTTGACTCCGGGCCGGAGCGTATAGCGGTGCGGTCCGCCGGCCAATTCGTTGCCTTCGCGGATCTCGATCTCGGTGTCGCATTCGCGATCGGCATCCAAGCGGATTTTCACTTTCCAGCTGCGGATGCGCTGTCCCTCAATGATCGGGTCCGGAGACACATCGAGATCCTGAATGTTGAGGCGCTCACCCCTGCGACATCCGCCGCGCCGCCCTTCCGCGGCGGCTGCGTCCGACACGACGCCCATGATCAGGAGCCCGAATAATGCTGTTGCCAGAGTCGTTTGGAACCAACGCATAAGTTGCCCTCCTTGTTAGAATGATACCGGACTATATACCAGTCACTCCATCCGGCTCAACGCTTCTTCGGCCGCTTTCGGCACGTTGTAGAATCGATCTTCGCGGGCATAGTGCCGCTCCTTATTCACGCCGACGGTAAAACTCAAGCTGCTATCAGCGGTCCCCATCGCGATCGCGGTACGAATGCCGATCACCGTAGTTGCGATGGGAGCCATTACCGCCTCGATCGACCAGAATACAGCCTGCCAACGACCCCAAAAACAGCATCACTAAAGCCGCTGTGACTAACCTTTTTGCCTTGTTCATTTCACACCTCCCTTTGCCCAGTTAGACGAACGAGCAGTTAAAATGGTTCAAACCAAAAATCCTCCGATTTTGCAGCGGCCTGCCGAAATCTCGAGCGCCAAATATAAAAAGGCCCGAGTCCTCACGACCCGGGCCTTTTTTAAAGGATTGACGCTTTTCCGGCAGGCGGCCGACCGATTTATGCGCTAGCAATTACGGTAGTAACGGCAGTCACGGTCATAAGGACCACGTACACTGACCAAGGGATACGGCCCACGGACATAATAAACACAGCCGCCGATCGAAGATAAAAGCACGGCCATCAAGGCGCCGGCCAAGAGCATTTTAGTCTTGTTCATCTCCCGCTCTCCTTATCTGGCATACAGTAGACGAACGAGGCGGGAAAATGGGTTACATCAAATGGAAACTGGCGTGAAAGATAAGGGATGGGAACGAGAAAGAGAAGCTGTTTTAGGTCCGCTCAAAAAATGCCGGCGGTTACAGGCTAAAGACCGTGCCGCCCTGACCTTTGACCTCGATAGGGTCAAAATCTCGCAGCTCGCGGATTTCGATCGTGTCTTCCAAAAAATCGCCCCCCGTTACGCTGGTGAGAAGCTCGGCCGCCTTTTCCCGGCTGGGTTTTGCTGCCGATTCAGCGAACACGGTCCGGGCGACTTTGCGGTTGGAACTATTACCGTCGGCTTTGGGCCGAAACTTGACAACATACACCATTGCGGGAATTCCT
>JBGQBP010000283.1:0-4814 GCA_041494945.1 Binatia bacterium | reverse complement strand
CCTGGTGCCGCTTCACGACAAAGGCGTTTTCAGCGGCCATTATCATCTTTATATCGGCCAGGAGGCGACCGGCGTTCCCGCTCTATCGTGTCTCGGACCCGACGACTATCTGTTCACCACCCATAGGAATCACGGCCACCTGCTCGCGCGCGGCGCCGATCCGAAGCGGCTCTGCGCGGAGATCCTCGGGCGCGCCGGCGGTTACAACAAAGGCAAGGGCGGTTCGTTTCACACGGTCGTGCCCTCGCTGGGCTTTCTCCATACTTCCGCGGTAGTCGCCGGCATCATTCCGCTTGCCGCCGGCACGGCTTACGCCTCCAAAGCGCTGAAAAACGGCCGGACGACGGTCTGTCTGTTCGGCGACGGCGCGTTGGAGGAAGGCGCGGCTCCCGAAACGTTCAACCTCGCGTCTCTCTACAAGTTGCCGGTGCTTTTTCTTTGCGAAAACAACGGCAAGTACGGCACGGGCCGCGCCGCCGCCGCGGCGCAGTCATCGACCATAGCGGCCAATCCGCTGACCGATTTGCCTGCGGTCTACAAAATTCCCGCCAAGCAAATCGACGGCATGGACGCCGGGCTGGTCCATGCCGCGGTCTCGGAAGCCGTCGAAAAAATCCGCCGCGGGGAGGGACCGCAATTCATCGAAGCGCAGACCGTGCGCTGGCCCGGCAGCGAAACCAACTGGCCCTCGGTCGCGCAACCCACGCAGAGCGCGCTCGCCTGGGACGTGAGCACGGTGCCGGAACAAGTGCGGGAGTGGTACCGCTCGTGCGATCCGCTGTTGATTTTCATTCGGGAGTTGGTTGAGGCCGGGCAGGCCACGCGGGAAGAGATCGCCGGGATCGAAGATAAAGTCAAAGTGGAGATCGCGGCGGCGGTCAACTTTGCCGTTGCGAGCCCCTACCCGGCGCTGGAAGAAGCGGCGAAAGAAGTTTTCGCGTGAGCCCGAATATGAGAGAACTCGCGTACGACGAAGCCAAGTTCGAGGCGCTCCGCGAGATCATGGACGCGGACAAAAGAGTCCATCTGATCGGCGGCACCTTCTTAAGCCTGAGCCCGCGCCGCCATCTCTATCAAGAACTGGCCAAGAAATATGCCGATCGCGTGCTGTCACCGCCGATCTCCGAGCTTGGCTTTTGCGGGCTTGCGACCGGCGCGGCGATGGCGGGCTTAAGACCCGTCGTCGACATCGGCACCGGAAGCTTCATCTTCGAAGGCTGGCCGCAGGTCTGCAACGAAGCGGCCAACGCGTTCTATATGTCGGCCGGTCAGACCCGGGTGCCCGTCGTGTTTCATCTGTTTCATGGGCTGCGCGGCGGCGGCGCGGCGCAACATTCCGCCAGCCCGCAGGCGATGCTGTGGAACAACCCGGGGCTGGAGATCGTGCTGCCCTCTTCGCCGCGGGACGTGAAAGGGCTTCTTAAGACCGCCGTCGCAAGCGACAACCCGACCATCTTCGTCGACCACGTCCAACTCTTGGAAGTGCGCGGGGAGGTACCCGAGAACGACGGGCCGATTCCTTTCGGCCAAGCCGATATCAAGCGCAAAGGGGGCGATGTGACGGTGGTTGCGACCTCGTATATGGTCCAGCGCTGTCTGCAAGTCGCCGAGAAGCTCGCCCGCGAAAACATTCAGGTGGAAGTCGTTGATCCGCGCACGCTCGTGCCGTTCGATATGGAAACGCTTCTAAGCTCGATGGAAAAAACCGGCCGCGTCGTGATCGTCGACGAAACGCATCAAAGCTGCGGCGTTGCGGCGGAGATCGCCGCGCGGATCGCCGAGACCGGTTTTGACAAACTCAAGGCGCCGCTTCGGCGCGTGGCAACGTTGGATGTGCCGGTGCCCTACAGCCCTCCGCTAGAAGAGTACATCGGCCCGCGGGAAGATCGCATCATCGAAGCGATACGCGCAGTCCTCCGTTAAAGATTTGTTTTGCTCCCTACCTCTTCCGTGTTATTCATGCTCGGAGAAAAAATTACGTGTAGCGGGTGAATCATCCGGGCTATGACGACGAAGACTCAGACGCAGAAGGAATGGGTGCCTCTCCTCGGCACCATGTGGCTGATTCGCGCCTTCGAGGAAAAAGTTTCGGCGCTTTACGCGGCGCGCGAGATTGTTGGCCTGCTGCATCTCGGCATTGGGCAGGAAGCGGTTGCGGTCGGGACTTGTTCGCAGCTCCGACAAGACGACTACGTGTTCGGCGGCCACCGTTCCCACGGCCACGCGATCGCCAAAGGCGCCGACATCAACCGGCTGATGGCGGAGATCGCCGGCCGCGCCACCGGCTACTGTGCCGGCAAGGGCGGTTCCATGCACATCGTCGCCCTGGACGCGGGATTCGTCACCGCCACTGGGGTGGTCGGCGGCACGATCCCGCTGGCCTTGGGGGCGGCCTTCGCCGCGAAGGAACGCGGTCAAGGACAGGTTGCCGTCGTCTTTTTCGGCGACGGCGCCGGACAGACAGGCGCGTTTCACGAGTCGCTGAACATCGCGAGTCTCTGGCGGCTGCCGGTGATCTTTGTTTGCGAGAACAATGGTTACGCCGAGTTCACGCCGCTCTCGGCCCACACGTTGGTGGAACAATTGGCGGATCACGCCAAGACCTACCGGATTCGCTCCGCAACCATCGACGGCAACGATCTCATCGCGGTCCGAAGGGCCGCCGCCAAGGCCGCAGCGTGGGCGCGCAGCGGCAAAGGTCCGAGTTTTGTCGAATGCCTGACCTATCGGTTGCGCGGCCATTACGAAGGCGATTCGGCAAAGTACCGTGAGCTGTCGCAGCTAGGTGCGTGGAAGAAAAAAGATCCGATCGCGCGCTTTGTCCGCGTGCTTAAAAATAAAGCGGCCGTTTCCGACGCGGAACTTCAAACGATCGAGCGCGAGGCGCGCGAGCGCGTCGAAGAGGCCGCCCGGTTTGCGCTTTCCTCTCCTTGGCCGGGGCCCGAGGAAGTCGCAAGTCAAGTGACGGTATGACCTTGATCCTCATAAGCCCATCGCATGACCAATTTTTGCCGCTTTCATCCCGAGCCGGCGGACTGTCTCTTCGAGGATTCCTGGGTTTTGTCCGGAGGCGGTGACTGTTGAGCCTGCATATGGCCGAACAAACTTTTTTAGAAGCGATCCGGACCGGCTTGCACGAAGAAATGAAGCGCGACGCGTCGGTCTATATTTTCGGCGAAGACGTCGTGTTGGGCGGCCCTTTCGGAGCGACGCGCGGTCTGGCGGAGGCGTTCGGCCAAAACCGCGTCGTCAACACGCCTATCAGCGAGGGCACGGTCATGGGACTTGCGATCGGCGCGGCGGCGGCGGGACTCAGGCCGGTCGTTGAAGTCATGTTCATCGATTTCATCACGCTCGCGCTGGACCAACTCGTCAACCACGGCGCAAAACTCCATTATATGTCCGGCGGGCAACTCAAAATCCCGTTAACCGTCCGCGTCCAGTGCGGCATCAGCGGCCATATGGGCGCGCACCATTCGCAAAGTCTCGAGTCGTGGCTCGCTCACGTGCCGGGCCTGAAGGTCGTCCTGCCTTCGACTCCTGCCGACGCCAAAGGGCTGCTCAAATCCGCCATCCGCGACGACAATCCGGTCGTGTTCATCGAGCATCGCGGTCTCTATTGGCGGCGTGGCGAGATTCCAGACGGCGGCCGCCTTTCACCGATCGGCGAGGCGCGTGTGGCGCGGCGCGGGGAAGACGTGACGATCGTTGCTCTCGCGAGGATGATGGAACCCGCGCTCGAAGCCGCCGACGAACTTTCCTCCGAAGGCATTTCCGTCGAGGTCATCGACCCGCGGACGCTCTCGCCGCTCGATACCGAAACCATTGCGGCTTCGGTCAAAACAACCGGTCGTCTCGTCGTCGTCCACGAAGCGGTGGAACAGGGCGGTTTCGGGGCCGAGATTACAGCAAGGCTTCAACAAGCCGCTTTTTATTACCTCGACAGCCCGATCATGCGCGTCGCCGCGCCGTTCGCGCCGGTTCCGGCAAGCCCCGCGCTCGAAAAGTGCTTCGTGCCGGGTAAGGCGGAGATCATTCGTGCCATTAAACGCGCTCTCGGCCGTTAAAAATTTCGAGTGCACCAAGCATGCGCGTGGCCTGCCCGTCGAGCAGCCCACGAAGTTCGAGTTGATCATCAATCTAAAGACAGCGAAGCAGATCGGCCTCACGATTCCGCAGTCGGTGCTGTACCGGGCGGACAAGGGGATCAAGTAACCACGCGGCGATGCCAGGATTGAATTGTTTTCTCCTTCAATTTGAATCCAGAGAAAATTGGTGGACCCAATCAGGTTGGGCGGGGTAAAGACTTGGAGGCCGGTTGAGCCAGCATTTGTCCTCTACCTGCTTGATTTTGCCCCGCTTTCTTTCTAGTCTTCTCCTGTTAAGTTAGACGGAAGGAGATGGTCAAAAGCGGTTCTTTACACTGTGGCACTGCCTCCACCATTCGACTCGCGGTTTCACCGCTCGCTCATGGCAGGCCGTCGACTCGCAAGAGGACCAGCGCGCAATTCCCGGCAGGCCACACCAATCTATAAGCGAGGCGAATGGTGTCCTGAGCGAACGCAGTGAGTCGAAGGACAGTCAGTGTTTTAGGTTTCGACTCGCTTCGCTCGCTCACTGGTCTGAGCTTGTCGAAGACAAGGCAGGCCATCGACTCGCAAAAAGGATAGCGCTCACTTCGAGCCGACGAGGATGGCCTTCTCCTCCGGGCTGATCATGCCGCCGGAGACGATAAGTTTGAAGGCCTCCTCGGGCGTCATCTCAAGCGTCACGATGTCCCGTTCGGGGACGAGCAGATAAAATCCCGCCGTGGG
>JBGQBP010000282.1:0-4856 GCA_041494945.1 Binatia bacterium | reverse complement strand
GATCCAGAATCTCCGCCGCGCTCATGGCAACCTGCACCATACTGCTCGTCGCAACGATCGTGATATCTTTACCGCCGCGCTTCACATCGGCCACGCCGAACGGAATCGTATACTCGTCCTCCGGCACCGGCCCCTTGAGCTGGTACATCAGCTTGTCTTCAAAAAAGACGACCGGGTTGTCGTCGCGGATCGCGGTCTTGAGCAGACCCTTGGCGTCATAGGGCGTCGAAGGCATCGCCACTTTCAATCCCGGAATGTGGCTGAACCAAGCGTGCAGGCTCTGGCTGTGCTGCGCCGCCGAGCGTCGCGTCGCGCCGAGCGTCGTGCGCATGACCATCGGGACATTGAGCTTGCCGCCGGACATATAATGAATCTTGGCGGCCTGGTTCACCATCTGGTCCATTGTTAGTGTGATGAAATCGCCGAACATGATATCGACGACCGGGCGCAGGCCGGTCATCGCCGCGCCGACACAGAGGCCGGTGATCGCGGCCTCCGATATCGGCGAGTCGATCACGCGCTCTTTGCCGAACTCTTTGACGAGGCCCGAGAGAACTTTGAACGGAGTGCCGGCTTCGGCGACGTCTTCCCCCAGGATAAAAACTTTCGGGTCGCGGCGCATCTCCTCGGCGAGGGCTTCGTTGATGGCCTGGCCAAACGTAATCACACGATCGGCTTTTTGGGCTGGAGGTATAGCTTGCGTTGGCGCTTTCACTGTTAAATGTTTAATTTTGAGTTTCTAATTTTGAATTGGAAGATTTCTTTAACTCAAAACTCAAAATTCATAATTCAAAACTACGCATAGACATGCTGGTCGACTTCGTCCGCATCGGGGTAAGGAGCGTTAAGAGCGAACTGGACTCCTTCTTCGATCTCGTTGCGAATTTCTTTTTCGATCTCGCTCAAGTGCTTCTCATCGGCGACTTTGAGGCGCTTCAACTTATCCGTTAATAACGTCAGCGGGTCGCGCCGGTTCTTCCATTCCTCTTCCTCTTTTTTGGCGCGATAGTATGCGCGGTCGATGTCGCCGACGTGGTGGCCGTGAAAGCGGTAGGTGTTGCAGAGAAGAAACGAAGGCCCTTCGGCCTTCCGCGCGCGCTCGACCAGACGAACCGTAGTTCGGTGCACCAGCTCGACATCCTGTCCGTCAATCGATTCCGTCGGAATACCGAACGCTTTCGCGCGTGCTTCGATCGTGCCCGCGGTCGTTTCGCTGTAATGGGTGTACTCGTTATACAGGTTGTTCTCGCAGAGATAGATCACCGGCAGCTTCCAGAGAGAGGCCATGTTCATGCATTCGTAAAGCAGCCCCTGTCCAAGCGCGCCTTCGCCGAAGAAGCAAACAGCGACCTGATCGCTGCCGCGGAGCTTGGCCGACATGGCCGCGCCGGTGGCGATGCCCGTGCTTCCGGCCACGATAGCGTTGGCGCCCAGGTTTCCCCGCTCTTGATCGGCGATGTGCATCGAGCCGCCTTTGCCGCGGCAGTAGCCGTCCACTTTGCCGAGCAGCTCGGCGAACATTTTGTCCACGGCCGCGCCCTTCGCCAGGCAATGGCCATGTCCTCGATGAGTGCTGGTGATGTAATCGTCGGAGCGAAGCGCTTCGCATACGCCTACGGCGACCGCCTCCTGGCCGATGTAAAGATGCGCCAGCCCCGGCATCTTGGCGTTCCTATAAAGATCGTTCACCTGCTCTTCGAACAAGCGGATCTTTAAAATTTGGCGGTAGAAGCGGAGCCACTGATCGCGCCCGATACTCGACGGTTTGACTTTGGGTTTTGCCATAACTTTTAATTTTGAATGTTGAGTTTTGAATTAAGGTGTTTTGAATTTCAATTCAAAATTCATAACTCAAAATTCAACATTATTTTTTAAGCCCGGCCATCCGCGCCAGGACCTCAAACAGCACCGCAAAGTCTTTCTTTTCTAACCCCATGCCCCTGGCAGCGGTGAGCATCTCGTTTGTAATGGCGGTTGTCGGAAGCGGCACGTCGAGTCCCCTTCCCATCTCCAGCGCCAAAAGCAAATCCTTCTGCATCATGTTCACGTCGAACCACGCTTCATCCGGCATCTTGAGCACGAACGGACCGCGGTACTTGACCATCGGCGAGGCGATCACGCTGTTGAGCAAGACTTCGACGGCGGTCTCGCGCGCGATGCCGCTCTTTTCCGCCAGCAGGACGCCTTCGCTGAAGGCGAGCATTTGCACGGCGAGACTCAAGTTCGTGGCGATCTTCATCGACACGGCGAGGCCGTTGCCGCCGACGTAAGTGACTTTTGGACCGATCGCTTCGAGAATCGGACGAGCGCGTTCGCAAGCGGTCCGATCTCCGCCGACCATGATCGAGAGCTTGCCTTCTTCGAGCGTGCTCACGCTGCCGGATACGGGCGCATCAAGCATCTGCGCACCCTTGGCTGCAACCTGGGAGGCAATCTCGCGGCTCGCGGCCGGGCTGACGGTGCTCATATCGATGTAAACCTTGCCTCGGCCAAGGCCCGCGAGAATCCCGTCCGGTCCGCTCGTGACCGCCTTCAGTGCCTCGGTGTTCGTCACCATCGAGAAGATGATTTCCGCCGACTGAGCAACGGCGCGCGGCGTATCCGCCCACTTCATCCCCGCATCCAACAGCCACTGCGCCTTCGATTTTGTCCGGTTGTAGCCCGTTACGGTATGACCGGCGTCGAGCAGCCGCTTCGCCATGCGGCTGCCCATCACGCCGAGACCGACAAAGCCGAGATTCGCCATCGATGATTCGTTCCTTGAGTCAGCCTGAAGTTAGGTTGGCGGCTGATTTTTGTCAATAGTGTGGGAGAGCGGCGCGCGCGGGATTTCCCTCCGGACCGAGCCAATATATTTCTGCTACGCTCAACCGCAAATTACGCTTGAAGCTTTTCGATCGATGTCTCGGTCCTTCGGAAAACCCCGCGCGCGCCGGGAGAAGAGAGAAGAAGGCGTTCTTGACAATCCTCGCACAGGAAGTGATAGATGACAGAAGATTGTAACGGAGGACGACTATCGTGGAACAGAGGAAATATTACCGCGACGTTCGCGAGCACATCAAAGCTCTGGAAGAGCGCGGCAAATTGATTCGCATCAAGCGCGAGATCAACAAAGACACCGAGCTGATGCCGCTCGTGCGCTGGCAGTTCCGCGGTCTCGACGAAGAGCAGCGCAAAGCGTTTTTCTTCGAGAACGTCGTGGACGTGAAAGGCAAGCGCTACACGATGCCGGTTTCCGTCGGCACGCTCGCCGCATCCACGGAAATTTATAGCATCGGTCTCATGTGCGAGCCGGACGATATTTTCGACCGCTGGACCGAGGCGCAGATGAAGCCGATTCCGCCCGTCGTCGTGGAATCCGGCCCCGCGCAGGAGGTCGTGCGCATGGGAAACGATCTTCTTAACGGCTATGGGCTCGACATGATTCCGGTGCCGATCTCAACGCCGGGATTCGACAACGCGCCGTATCTCACCTCCGCGAACTGGGTCACCAAAGATCCCGACACCGGCATCTACAACATCGGCAACTACCGCGGGCAGATTAAAGCGCCGAACCGCACCGGCGGATTATTTCTCGGGCAGCACATGGGGATGCACTGGAAAAAATGCCACGCCAAAGGAATTCCGCTCGAAGCCGCCATCGTGATCGGCGTCATTCCGGCGATCGCGTACGCCGCTACGGCCAAGCTGCCATACGATTTCGACGAGTATCGTCTGGCCGGCGGTCTGGCCGGCGAGCCGATCCCGCTCGTGAAATGCAGGACCGTCGATCTCTTGGTTCCCGCCACGGCGGAAATCGTCATTGAAGGAAAAATCGCGACGGACATGATCGAGCCCGAAGGGCCGTTCGGGGAATATCCCGGCTATATGGGCCATCGCGGCGTGGCGCCGTTTTTAGACGTGACGTGCATCACGCACCGCAAAGACGCGATCTACACGACGCTCATGAGCCAGTTCCCGCCCAGCGAGTCGAGCAAGATCAAGCACATCGGCACGGAAAAGGTCATCTATAAACTGCTGCGCCACGACGCCGGCAATCCCGCCGTCCTAGACGTGGCGATTCACGACGAGGTGAGCGGCAGCGGCCAGGCTTATTGCGTGATTAAAATGAAAAAGACCAACTCGGGCGACGTGTGGCGCGCGCTCAATACCTCCGCCGGCTTCAGCGGCAGCTATGCGAAGATCTGCATTGCCGTCGATGAAGACATCGACATCCGCGACCCGGCGATGATCAACTGGGCGATCTCGTTTAACGTCAGACCCGACCAAGACGTCATGATCCTCAAGGGCAAATCTCCCGGCCTCGATCCCTCCTGTTATCCGCCCGGCGTGCCGACGCACGTGGCGCGACAGACGCCGACGAGCGCGCTCTTGATCGACGCGACCCGTCCGTGGCCCTATACGCCGGTGTCGCTGCCGCGAAAAGAGTTCATGGAGAATTCCAGAAAAATCTGGGAGGAGCTGGGCCTCCCGGCGCTCAAGCCGCGCATGCCGTGGTACGGTTACAGTCTCGGCGACTGGACCAAGCAAGACGAAGAAGAGGCCGAGCTTGCGCTCAAGGGCGATCACTTTATCACGGGAGAAAAAGCCAAGGCAAAGCGGGTGAAGTCGAGCTAGAATAAACCGGGAATCCAGCGCTTGGTAATCGCGAGATAACGCCGGTATGGCTCGCCCCATAGTTCTACCAGTCTTGCCTCGTCGCGGCGGACGCGTGTATGAAACCAGATCGCAGTTGCGAGGGTAATGACCGCGGCGAGCAGAGACTGAAGACTCAGCGCCAGACCGGCGAGGTAAATGAGGTGTCCCAGATACATGGGATTCCGCGTGTAAGCGTACGGGCCGGACATGACCAATCG
>JBGQBP010000281.1:0-4900 GCA_041494945.1 Binatia bacterium | reverse complement strand
GCCGCGATTTGGCGGATTGTTTTCCCGGCTTGGCTATACCGGGCAATCGTGCAACGTTCATCCAAGGAAAGCTGTTCATACTTTTGTCCCATGGCAACACCTTACCCGAAAGGTGTTGCACTTCGTTTGTGAATTTAGGGAATCCAGTAGGGGCGGTTCGCGAACCGCCCCTACAAAAATTCCTGGACTCCCGCGTGCGCGGGAGTGACACAAGAGGCCAATGAACCTTGAGAACAGAGTCCGCGAGGGCGCGCGGACTTCAGTGCGGGGCCGCGCCATCCATCTTGAACAGCCGCATCATGTTTCCGCCGAGGATCTTTTCTTTTTCTTCTTCGGAGAGTCCCGCCATCGCCTGGATCGGCTTGACGGTGTTGGGCCAGGTGGAGATCGCGTCGTTGTGGTCGAAGTCGCTGCCGGTGATGATGTTGTGATCCGGCCAGGCTTTCACGATATCCGGCAGGTAACTCTCCCAAGACACCGCTGCGATATAAAAATGCCTGAAATACTCGGTAGGCGATTTTTTTATTTTTTCTTCTCCTTTGAAAAACTGCCGCACGGCCGTGGAGACCGAGGCCTCGGCGGGAACGTGATGATCCAGCATGGTCATGAGCCACGGCACCCAGCCGACGCCGCCTTCGAAGAAAGCAAAGCGCAGCGACGGGAAGCGGTCCAAGACCCCGCTGAAGATCAGGCGCGCGGCGGTCACCATATAGGTCAGCGGAAAGCCCAGCGCCGTTGGAAAAAATGGGAAGCCTTCGTAGCGCTCGCTGCCGATCAGCCACGGATGGCTGTGCTGGTCCTCGAAGACGCGCGCGCCGGGATGAACGAGGATCGGAACGTCCAGCCGCGCGATCTCTTCGTAAAGCGGCCACAAGACCTCCGCGTCGAGATCGCAGTTGTTGTAGCCGCCGCTCAGCTTTAGCGCCTTGAGTCCCAGCTCCTCCACCGCGCGTCGTAGCTCGCGCACGGCTTCTTTAATGTCCGGCAGATAGACCCAGGCGACGCCGATGAACTCATCCTGTCCGGCGATATCCTCCGCAACGGTATCGTTGTAAGCGCGCGCCAGTTGCCGCCCGAGCTCGGGGTCGAGCTCGTAGATTAACTGCCGGTTGTCCGGAATCAACACCTGAAGATCGAAGCCGTCCTTTTTCATGTACTCGCGGCGGATGTCGAGATTCCATCTCCCTTCTTTGAAAGAGTGGACCACTTTTCCGTCGCGATAGTACGTGGCGATCTTGCCGGGGACGCGCTCGCCGAACCTGACGTGCTTGCCGTTGTCTTCCTTGATTTCTACATAACCGCGCCCGGGATGCGAGACGCGCTCGATGAAGCGCACCGGCCAATAATGGCTGTCCCCGTCGATGTACATGGATCTCTCCTCGCGAATCAGTTTTTCACGCCGTACGTTTCGTATAGCTTGTCGATGAAGCCGCTCTGGTCGAGCCGGCGGAGAATTCGATCGTCGATCATCTCCTCGACTTTAATTTTTTCCGCGGCGGGCGTGCGGACTTTCATGAGCCGCTGGATGTTGCGCAGCCCCTCGAGCGTCGGGTACGGCCGGCGGTCCACGTTCCTGACCACGTCCTGATAACCTTCCTCGGCAACGGCCGGATCGGAGAGCTTGAGCCGCTTAACAATCGTCGCGACGACTTGATTTTTGTTCTTCGGCGCGAGGCTGAACGCGATGCCTTCCATCAATCCCTTGAGCACGTTTTCCAGGGTCTCGCGCTGCTCTTGCAGGTAGCCGCCCCGGACGATCAATCCCTGGCCGGAGAACGGGATGCCGGTTTGCTGCAGCTCGGCGAGAACCGTGAATCCTTTTTGCTTGAGCCTGCGGCTGAAGACGCCGTCGAGAACCGTCGCGTCGATCTGGCCCGCCTCGAGGGCTTGAGTCAGAACCGTTTGATCCCCGATCGCGAGCAGACTGATGTTGTCGCGCCGGGGCTCGAGGCCGAGGTGCTCCAGTCCCAGCAGGCCGGCCATCCAGATGGTGCCGCCGAGACTCTGCACGCCGAAGCGCTTGCCGCGGAGATCCTTCGCGCTCTTGATGTTCGGCGCGGCCACCAGGTCGTAGCCCAGCCGGTTAGTGAGCGAGGCGATCATCTTGAGATCAATGCCGCCCACGACCGCGGCCAACACCGCAGTCCCTCCGGTGTAGCCGATCTGAACGTCGCCCGCGGTAAGCGCGGCAACCAGCAGCGGCGCCTGGCGGATGAAGATGGTGTTGGCCGCGACTCCGTTCTTGGCGAAAAATCCGTGGTCCTCAGCGACCCAGAGCGGGGCCACCCGGGCGTTCATAGCGGCGTACGCGATGACAATTTTGGCGGGCGGCGAAGCGGCGAGAGACTCGGGACAGCAGCTCCAAGATACTAATCCGACAAAAATGATCCCGACAATCTGCCGCGTCGGTGCTTTCATCATTAACGGGGATCCAGTAGGGGCGGGTTTCAAACCCGCCCCTACCCTGATTTCCTACAAATTCAACAGCCGCGCCGCGTTCTCGCCGAGAATCTTGTCTTTCTGCTTCGCCGTGATGTCGTTTCTCGCGCGGATGCTCGAGACCGTGTGCGGATACTCGGAATCGAAGTGCGGATAGTCGGTCGCCATCAAGATGTGGTCCTCGCCGACTTCCGCGATCGGGCGCGACAGGTCCTTTTCGTCCGCCTCGCAGGTAAAATAGCAGTTGCGCCGGACGTACTCCGAAGGCGGCATCTTGAGCCCGCCGGAAATCTGCGCGAAGTCCTTGGCCCATTCCCAATCGTCGTCCATTCGGTGCATCCAGTAGAGCGGAAACTCCGCGCTGCACTCGAAGAAGACGACTTTGAGCTTGGGAAATTTTTCGAAGATGCCGCCCAGAACCAGAGCGATAAGCGCCGGGATGCAGTTCATGGGGCGGCCGAGCACGTGCGTTTTAAAAAAATTATCAAACCGGTCCACCAGATCGCCGTTGCTGTTCGGATGACAAAAGAGCGGCACGTCGAGCTCTTGCGCCGCCTCGTAGTACGGGTAGTAGTCGGAGCTGTCGAGGTTACGGCTGCCGCAGTAGGAAACCAGATGGCCGGCCTTGAAGCCAAAGTCCTTGACGCAGCGTCTCAGCTCGCCGGGCATCGCCTCAGGATAACCGGCCGGGGCCATCCCGACGGGAAGAAAGATGTCTTCATAACCTTTGACCAGTTTGGCGACCCAGTCGTTGTAGCAGCGCGCCAGCTCGCGACCGAGCGGGCCGATGTTTTGCGTCGCGATGCTGATCTGGGTCGGGAAAATAATCTCTTTATCGACGTTCTCTTTCTTGATCCCCTCGCGCCGCTTGGCCATGTCGTAGCCGGCCACCTGCCGCGCCGCGATCTCGCCGCCGCGCCAGCCGTAATCCGGGTCGTATATATAAGGATGGCTGTGGGCCGCGCGCCCCTGCGGGCTGATCGGATCGAGCGAGTGAATGAACTTCGCCGTGTGGTGGTTGCCGTTGCCCACGCGCACGGGCGTGAGCTTGGCGAACTGTCCTTCGAGTTTGTAGATCTCGTCCAAAAAATAGCCGTCGCGCAGATGCGAATCCAAATCGATAATCATTGTTTTGTCCCGCCTTCGATAAAATATAGCCGCGTTATTTTCCGCCGAACATTTGTATAAAGGATTTGTCGATCAGCTCGTCCGCAGAAATTTTGCGCTTGAGCCTGCCTTCCTTGAATTCCAGCTCGATGACTTCGGGGACCGGCTTCTCGGCGATTTTTCCGCTCGCCGGAAACGAATCCCGGTACTCGTCGTAACCCGCGGGGGCGTACGCCGGATCCATCCGCACGTATTTCCGGATCGCCTTGAGCGCATCTTCTTTATTCTCCAGCGTATGCTTGACGCCGCGCTGATAGGCGCGCAGGAATTTGACGACCTGATCCTTTTCCTTCGCCAGCCAGGACTCGCGCGCGGCGAAAGTCTCGTAGGGCCACTCGGGGAAAATTCCCTTGAGATCGAAGAGCTTCAAATATCCCTGAGATTTGGCGATCTCGGTTACGGGGAACCAAACGATGCTCGCATCCACCGCTCCGGCGGACAGCGCGGCATACCGGGCCGGAGTGCTGCCGATCTGGAGTATCGTCACTTCCTTCGGATCGACGCCGAAATGGTGCAGCGTCGCGCGGGTGAGAAAATCCGTGAGCGAGCCGAAGCGGCTGATCGCGAACCTCTTCCCTTTCGCTTCTTTGAGGGATTTGAAATTGGGATTCGAGTAGAGCTGGAACGGCATGAGATTGCAGATGCCCCAGAAATTTCTCACGTCGATGCCACCGGCGCGGCCGCCGATGGTTTCGACAAACGCGCTTCCCATGATCTGCACGTCGCCGCCGGCCAGCGCTTGAAGATTGGTCGTGCCCGCGTTGAACATGACGAAGATCACATCCAACCCTTCATCCTTGAAAAATCCTTTTTCCTGCGTGACGTACACCGGCAGAAACGCGAGGTTCACGGACGACAGGCCGACCACGATTTTAGCGGATGCGCCCGGCGAGTAGGAAAAAAGGGAGACGAAAAGGAAGAACGACAACATCAGTCGGCGCATAAGAGTCCTCCTCCGAACCTAGATCACCGAATGCTCCGGGAGAATGGTTTTGAGCACGCGCAGGTAGTTTCCTCCGAGGATGAGAGCGATCTCGTTTGCTTTATACCCGTGGCGACCCAGGCCGTCGATGAGCTTCGGCAGATCTTCGATCTCCTCAAAATCTTTGACGTAGGTGCGCTGGTGCAGCGGATGGTGCTGATCTTTGAGCGTGCGCGGGCCGTCATACTTGATGAAATCCATTCCCAGCGCCAGATGCTCGACCCCGGCCAACTTCACCATATAGTCGAGGTGGCGGAGCAGATCGTCGAGCGTGGCGTCTTTTTTAGCAACGCGCTCGGGCAACGCGAGGAT
>JBGQBP010000280.1:0-4923 GCA_041494945.1 Binatia bacterium | reverse complement strand
GTGGAAGCGGTAAAAAGTATAAAAACTGCTGCGGCCAATAACCGATCGACGGACGAAGGGTCGGCCGTACGATGACGCTTTTTTTGGCCTTTCTCATTGGATTCTTTGCCGGGCTGCGCTCGCTTACGGCTCCCACGGCGAGGGACGCGCGACATCTACGTCGCCCTGATCGAGGATCTCGTGGCAATCGCCGGCTCCCTGTGGGTCGTTTCGCGATTCTAAGCTTTAATAAGATGGACGGGTAACGGGGAACTATGCCAAAACTGAACATGACCGTGCCGCATCGTCTTTCCCAAGACGAAGCTCTGAAGCGGATTCAGGGTCTGTTGAACAAGGTGAGAGCGCAATTCGCCGACAAGATCGACGATCTCCGCGAGGAGTGGAACGGCAACGTCGGCACGTTTAGATTTTCAGCTATGGGAATGCCGGTGTCGGGGACGCTGACGGTCAAACCATCGGAGGTGGAATTCTCAGGCGATCTGCCGGCTCTAGCTGCGCTCTACAAATCGAAAATCGAATCTACAATTCGACAACAGGCAGAAACTCTCCTCGCCTGACGAAGTTTCGAGATCGAATCCGGATTACCGGGTCCGGTTGTACGCGCAATCTTCGCGCTCGGTGATGCGCAGCTCCGGGACGTAACGAAGGCCGCGTGCTCTGAAGCCGCGCGTGCGCGTCGAAAGCTCCCCGATCTAAACTTCAGACGGTCGCGCTTCCAACTCGCAATTGACGTCAGGCTGGACAGTCGGTACTATTTCTTCCTTTAACAACAAAGGGAGGAGAACAAATGTCTTGGTTATACCTCTTCACTGCCGGTGTTTTTGAAATCGCCTTTGCGATCGGCTTGAAGCACACGGCGGGCTTTACGAGATTGCTTCCAATCGCGATCACGCTTGTATCTGCCAACATCAGCCTCTTTTTACTGTCACAATCGCTCAAGAGCTTGCCGGTGGGAACTGCTTACGCCATCTGGACGGGGATAGGATCGGCAGGGACGGCAGTCCTCGGCATGTATCTGTTTAATGAGCCGCGTAACGCCGCCCGCATCGTTTTTCTCCTGCTTATTATATCTGGAATCGTGGGACTAAGCCTGACATCGGAACACTGAGAGTGTGTGAAAAAATCGCCGATCGCCCTTCGACGGGCTCAGAGCCAGTCCTGAGTTCATCGAAGGAACGAACGGCTAAGTACTTGAACTTCCATCGTGTTATCCCGTTCGTGGTGATCCCTCGACAAGCTCGGGACTAAAGGTTGTCGAGGGAGCCTGTCCTGAGTTATGTCGAAGGATCGAACCATGAACGAATTTTTTCACACACTCTGAGTTCAATTCCAGACAATTGGCCGGAAAGACCGAATAGATAATTCTGTTTTGACCGGCCTGAAAATAGTTTCTTCCCGGGCGGGTTGGCTACGGGCTTACCAAAGACCGAGATTTAATCCCAAATTCCTTAAATCAAAAAGGCGGAAGTACATTGCCACAAGCGCAACCAAAGGCGCCAAGGCGTACAGCTTCATCAACAATCCAACCAGTCCCGAGACGCGGAAACAATAGAAAACCGCGAAAGGCCACGCAACGACGGCCGCGATGAGCGCGGCATCCCGCCAGGAAAGAGTTCCGGTAGATACGCCCCAGGCAAGTAGAATGGCGGCAATTCCCCAGATAGCGCCGTTGATGAAGTATTCGCGAGATCCCACTTTGGTTGTATTTCCGGACTCGGCGGCGATTATAAGCTGAAGCAGCCGAAAAAAACCATCACCTTGCTATTTGCGTTGACAGCCGCAGCTATTGTCGATAGTTTTTGCGGGAGACGTGAAAGAAAGGAGGCTTTATGGGAATACTCAAATGACGAGCCGCGCGTCCATCACTCTTTCACCGTCACGCCGGAGACGCTCGTCAAGGCCTGCAAAGTTTTTCACGAGAAGAAAGTCCCCGTCGAAGAGCTGATTTACCGCGCCAAAGGTCATTTCACGGGACGAGAATAGTATTTCCTCGACCCCAGCGGCAACCGGCTGGAGCTGCGCGATCCGACCTGGAAGGCCGGCATGCCCGCGCCCTCGTACGAGGATATCGTCCAGTCGTAGTCGGTAGCAAAACATGAAGAGCAGACGCTGGTTGGGGAAGACGTTCGCCTCAACCTCATCACACTCAAACGAATAAATCCCGATGCCAGCCAACTCGCCAGGCGACGCATTCAAACGCCGTCTATCTATCTCTCCACGCACCTGGCTAAGGTCGTTAAGAAATCTTACTGGAATCTCCGGCCTAGGCCGGCCTTTCGTTTGCTTTGCTAAGTGACCGCGAGCCCAAAGTTAAGCCGGAGCGATCGATTAAATATGACTTTCACTCTGCGGATCGTCGGTGCTATTGCGAAAATCCAAGATTTCGCTCTCCGATGGCACAGGAGCAGAAGCGTTGGGATCGAGTTGGTCGCAGCGGATAATTCCCTTGGGCATGGAAATCGAAATACCCGGATTAGCCTGGGCCAAGCCTTGATCAACAGCCAAAACGCCGGTTCGGCCTTCAAATAAATTTGCCATTAAGATTTTTCGCAACCCTTTGAACTCGGGATCGTCAGTCGCGTAATCTTTAAGATATGCGGCGATCCCATAAAAATATCTCATCGTGGCCGTTCTGGCCAAGCGCGCTTCGTATTTGAGGCTGGATTCTTTGAGCGGGCCAATGATGAAACTTGTGACAATCGGAACATACGGTACGATGGCGGCATCTTCGTGCGGAAACGCCTTCAGGGTTTTAGCAAGCTGCAGGGGACCTCGAATCCAAATGCCGTCGCGCGGATCGACCGGGAGGTGATAACAAGTGTCGGCGCCGGGATTTTTTGCGAGGCCGTAATAACAAACTTTCAACACGTCGTTGTTGTGTTCAGTATCGGCTCGAATGGTGTGCGCGGGCGAAAACGAGTCCTGGATCGTGTGTGAGGAGTGACCAAACAAAAACAAGGCGGCGCGCTTAAGCCCCATTCGCCAAAGCTTTACTCCCGTAAGGGTATTTTGCGTGATTTGTTCGCGGGCCTGACGGCAAGTGTCGAGTTGAGAAACCAAAGTGCCGTCGGCGTTGCGGTTCTGCAAAAAGTGAAGAAACTGGACTTTGGCGCCGGATTGCCAACTGCTCGCGGGTTCGCCATAAAAGATCGGCAGACTAAAAACCTCGCTCCAGGCTTCAGGCATGTCCGTGGCATAGTTGCCCTGAATGATGCTGTTGTTCACCGAAAAGCCCTTGGTGCCGAAGAGAGCGGCCTCGCGATCGGCCAATAACTCCGGGGCATAAGCATTGACGTCGATGCCGATGTTCGCGAGACTGCTCTCAAGGCGATTCATGGCCTGGCGCGTAATCTCTTCATGACCGCTCGTGCGACCGGCCTCGAATCCAAGAAGCTTCGTATTCACCGAAACGGTAAAGGCGGCTGCGGTCTGGCTGATCGAAATCAATAAGGCAGAAATGAAAAATATTCGACTTGTCATCATTCGTTCCTTATCACCGCTCTTTGCGTACTTCGTTCTTGGCGCACGACATTTTCTCCATCCCCGCCATTTTATGTTTCATTAGATCGTCGCTTTGCCGGTCGAGTCGCAGAGTAAGAAAACGAATGACGACCTCCGTTACAGTTTTATAGGTTCCATAGATTACAAATTCTTTCTCGACATGTCCAGATACTTAACCCGAGCAACAGCCAAGTGCTAAGAGAGGCCAGCTTGTGCGGAATCTCGGCGCGTCACCTTACGGAGTAAACGATGCGAATTCAATATCGAGCGCATTCCCAACCTCGATCACGAAATGTTCAAGCTGGTTATCGAAGAGCGCGCCCGCACGCGCCCCGCAGCCGGCAAGTTTAAACCCGAGCAGTTCTTCGACGAGAGTTTGGTGCGCGAGCTGGACAAGGAAGGCTTTTTCAAAAAAATCTACGCCCGCTGAATCGCCGCGCCTTTGTGACCGGCCTGCTTAAGCTTCTAATGCGGCTTCAAACGCCGTGTAGCCTTCGGGGATGAGGCGGATGACTTCGTCCTTCTTTTCGTCCCTGTTGCTGC
This sequence comes from Binatia bacterium, assembly GCA_041494945.1. Taxonomy (GTDB): domain Bacteria; phylum Desulfobacterota; class Binatia; order UBA9968; family UBA9968; genus JAJPJQ01. The sequence continues at coordinate 879 of JBGQBP010000280.1, read as the reverse complement.
CGAGCGGTTCGTCGCCGTTTTCAACCGCGCGGATCTGATCGCGCAGGAATTTGCGGAAGAGAATGATGCCGCGGTCCGATTCGCCCAGGTGCTCCTTGGCGCGATCGGCTAATGGACCCTGCGTCTCCCACGCCATGTGATCCTGGCTGGTAAAATCTTCCATGTGAAACTCGCCGGCGTCGTTCCGGGTGCCGATAAACTCCGCCGGCGGATCCTCGGGCTGCGTCACCATTCTTCCATCTTCGGTCGGTCGGAACCTGAACTGGAAGATCTGCGTATTATGGTCGTCGATCGGCGTGCGAAAATGCATCGCGTAGCCGCTGCGCACAGGGACGAAGAGGATGTTGGGGAAGACGAGCGGGTGCGGCGCCTCGACCCGGCCCTCGTCGCCGGCAAAATATCTCTGCTTCTGAATTCCGGCCCACGAAGGATAAACCACCAGCTCGAAATCGATCTTCGCCAACGGCTGATAGTGAAACGGCACGTGGTCCGGATTTCCCTTGAGCTTCAGCGTATGTGAATGGAGATAGTACGTGTGGACCGGATCGACCGAGTTCTCCATCGCCTGCAGCCAGTTGCAGCGCAGCACCTGGCAGACCTCGATTCGCTTTACGCCGTCTTGCCGCACGAGGATGTCCCATTTGGGCAGGACCGGTTTTTTCTCCGGCGGTCCCATGTAGGCGAACAAGAGCCCGGCCAGGTTCACGACGGGATAAGCCGGCTGCGAGATTTTTTCCTTGTAGCCGGCCTCCGGGCTCTCGAAGGGCTGCTCCAAACAATTGCCGCACGCATCGTACTTCCAGCCGTGATAGGCGCAGCGCAGGCCGTCGTCTTCGACGAATCCGTAGTACAAGGACGCGCCGCGATGCGCGCAGTGCT
>JBGQBP010000279.1:0-4939 GCA_041494945.1 Binatia bacterium | reverse complement strand
CTCTGGATTGCCATCATATTATCTCGTTCGATATGGGCGGGACGACGGCGAAGGCGAGTCTGATCAAAGACTTTCACCCCGAGGTGACGAGCAGCTACTACGTCGGCGGTTACGTTTCGGGTCATCCGATGATGCTTCCCGCCGTTGACATCGTCGAAGTCGGCAATGGCGGCGGCAGTATCGCTTGGATCGATCCAGCGGGCGGCGTGAAAGTCGGGCCGCAAAGTGCCGGCGCCGCGCCGGGCCCGGCATGTTACGGGCAAGGTGGAACCGAGCCGACCGTGACGGACGCCAATTTGATCGTTGGGCGCATCGATCCGGAATATTTTCTCGGCAGCGGCATTCGCTTGCAGCCGGAGAAGGCGGCGCAAGCAATCGTCGACAGGATCGGCAAACCGCTCGGTCTTTCGTTGGAAGAAGCGGCGCTCGGCATCCTGACCATCGCCAATTTTAATATGTCCCTGGCGGTGCGCGCGGTTTCCGTCGAAAAAGGTTACGACCCGCGGGACTGTGTGCTCGTGCCGAGCGGCGGGGGCGGCGCGCTCCACGCCATGGCCATCGCCCAAGAGCTATCGGTTCCGCGCGTGATCATTCCGCTGATGCCGGCGCACTTCTCGGCTTTGGGTATGCTCATGGCGGACCTGAAGCATGACTACGTGCAAACCTTTATCCGCGAGTTAAACGAAACGTCGGGAGAGGAAATCGCCAACGCCTTCGCGGCGCTGGAGAAATCCGCCATCGACACGCTGACGGAAGAAGGCGCGAAGGGAGCACAAATCGTTCTGCGGCGCTTCTTGGATATGCGTTACCGCGGGCAGGAATACACCTTGCCGGTGCCGGTCACGGAAGAGCTCGGCGGCGTAAAAGATTTTGCTGCGATTCGCGGGCGCTTCGACCAACTGCACCAGGAGCACTATGGCCATTCGGCTCCTAAAGAACCGGTCATGATGGTCAACCTCCGTCTCTCCGCTCTCGGACGCTTCGAGAATAAGTTGCCCGTGGCTTCCTCTTTCCGAGATAGCGACAAAGGCGAGCGCGGCAAACGGCCGGTGATTTTCGATAGCAAAGCGGTCTCCTGTCCGATTTTTCTGCGCACCGGCTTCAAGGCCGGCGATCGACTGAACGGTCCGGCGGTGATCGAAGAGATCGGCGCGACCATTTTGTTGTACCCCGGCGACAAGATGGAGGTGAATGAGCTCGGCCATCTGGTGATCGATGTGGGTGGCTGATTTGCCGGCCAAGATATTTAGATAGATAGATGATGCCTGACGAAACTCTTAGCGAACAGTTAGCCGGCCATCTAGTTGCCCTTCAGCTCGAGGAAGTTCCGGACGTTGTTGTTCAGGCGGCCAAACTTCACATACTCGATTCTCTAGGTTGTTTGTTGGCCGGCTCTCGTCTGGACGCCGGTAAACTTGCCTACGATCTTGCCATCGCTACGAGCGGCGGCGGTTCGCTTTCGACTGCGACACTAATCGGGAGCAACTCTAGAGTTGCCTATCTGGACGCCGTACAAGCCATGGCGGTGGCGGCCCATTGCGCCGAGATGGACGACATTCACAGCGGCGCCGGCACCTGCATCGGCGGGATGATTGTTCCGGCACTGATTGCCATGGCGCAGAAACATGGCGGCGATGGCCGCCGCTTTCTGGAAGCGGTCATCGTTGGCTACGAGACCATTGCGCGCGTCGGTTTGAGTATCGATGCGCCGAGTTTATTTGCCCGCGGCTGGTGGCCGAGCAGCGTCTGCGGCGCTTTCGGCGTCGCCGCCGCGGGAGCCAAATTGTTGAGTTGGGCCGTGCAACCGACGGTGAACGCACTCGGCATCGCGTCGCTGCACGCGGGGGGCATGATCACCGGCGGCAACGAAGGGGCCACCGCGCGGCATTTAGTATTCGGCCGCGCGGCGGAAAACGGGATTGTCGCGCTGCTGGCTGCCGAACAGGGGTTCTCCGGCCCGAAGCGAGCGTTTGAAGATGCGCGCGGATTTTGTCTGACGCTGTGCAGCGAACCGCGCTGGGATTATTTGCGAGATCATGAGAACTACTTATTGCCCGATGTTGCGTTCAAGCCTTATCCTTGCGCGCGTCAACTGCACGGGGGGGTGGAAGCGCTGCTTACGCTTATGCGGCAACACTCGATTGCGTCACGGCTGATCGAACAGATCGAACTGTCGGTGCCGACGGCCAATGCCGGCATGGTCAACCGCCCTGGCGCTGCGACGAACCGCGCCGCCGCACTCGGCAACGGCCAGTACGTCATGGCGGTCACCGCGGCGCGCGGCAAGATCGATCTCGCTTCATTCGAGGGCGAATTTCTCAGCAGCGACGAAGTGCGCGCGCTGGCGGCTAAAGTGAAAGTGACCGCGCGACCGGAGTTGGATCGATATTTTCCAGAGTATTGGCCGGGCCGAGTTCGGCTCAAATTGGCCGACGGCCGGTCTTACGTGCATGAGATCATCATCCCCAAAGGCGAACGCGGCAATCCGATGTCCACTCGGGAGATCGAAGAGAAGTTCTGCTCGCTCGCCGGCCCGGTGATCGGTGATCTCCGAGCGCGCGCGGTGATCGATGAGGTCGGAGCGCTGGATCGGCGCGATTCCCTCGAGCCGTTGATTTCGTCTCTCCGGCTTTCAAGGTAGCGCTACTTTATCCCCAGCTCGCCGTTGATCTCCCGTTGCATCGAGAAATCAAAAACCGCGGAACTTTTGACGGGCGTTTTCAAGTGCAGGAATTGCATATCGGAGTTCAAATGCTCTTCGACCTCTTTTTCCGTGGGAATGGCGTTGCGCGTGAAGGCCGGGCGGCTGAAGCGGTAGGTTTCCAGGGCGATTTGTTGACTCACGTTCAGGTATTTGGCGAGGATCTCCGCCGACGCGTTCTCGTTGGCGAAGAAAAACCGGTTCGCCTTCGCCATAGCGCGAAGCGTCCGTTTGATGAGGCCGGCTCTTTCCCGCAGCGTTTTTTCCGACACGATGAGACCGGAAATGAAATTGATATATTCATCGCTCGTGGAAGCCAGGAGATTGAGCTTGTAGCGGTCGCGGGCGACGAACACGGTCGGCGGCGAGAGCACCGTGATGTGGACCGGGCCGGAGATTTGCGCCTGGAGTTGGGCGGGCACGTCGCCTGAGACGATGGTGGTGATCTCCGTGGCCGGGTCGATGCCGCCCTGCCGCAACATGTAAAACCCGGCGAGTTGCTGGCTGCCGCCGATGGTTGTGACCGCCATGGTCCTGCCTTTTAGATCGCCGAAGGTCTTGAGTTCCGGCCGGGTCGCAAGCCAGAAGAGCGGGCGTTGGTTGTAGACCGCGAGCACCTTCATCGGCAGACCCTGGATGATGCCCCGAATGGCCGATCCCATGATGTGGATCGCCTCCACATCGCCGGCGACCGCCGCGGCGATGGCGGTGGTGCCGCGGGTGAGAATCAGCTGCGGCTCCAGCGCTTCTTCTTTTAAGAATCCCTTGTCGACGGCGATGAAGGCCACGATCGAAGTGATGGACCGGCTGGCGTAGGTGATGCGGACCCGATCGTCGGCCTGCGCGTGAAAAGCACCGCAACAGAGCAACAAGGCGCACAGAGAAAGTTTCATGGAGTCCCATTTCTTGGGAGGTTCAAGGTCACGCCCCCGTTTAACAATGCTTACCTTGAATTGCAAGGGACGCGTAAGCTATAAGGGGGTAAGTGTCGAGCCGCAAAGATTTTCGACTCATTTTTGGAGGTCCATCGATCATGAGCGCAGATTCCACCCCGGACTACGAACTTCTCTACGACATCATTCGACGGCGGTCGAGTATTCGAAAACTCAAACCCGATCCGATTCCCGACGAACACATCAACAGAATTCTAGAGGCGGGCCGATGGGCGATGTCCGGCGCCAACTCCCAGCCGTGGGAGTACATCGTCGTCAAAGACCCGCAAGTGAAAAAGGAATTGTTTCGCTGCTACGCCGAGGTCAACACGGATTTCATTTACTGGATGGAGCAGCAGCGGGTTTTCGAGCTCAGACATCCCGCTTATCAAATGACCGCCGATAGAGCGGTCGAGCAGCAGCGGCGCGGCACGGGTTGGTCGGAGGCGCCGGCGTTGATCGTGGTCGTCGGCGATGGCCGGCGCCAGTGGGGGACCGTGCAGGGGGCGCATACCTTTGGCCGCGATCAGTCGCATCTCACCGATGGTTTGGCGAATACCTGTACGTTGATGCATCTGTCGGCGGCGTCCCTTGGTCTGGCTACCCAGTGGGTTAGCATTCATGTCCAGGAACCTTTTAAGAAAGTCCTGGGTGTACCGGATCTTATGATGTTGTATCTCATCATCCCGGTCGGTTATCCCGCAGTTGAGCCTTCCGAGGGTGTGCGCCGGCCATTGGAAGAAATCGTTCACTACGATCATTACGATCCGTCGAAGTTCATGAGCAACGAGCGCGTCATTCAGTATCTGTACGAACTGCGCGGCAAGACGTTGCAGACCTATCGCCAGTCGTATGTCGGCAAAGAGGAAACCAAGGGCTGAGTCAAAATCAATTCGAGGAATTCAACAATGGCAGAGCAAACCGCGTCTACCGTCTATTCACAATTACTGGCGCTGCGCGATCGCCAACGAGCGCTGCAAGCTGAAAGCCCGTTCGTGATTCGCGGCGCCACTCTTCCTTGGGAAGTCAATCCGCAGGGAATCATGCGCTGGTATCTCCACCCGGCGATGCAACGGAGCTGTCACAAGGCGCTCATCTTCTTCGTGCAGAAGATTCCGCCCGGCAGCCATAGCGGTAAGCAGCACTGTCAAGGAGGCGTTGTCCATTTTGTCGTACAAGGAAAGGGGACAACTATCATCAACGATCTCCCACATGCGTGGGAGGCCGGCGATGTCGTGCAACTGCCTCTGCTACCGGAAGGAGTGACGTTTCAGCATTTCAACGAAGACAACTCGCAGGAAGCCGT
>JBGQBP010000278.1:0-4947 GCA_041494945.1 Binatia bacterium | reverse complement strand
CTTTTTCCGTGGAGCCCGAGAGCATCACGCCCACACCGTCGAGGACAAATCCCTGCGCCAGGCGAACGACCTCGCGGGGGATATCCCGATAGTGTGTCCCATGGACAAAGCTCACCACCTCTTGCGTCAAACCCATTGTGCGTCCTCGGCGATCGTATGTTCTGGGAGCATCGAGCGATAGCATTATCACGGGCGCATTTCCAGTCCGGCGCAAAGGCGGTTTGAGCGAATTTCAGTTGTTGAAATGACCCGAGCCGTGAACTAGAATGGCCCCATTCGGAGGAGCTATGTTCGGTCTGGGAATTTGGGAGCTGCTGCTGATATTGATTCTCGTCGTCGTGCTTTTCAGCCGCAAGCTTCCCGATCTCGGCGAGGGTCTGGCCAAAGGCATACGCAACTTTCGCCGGACGATGAGAGAGCCGGACGAGATCGATGTGACGCCCGAAGACAAGTCGGAAAAACGAAAAGACAAAAAGGAGCCCTAGCGGTCTGTCTGCTAGGCTTCTTCGACGGAGAGGATGCGATACCCGAAGCTCTTGATCTCTGCGCCGGATTTCAGAAATACGATGGAAAAAGGCGCGGACTCATCGGGAAGAATCTCAAATCTCTTGACCGGACTTTGCCTCTGAAGCGTGGCGATCTCTTGGGCGGTCAAATCCCGCACAATCTTTGAAGAGATAGCGTTTCCTACGCTGATAATCTGGCGATCGATGACCTTTCCATCGCTCCCAAAAAGATATCCCTCGATTCTGACTTCGCGCACTTTGACGCGGTTGCGGTTAAGCGCGGCCCCCGACAGCAAGAAAACTTCCCGGTTTCCCAGGATACGCTGAAATCTAGGGCGTCCGGCTTGGAGCATGATTCCTCGACGCAGGTGGTCGTTCTTGAGAATCGAATGGCTGATCCAGGGAACGGCCTTCAACAAGCTCTCGATGGGTTCGGGGCGCGCCTTGTACGCCAGCATCAGGCTGGAGAAAAGAAACAGCAGACCGGCGCATAAAAGGAGATAGGGTATGACCGAGAGGGGTAGGTGCGGTGAAGATTCCGCGCTTGTTTCAATGACGGTATCCGCGTGCCTGGTGACCGCGGATCGCTCGCTTGCGAAGTCGAAAGACTGCTCGATCGGATTATGAATTTCGGCGAAGGATTTTTCGTCTCTCAGGGTGAAGGATGCCTCGGAGGGATCGGAATGGGGGGTTAGGGACCATTCTTGGTCCCGCTCTCGGATGTCGAATGGCGATTCTAATTCTCCGGGGCTCGCCGCAGGCCCGTTGGTTGCCGCGGGGGGGACGGGGCTTTCTACGACGTTTTCCCGAGCCGTTGCGTTCGTTTCGGGAGGAGGGAAAGAGAAGCTTAGCTCGCTTGATTCATTTTGCAGGCGAGGCGCGGGCGCCGGCGGCTCGTCCGGCGTATGGGCCGCCGCCTTCGAGCCAAGGACGAAAATATTTTTGCACCGCGAACAGCGGAACGTAGGCTTGGATTTGCTGACGAGGCTTTCCGAGACGCGATAGGTCGTATGGCAACTGGGGCACTGAACCAGCATGTTGTCCTTAGTTCGTTTACTCTATATTACGGACAGGCGAGTTCCCGATAGACTTAGCATGATTTTATGGTAATTAGAGAAAATTTCAACCTCGGGATGGAGAGCCGCCGGCCCCGTGAATAAAACGCAGTCTGCAACGTCAAAAGAAATAAGGCTGGGTGTGGAGATCGCCGAGTGGGAGCTCGTCCGGAAATGCCAGAATGGGGATGTCGCCGCTTATGAGGATATCGCGGCGAAATATTATCGCCGGGTGTTCATGGTCATCCTGGGCGTGGTGCACGACCGGGACGACGCCATGGACGTGGCCCAGGAGACTTTTTATCGCGCATTTAAAAACATCAAACGCTTCAAGGGCGGCTCGAATTTTTATACCTGGATTTATCGGATCGCGGTCAACCTGGCGATCGATCTCCAGCGGCGCAAGAAGCGCAGCTCGGTGGATCTCAAAGAGGACATGGACGAGGTGATCGTCGAGACGGAAGCATCGGGCAACGACCCCTTTCGCGAGCTCCACGACCGGCGGCTCGGAGAGAAGCTTCTCTGCGCGATCGACGAATTGACACCCGATCACAAAGCCGTCATTGTAATGAGGGCCGTGGAGGGGCTGTCTTACAAAGAGATCGGACGCATCATGGGCTGCTCCGAGGGAACGATCATGAGCCGGCTGCATTATGCGCGGAAAAAATTGCAAGAAAAGCTGGGCACGGATTTATGATGAAAGATTGCGAAGAGATCAAAAGATTGCTGGGCCCATGGATAGATGGAGAGCTCGACGCCGATCAAGCCGCCGAGATTCAGCTTCACGTGCAGGCGTGCGCGTCGTGCCTGGACGAAAAAGCGCGGCTCGAGAGACTGGAGTCTTCGCTGAAGAGCCTTCTCGAGACGAAGGCGTCCGAAGTCGCCTTCGACACTTTTTGGGCCGGAGTGCGTCAGCGCATCGCCGATGAGAAGTCATGGCACGCGCGCGCCGTCGATTGGCTGCGCGGCATTTTTTCTCCGCCGCGGCTGGCCTGGGCGGTGCCGGCAATGGTCGTGATTCTTGTAGCGGCGCTGTCGCTGGATCGGTTCTTACCCGGTTGGCGCTGGGTTTTCGGCCCGACCAACGTGGCGTCGGTGGAATCTATCGACGGGCACGGTTTCAACGTGGCGCTCTTGCGCGAAGCAAAAACCAAAACAACGGTTATCTGGCTGTTCGAGAATCAGGAAAATGACGATGAAACTTCGGTGGAGCCTGTTTCAGGCAACGCTGCTTTTTAGCCTCTGTGCGACTCTTGGATCTGCGCCTGCCGGCGCCGCCGAGGCGGAAAAAAGCCAACAACCCGTCCAGCTAAAGATCGGCACCATACTGGCCACCAACCAGGCGGATTGTCTGGACAGCCAGCTCTCCAAAATGAAGCAGCAGCTCGAGGTAATCAAATACCGCTGCTATCGTTTGATCCGGGAAGAATCGCAAAAAGGGTCATGGCAGGGCAACGCCGTATTCGAAATTCCGGGCGGCCGCTCGCTCGTAGTCACGCCGCAGGAATTTCGCAACAACCGCATTTCGCTCAAGGTGCGTCTTCTGGAAGGCGAGAAACCGATCGTGGATACGACGGTCAGATTTCCGAATAAAGGAAACTTTCTCTTGGGCGGCCCCGCTCACGAGGGCGGAGTACTCATTCTTTCTATTTCAGCGATGACTCAGTAGTGAGTCAATAAATCTCAGCTTTAGTTTCTCTTCTTTCGCCTGCACCGACAAAAAATCTCACAGGCCGGTCAAAAAGGTCTCAGATGCAAGGCGCGCGAAAAATCGACGAGCGCAGGCGTACTCTTTTGTACGTCGAGCGAGGCGATTCGAGCGCAACGAAGCAGATGAGCCTTTTTCAGCGGCCTGTTTATTCTATAACGTTTTTTTCGATGGGCTCGACGATGACGCCTTTGTCTTTGAGCCACTGGACGGCTTTGTCCACTTCGGAGCGCTCGCCGTCGATCTCGAGGGCGACGAGCCCCATCTCAGCCGTGACGGTGGAGCCGCGGATGTTGAAAAGGATATCGAACTTTTTTGCCAGATTGCACACGATCGGCTCTTTGACCAAATCTTTGGGAAAGGTCAGGTAGACGCGCTCCGTAACCTTTTCTTTTGGTGCCTTCATCGCAGCGCCTTAAATTGAAAATTTCAGGTTTCCCACCGACATCCGGTCGCGCCAGCCGACCCATAAATTAGTCGTCAAATATTTGTCTCCGAAATCCGGAAAGATCGTCACCAGCACGCCGGAGCGGAGCTTGCGGGCGATTTGCAGCGTCGCGTGCATGGCGGCGCCGGAAGATTGCCCGACCAGGATGCCTTCTTCCTGAGCGAGGCGATACACCATGGCGTAGGCGTCTTCGGTCGAGGCCGGAATTTTTTCGTCGAGCGCCTCCTCGTGATAGATGCCGGGAACGATCGAGGTCGCCATGTGCTTCAGCCCTTCCAGGCCGTGGAGCGCGTCGTCGGGCTCGACTGCGATCACTCGAATTTTTGAATTCTTCTCTTTGAGATAGCGGCCCGCGCCCATGATCGTCCCGCTCGTGCCGATGCCGGCGATAAAATGCGTGATCCGGCCGTCCGTCTGGCGGTAGACCTCCGGTCCGGTAGTCTCGTAGTGGGCCTGCGAATTCATCGGATTGAAATACTGATCCGGCTTGAAATATTTGTCGGGATTCTCTTCCAGGATCTTGCGGCAGAGACGGATCGCGCCGTCGGAACCTTCGAGCTGGTCGCTGTATGTCACTTTGGCGCCGTAGGCGCTGATGATACGCTTTCGTTCGGCGCTAACATTGGACGGCATCACCAGCTCTACGGGATAGTCGAGGACGCGGCCGATCATGGCCAAGGCGATTCCGGTATTGCCGGAAGTGGAGTCGATGATGGTCTTACCCGCCGCGAGCTTCCCCGATTTGATTCCTTCCTGGATCATCTTCAGGGCGGGCCGATCTTTGACCGAACCGCCGGGATTCATGCCCTCGAGCTTGGCAAAGATCCTCACTCCGGGCGAAATGCCCTCGGGGATTTTGCGAATCTCCAGCAGCGGAGTCTCTCCGACGAGATCCAGAACCGATTCTACTTTTTTCGGCTCTCTAAACCTTTCGGAGGCGATCCATCGTGCGGCGGTCGGATTGGCCATAAGAGCGGACGCAGGGAAGCGTCATCCTCCCGCGATGGCGGGCACGATCGAGATGTTGTCTCCCTCTTTGAGAGAGGTTTCCAGGTTTTGCAGAAAACGGATGTCGTCCCCGTTGACGTAAACGTTGACAAACCTACGGATCTTTCCGGTTTCGTCGCAGATCCGTTCTTTAATTCCCGGGTAACTTTTTTCCAGATCGTCCACCAGGGCGCGCACATTCTGACCTTGAGCGGCGACTTCGTCGGCCCCGTTGGTGAATTT
>JBGQBP010000277.1:0-4958 GCA_041494945.1 Binatia bacterium | reverse complement strand
TTGTTGTCCCGCATGCCGAGACGGCTCGGCCCGCCGCAGCCGAGCCCGGCGACGCTAACTTTCAATCCGGTTCTTCCCAGCGTGGTGTAATCCATAGAAATCAGGCAACCTTTGTAGGGCGCGATGAATCGTGCCCCTACCTTACCTTTCTATTCGTATTCCCAGAACTTCACCGGTTGCGCGGATCTCGCCCGCCGCGGAGAGCGTGCAACTCACCCATGCCTTGCGGCCTTCGATTTTTAGAATCTTGGCGCGCAGGCGGAGCGTTTCATCGATAGGAGTCGGGAGAAGATAGGAGACGTTCAGGTTGCCGGTGACGTAGCCGATCTTGGGCGCGCTGCCGATCGGTCTGCCCTCGCTTTTGTAAGCGTGAGCGATGGCCAAGTTCAAACTGTGGCAATCGATCAGAGTGGCGATGATGCCGCCGTTGACGATCTGCTTGGACCCGCCGCAGTGATGACTCTCCGGCCGCCACTCGCAAACGGCTTCGTCTCCGTCCCAGTAACTTCGAATTTGCAGGCCTTTTTCATTGTCGGCGCCGCAGCCGTGGCAGTGCAGCACCGAGCTCTGTTCCTGGAACGATTCTTCCATCATGACAAGCGGCGCCTGGAGCGAAGACGGCGGTCAGGATTTTTTTTCGAGTTTGAGCGCGGCTGAATTAATGCAGTATCTCCGGCCGGTGGGCTCGGGGCCGTCGTCGAACAGGTGGCCGAGATGAGCGCCGCAGCGGTTGCACATGGCCTCGCTCCTCCGCATGCCATAACTCTTGTCCGTTTCCGTCTCGACGTTTTCCGCCTTGGCAGGTTCCCAGAAGCTCGGCCAACCCGTGCCCGAGTCGAATTTCGTATCCGAGCTGAACAGCTCGTTGCCGCAAGCGGCGCACTTATACATTCCCTTCTCTTTGCTGTTCCAATACTCCCCAGTAAAGGCGCGCTCCGTGCCCTTCTGCCGGCAGACCTGATATTGCTCGGGCGTCAGCTCTTTTTTCCACTCTTCGTCGCTCTTGCGGATTTTATCGGCCATGATGAATGAACCTCCTAGCGCGTCATGTTGATGAACTGTAGAGGAATACCAACCTTCGCGGCGCGCAACGATTGGATCACACTCTGCAAGTCGTCGATCTGCTTTGCCGTCACGCGCACCTGCTGGTCCTGGATGGCGGCCTGCACCTTCAGCTTCAACCCTTTGACGAGCTTGACGATCTCCCGCGCGGTGTCGGTGTCCACGCCTTCTTTGATCGCGATCTCACGCTGGATCATGCCGTGCGCCGTGGGCAGGATCTCTTTGGCGTCCAGAGATTTCGGATCGATCTTTCGCCGCACCATATTCTCGATGATCGTCTCCTGGACCGCCCTCATCTTCATTTCGTCCTCGGTTACGACGTGGACCTTTTTTTCTTTTTTATCCAGAGTAATTTCCGTTTTCGATTCGCGAAAATCGTAGCGCGTGAGAATCGTCTTCCTGGCGACGTTCACCGCGTTATCCACTTCCTGCAAATCCACCCGGCTCACGATATCGAATGACGGCATGCCTAAAACCCCCTGCTTTTATTCTATTTTCATCAGCCCCGGCGGCGGTTGTCAAACGACTACCAGTCAGTTGAAGGGTTGAAGGGTTAAACCCTTGAACCCTTAATCCCTTAAACCTTTAAACAGCAGAATTCAGGGCAGCGCCGCGTCCGCCTTCGCGGCGAAAATAAAATCGCTCTCCGTCAAGCCGTCGATTTTGTGCGTCCAGATCGTGAGCTTCACTTTGCCCCACGCAAGATAGATGTCGGGGTGATGGCCCTGGGCCTCCGCCAGCTCGCCGACCCGGTTGGTAAAGTCGAGCGCCTCGCGGAAATTTTTGAACGGGTATTCCTTTTCGAGATGATGCTCGCCGACGACCTTCCAGCCGCCGCCGAGCTTTTCCAAAAGCGCGGTTATTTCCTTGCCCTTCAGCGGCGGCACGCCGCCTCGGCACGGAATACACTCTTTCGCGGCTAATTCACTCATGGATTGCGCTCCTCTAAATAAATATGTCGTCTAGAACTATATCACCGGGAGCACATGAAAAAAGATGCGAGCGCCCGGGAAATAACCGTCAGTCGTCGGGGTGAAGAGCATACGCCACGGAGAGCCACAGACTCTTCGAGTGTCTAAAAAACAATATGGGAAAGACTAGAGCGAACGCGCCCCAAAGAAAAAGCTGATACGACAAAGGAATCTCCGTGTAATAGTCCAGTAGAAAAAACCCGGGCATGGCGATCAAAACCGTGGCCGCGTAATTGACGTAGATCGCGCCGACGAAAAATCCCTGCTCGCGCTCGAATACGAGCCGGCAGAGCGGGCATTCCCGGCGCATGCGAAAAAGGCCGTCGAATAATTTGCCCCGGCCGCAGCGCGGGCATTTCAAAAAAATACCGGCTTTGAGTGCGTGAGAGAGGCGCGCGGAGGCTGCCATAAGATTCAACTCGCCTGAATTGCGGTCGCGGACGTCACAACTGCTCGACGGAGTAACCCTTGGCCGTGAGCATCTCGATCAGACCATTTTTACCGGCCAGATGGCCGGCGCCGACGACCACGAGGTAGTTTTCATTCTGAGACAGGCAGGACTCGATCTTGGGAAGCCAAGCGCGGTTCCGTTCCACGATCAGACGCTGGTAGAGCTCCGGAAATTCCTTCAACCCCTGCAATAGTAGCGTCTCCAGCGCCTGGAGATCGCCGGCAGCCCAGGCTTTGACGATCGCGTCCACCGCCGTTTCCGTCAAATCGCCGCCGCCCAAGGTCTGGAGCAGTAGAGATTCCTGGATGCGCTCCGGCATGCCGTCGAAGAGACCGAACTGGTATTCGAGCGTCTCGAACCCGCCGACCTCTTTTTTCTCTTTCTTCGCTTTGCGGAAAAAATACTGGTCGATCCCCTTGCCCGGATCGAAACCCATCGCCTGCAGCTTCAACGCCAATACCGTGAGGGCGGTGAACCACGGCTTGAACTGATTGAAAATCTGAATGTCCAACCCCAATTCCTTCAACTGCTTCTCGGCCAGCGCGTAGGTGGCCGGCGACACGTGATCCTTGAGCGTCGTTCGGTCCGTGTAGATCCCTTTCGAAGCCATGAGCTGCTGCGCCCGGCCGCCTTCCGCGCTCTCCAGATTTATTTCGAAAATCATTTTTTTCGCGTCGTTAAAAGCCGCTTCCATCTCTTGAGCCAGGGGATAGCTCTGCGGCTTCAAATAGTGAATGGACCCGAGCAGGTAGACGACGTTGCTTTTCGACCGAACTCGCCAGAGCGATCTCTTCTCCGCGGCGTCCGCGAAAGGCAAGAAGAGAATGCTCCCGGTATAGATGAAACAGACGAGGGCATTGACTAGAATGCCGTTAAATTTCTTTGACCTCACGGATTCCTCCCCCGGATTGAAACTCGTCAAACAAAAATTCAGCCCGTGATTACCGTGCTTCAAGATACCTGTGCCAGGGCATCCAGTAGAACTTTTCCCATCCTACGTTGACCCCGTCGTAGTCGTGGTCGGGCACATTCACATGCACCAATTCGATCCTGCCCCCCGCGCCGTCGTGATCGAAAGTTAATATCAGGATGGAGTCAAGATCATCCGCTCGCCAATGACTCGAACGCCACGTCTGCACGATCATCCGCTTCGGCGTTACCGCCAATATCCGTCCAGATAGGACGCCGTTAAACGCCTTGAATTCAGCACCGGGCTGAGGAGCGATCACGACCTCGCCACCGGTAATCGCCGCATGCTGTTTGGGATCGAGATACATGTCGAAAAGTCGATCCGGAGACGCGGGCAGGACCGTTGTCTGCTGAACGGTTTTGGGCATCTTACTCCCTCACACTCCTATACGCCTTCGACCACGATCATGTCGGTGACGGCGGTCTTATGCCTCACCTGCTTGGCCGCGCCGTACTCCTCCGAGGACCACCACTGTTTGGCCCGTTCCGCGCTGTCGAATTCCAGCACGACTACCCGCTTCGGCGCCCAATCGCCTTCGAGGACTTCTACCTTGCCGCCGCCGCGCACGAGGAACCTTCCTCCATAAACCGCAACCGACGGCGGCGCCATATTGCGATACTCATCGTAACCCTTCGGATCGGTGACATCGATGTCGACGATGACGTAAGCGGCCATAGCGCGTTCCTCCTTTGTCGGGATTCTACTTTATATCACGCTGCCGAGCGTTATACAGAAGCAAACATTTCTCGGTATATTGGCAGCAAGCAAAAAACATTGTAAGACACTTGGCGGGAATCCATGAAGCTCAAAGACAAAGTGGCCCTCATCACCGGCGCGGGACGCGGCATCGGCAAGGCGGTGGCGCTCGACTATGCGCGCGAAGGAGCGAATCTCGCGATCTGCGCGCGAACCGGGTCCGAGATCGAGGAGACGGCCAGGGAGATCGAAGCCGCCGGCGCGGAGTGTCTTGCGCTCGAGTGCGACGTGTCGCAAGAAGAGCCAGTCCTAAAACTGATCGGGGATGTCGAAAAACACTTCGGCAGGATCGATGTGCTGATTAACAACGCCGGCGTCATGACGCGGCCCACGCCGATCACGGAGCTGGAAGTTAGAAAATGGGACTATACGATCGCCGTCAACCTGCGCGGGCCGTTTCTCGTGACGAGAGCGGTCCTACCGATCATGATTCGCCGGAAGAGCGGCTCGATCATTAACGTCTCTTCATCGATCGGCCGCAGCGCGTACGCGAACTTTGCGGCCTATGCCGCGTCGAAGTGGGGGCTGGAGGGATTGACCCAGGCTCTGGCGGCGGAGGTGAGGGGCCGCAACATCCGGGTGAACTCGGTGGAGCCGGGCTACGTGGCGACCAAGCTCACCGGCTACAGCGGCAGCAGCCCCGAGTCAGTCACCGAGGTCTTCGTCTTCCTTGGCAGCGACGATTCTAAAAACGTCACCGGAAGGATGCTCAGCTCCTCCGGCTGGAAGTCGGAGCTAAAAAAGTAGC
>JBGQBP010000276.1:0-4962 GCA_041494945.1 Binatia bacterium | reverse complement strand
CGCGCGCAGAATTCCCATCATCGTTTTGATGGTCGTGGTCTTTCCGGCGCCGTTGGGCCCGAGAAAACCGAAGATCTCGCCGGCGGGAATCTCCAGGTTGAGAGAGTCCACCGCCGCGAGCTTGCCGTAATGCTTGGTAAGATTCTCGACGCGAATCACGATACTTCCATCACCTTGATCTTCAAATTGCCGATCAACTGGAGGATATCGACCTGCCGGTCGATGTCGCCTTCGAGAAATTTGACGTGCGTAACGTCGGCCGGAAATTGGTTGAGCACCGGGTCGAGCGAAACCCACTCGCCGAGCCAGACCTCGGACCATGCGTGGTAATAAAATGCGCCGCGCAGATAGACCACGCCGACCACGGTTTTCGCCGGAATGCCCGCGGCGCGGGCGAGCGCGCTGAAAAGCACGGCGTGCTCGTTGCAGTCGCCTTTTTTGGTCCGCAAAACGTCCAGCGCGTTCGGGATGCTCACGGTCGGCTCCTTGGCAAGCTCGCGGTAGACCCAATCTTTGATGCGCGCGGCGGCTTTGACCGCGTCGCGCTCATCTCCGACGATTGTCCGGGCCAGCGCGCGAATTTTCGGGTGATCGCTTTGGACAAACGGCGTGGGCTGAAGATAGGAGGCGTATCTCTCTCTGTTTGCCGGAATTTTGTAAGAGGGGATGCCGGCGAGTTCCTCGCGCTTGATTTCCAGAACATCCCGATAGAGCCGCTGGCGGCCGCCGTCGAGCGGAAAATTATCGAGGACGAAACCGGAAAGTCTTAAGCGCAAAAATTCTTTCCGTCCCGGATCGGGAATGAGAACGGACACGGGCACCGAGGTCTGCGCGAGGAGATCGAGCGACAGGGATCTCCCTCCGGGAATCGCCGCAGCTTCTCCGGCGGTCTCTTGGACCAGCGAAAGTCCGGTGGGGCTTTCTTCCTTCAGAGTTCTGCCGGCGCCGTCGATCCAGGAGATCACTGAGATTCCTTTGAACTGCTGCCGCAGACGGATCGCCGGCTCCAGTTTCCCGCCGATTCGTATGCGCTCGCGTCCCTCGATGGTCACCGTGGTGAGCTGCTGCGACAGCGTCGCGGGATCGAAAGTCGGAAACAGGTGGTCTTTCCCCGGCTCCAGGTCCTGAGTGACGATGTACGGCTTGAGCGCCGCGAGCAGATAGGGCGGCTGGCGCATCGCGAGCTCCAGCTCCGTTTTCTCGCCGCCGGAGTTTACTTCCACGCGCAGCTTGCCGGCGGCCAATGCTCCCCGGGCGCTGAAGCGAACGTTGTTCGCGTCGAGGCGGAAGTCGAACCGCTTCATCGCCCACTCCGCGTTCGCGCTCATGTCGAGCCGGCTCGCGACGGTTTGCGTCGTTTCCATTAGGTTGAGTCGCAATAGGGAAGAGCTTTGCACGTTGTATCCGCCGGGCTCGGGAGTTATTTTCTGGCTCGAGTAGCCGATCTTTTCGCCGCGAAAGTAAACGCCCCACCATTCTTCGAGCGGCTCGGTGATCGAGCTGACGGCCGCGAGGGTGACGGGAGGCGGCGGGGCCGCAAGCTGGCGCTTCAAGAGAAGGAAATTCATGAAGCACCAGAAGAGGACGATGGCGACGCCGGCGGCTCTCTTCAAATTCATCCGCGGCAAATTATATACTAGTGCCGATGAAAAAAATATCTTAGAGTTTGCCATGCAATTCGTCGCCGACAAAATGGTGGGCAGGCTTGCCCGATGGCTGCGGATCATCGGGCAGGACGTGACCTACGGCCCGGATTTGTGCGGCGCCGGGCTGATCCGCGCCGCGCGGCGCGACAACCGGATCATCCTCACGCGCGATCGCCGGATCGGCAGGAAAAATCCTCCGGCTTACCTTTTGATCCGCAGCGACCGTTTCCGCGATCAGCTCCGGCAGGTGATCGAGGAATTTTCGCTGGACCCGTTGAAGGATGCGTTTACCCGCTGCGTCGAATGCAACGGTCGCTTCGAGCCGATAGCGAAAGGGGAAGTCAAAGGCAAAGTGCCGCCTTACGTTTTCGACACGCAGGAAAAATTCTCTTTCTGCCGCGAGTGCCGGCGCGTCTACTGGCCGGCGACGCATCAAGAGAAAATGTTGGAAGAGCTGAAGGGGCTGGCCTGCGGATTATAGAAATCTTAGGTGTCGGCGGCGCGCCGGGCAAAGTTTTAACTTTGCATCACTCACGATCACTTTAACTCGCCGCAGCATGCGGCTTCACTTCGCGCTCCAAACGTTTTTGCAGGCTATCGGCGGTGACATCAAGATCATAATCCATCTGTAAGCCAAGCCAGAATTGCGGCGACATCTTAAAGTAACGCCCCAGCCGCAGGGCGGTGTCGGCAGTAATGCCGCGCTTACCTAACACGATTTCATTGATACGCCTGGGCGGGACGCCCATATCAATGGCTAAGCGGGTTTGGCTTAGCGCCATGGGTTGCAGGAATTCTTCAAGCAGGATCTCACCCGGATGAACCGGTCTCAGTTTTTTTGCTGGCATGGGCGGCTTCCTCTATCAGTGATAGTCTGTGATTTCCACGTTAAAAGCATCGCTGTCTCTCCATTCGAAGCAGATACGCCACTGATCGTTGATGCGGATGCTGTACTGTCCGGCTCGATCAGCCGAAAGTCTTTCTAACCGATTCGCCGGGGGGACCCTAAGATCTTGAATGGTCAACGCTCGATTGAGCATCCGCAACTTACGCAAGGCCACCTGCTGGATAGCCTGCGGCAGCTTCAAAGAAATCTCCCTGGAAAAAATCTTCTCGGTTTCTTTGTCCTTGAAAGACCTGATCAATGAAATCACTCTATAACGAGGGTCGTTATGCGTCAAGCGCCATCGTAAAGCGGTTGCGATTGTACTTGTCCGAGACGACCGGCGTCCTTCCCAATAATCTGAAAGATCCCTTCGCTTAGCAGCCGACAATAACTTGGTTTCCTGACCGGCCTGTGTTAATTCTGCATGTTGTTTCCCCGGTAGCTCAGTTGGTAGAGCGGGTGACTGTTAATCACTAGGTCGGGGGTTCGAGTCCCTCCCGGGGAGCCAAATTGTGTCAGAGCCGAACTACAAGCGCTTGGATGCGGATAGATAGATGTCGTGCAGGCCTGAGAACCCCAAAAAACCTGAGGGTCCACATTATCCCAGCCGACTCAGTATTTGACCGCGGAATGCTGACTATATTCTTCGATCCAGACTCCTATACCGTATCGCCTTCGAAATATGAGCGGGCTGAATGTCTTCCGAGCCTTCGAGGTCGGCGATGGTGCGGCTGACTTTGAGCACGCGGCTGTAGGCGCGGCTCGTTCCTGAACGCCTTCCCTATACCCCGCCGGATGTCTTCGCAGCCATATACGCAGTGACGCCCTCTTTGCTCAACTGAGTTACAAGTTTTTGGGCCTCCCATTCGATATCCGCTTCTTTGACGCTCGCCGAAGTCAGATTCTTCTCTACCCACGAACGGACCTGGCTGCGCAGGGTCAGATGGTCTTGATCAAAAAAGATGTCCATGCCGGTTGAACTCTTTTTAAACCACTACAGCGCCACAGTCGATATTGGTCGTGCCCGCTGATACCACCAGCCGGTCTCGAAGCAAACATGACGCCGATCTTTGCAATCTCTGCGGGAGCGATAGGCCGGATTTGCGAAGGAGGTGATCTGAGTAGTTCATCGACGCTGATTTCGACTTCCGTTTCATCGTGTTCGGCTAAAATAAATCGGGAGGGCTGGCCGGCTTGATTCCAGCGCCTAGGAATTCGTGAAACGGTTTTCTCATAATGTGGAATGTTACAAACTCCTGTTTTTACGCTGATTCCAAAAAAACTTTGTTTCTCAACGGTTTGGCTTCGGATTTTATCGAGAGCCCTCTTGTCCGTCCCGGTGGCATATTTGTTGCTCGGTTTAAAATCCTATGT
The DNA here is from genome assembly GCA_041494945.1 of Binatia bacterium. Classification (GTDB taxonomy): domain Bacteria; phylum Desulfobacterota; class Binatia; order UBA9968; family UBA9968; genus JAJPJQ01. Next base: position 1,056 of record JBGQBP010000276.1, on the reverse strand, counting down.
CAAAACTTGAAGCTCAAGGTTATCGGTGGCTGCCGCTCAAAGAGGCCTTTGAATCGTTGCCGGAGATGGACACTGCGGAGTTCAATGAACTCTGTCCGGGTTACGAAGGCGTCTGGTGCAGATACTTGTGGACGACGACCTATTTCCAGCAATTCTTCCACGATGTGGTCGTGGTCACGCACGGGCCGCTCTCATGCGTCGCGGCGGTAAAGAACTTCAAACAGACCCACTACTCGCTCCATTCCGCTCTCCCTTTTGGCCACTCCCCGTGCACCAACATGGATGAAAACGCCGTCATCATGGGCGGGACGGACATCTTAGCCGATACGTTGAAGCGGGTGGATCACGACTATCGTCCCAGGCTCATCATCGTCACCGATACCTGCGCCTCTTATATGATCCACGACGACGTGGATGCGGTCATCGCGCAGGTGAGCCCGGAAGTCAAAGCCAAGGTCGTATACACCCCAAGCCCCGGCTTTGCCGGAGTGCAGTGCGGCAAGGCGGTGGAGGCGATGGGGCCGCTCGTGGCCTCGCTGATGGATCCGCCGAAGGATATCGACCCGGAAGGGGTAAATGTTCTGGGCGTCTATTACGACACCCGGTTCACCGAGGCCGAGGGGCGAAAGCACGGCGGCAATACCGAAGCCTACACGCATCTGATCGAAGGGCTGGGACTGAAGCTCCACCGGATCATGAACTCCGGGAGCTATGACTATCTGCGGACGACGCCCGAGGGGCGCGTCAACACCATTCACACCGCGATGTGGGGTTATCCCGTCGCCCGCGCGATGGAGGAGCAGTTCGGCACGCCGTGGCTGAAGCGCCAGCTCCCCATGGGCCTTCAAGGAACGAAGGACTGGGTCATGGAGCTGGCGATTTTCATGGGCCGGGAGGAAGAGGCGGAGCGGTTCACCAAGGCGGAGGAGGAAAAGCTGCTGTCGCTGTTCGAAGAGACGAAAAAGTTAGTCGAGGGGAAAGTCCTGCTGGTCGAATGCTCGCGGAATTCCCAGGCGAAGTACGGCGAGATGCTCGCCTACGCGCGCCTGGGCGAGG
>JBGQBP010000275.1:0-4964 GCA_041494945.1 Binatia bacterium | reverse complement strand
GGCCGGCACGGGCGCGCACGAGGCGCCGCAGTCGCCGATCACGATCGTGGTCACGCCGAAGTTCACCACCGGATTGCCGTGCGGATAAAGCACGAGAAAGAGATCCATGTGGGTGTGCGGATCGATAAAGCCCGGGGCCACCGCCTTGCCCTTCGCGTCGATCTCTTTCTTTCCGGGGGCGAGATTTTTTCCGATCGCGATGATCTTCCCGCCTTCGACCGCGACGTCGGCCTCGAACCCCGCGCGTCCCGTTCCGTCGATCACGAGCCCGTTTCGGACAACCATATCGAATGCCATGGCAATACCTCCTCTCGGACCTTTACTGCTTTGATCCGTTTCGAGTTGCTTCAGCAGCCTCATACCACAAAGGCCGGAGGCTGCAATAGACAATAGTGCTGTGCGATGATGGCTGAGGACTGAGGGCTGAGTTATGGAAGAGACGGACGGCCTGGTCGGCAAAAGCTTCTAATCGCATTCCACAAGGGGCGCGAGTTTCGTTCCCAATCCGTTAAGCTCCGCCTGTAACAGGCGTGCTGTTTCCTGCCACGAATCCTTCGGATTACCGCCCGAAACATTCAGCACCTTAGGTTGACCGCAAATCGTGAGAGTCTCAAGCTGCGCGCCCGGCAGAAGCCTTCGCATCAGGTTCTCGTCTCCGTACAGTGGATAGCCAGCAATGACGACCAACAAAACATCGCCGGGACCGCCGCGCAGCAGCGCTTGATGCGCGGAACCGGATTTTCGGCGCATCACCAGCAGGTCCGCCGCGGCGTCGATTTTCAACGATCCGATGTGGTCCGCCAAGCCCGCCAATTTGGCGGGATTGGCGGTGGCCATCAGCGTAAGATCCGCATCTTTAAAGACACCGGCGAGCGCGCCTACGTTGAGCTTCCATGCCAACAAGAGCTCCGTGAGCATGCCCGTGCTGCCCGTTGGACTCCAATCCGGCGCGATCGCGATCGTCATACCCGCCAGGCGTGCAGACAGGATGTCGGCGGTTTTCCCGTAAAGTTCCAAGTTGCTTCGCGGCGACCAGATGAAACCCACTCCACCGTCCGCAAGCTCTTTCAGCTGCGCCGCGTTCAACGCGATCCCGTGAATAACGCTGACTCCTTTTCGGATGAATCCATGTTGCTTGAACATGCGGAACTCGCGGCGCGACGCAGCGTCGGTGCCTTCGGCGAGATGCATGACCACAGCGCGCAATGTATCGCTGTAAGGCGGCGACGTCGGATCCACTTTCCGAACCGCGTTCTCCTCCCCGGCATTCAACTCGAACGGGAATACGAAGTTCCTCAGCCGTTCGCGATTCACGGCCGATGGATTCTCAAGACCCGAGGCGAAATCGAGGTTTCGGACCAACCCGAGGATGCAAGCATTTTCGGCGGCGTTCGACAACGAACCGACCGTGGCGGTAGCGCCGTTTACGAGCGCTTTGATCTCGCCGTATCGATTCATTGCGCAACCCAAGCCGGCGCCCGTGAGCGCATAATGCGGTCCACTGAGCGCCAGGGCATAGTCGGGAAGGTCCAGCCATTCGTACCGGTTGGATAAAACGCGCGGCGGTTTCCACCGGGGCAGCACGTTCCATGTCAGATGATTGTGCAGATCTATGAGACCCGGAAAGACGACGCCATCAATGTCGATCACGTCAGCGCCGGTATATCCACGCTCCACAGCCTCAATGCGGCCGCCGGACCACCGGATAAGGCCGCTCTCGATGACCTCCGATGGGGTTACGAGAGTCGCCCGCAAAGCATAACGCGGTGGTTCGGCAGCAAAGCGGGGCCGCGACGCGGGCAGGATGGCCAAAACCGTGAATACGGCAAAGAGCCAACCGCGTTTTCGTCCTGATCGTGCTTTCACCAAGCTTCGCCCTTTAGCGGGATGCGTCGAAGGTCACGGTCGTAAATTAGAGAAAAAGTAACACCGGCATAAGTACTAACATCGAAGCTGGCGGTCAAGAGAAAAAAGAAACCGGTGCCGAGGACTCTGCTTTGTGCTGACTTTTTCAATAATAGAAGGCTTAGGGCGCGGCGGTGGAGAGAACTTAGCACCGAAACCGGCGGCAGATTTCACCTCAGGCTCTCGCTCACCGCGCGCGCAAAGCTGAAGTCGAAGACCCGCTCGGGCGCGACCGGCTGCGGCGGCTTGATCCGCTGGGCGGCGGAGGCGATCATCTCCCGCTGCAATTTTTCCTCCACCATGCCTGACGGGAGATATCCTTGCACCGCCGCCTCATGTCCTCGCTTCGCTCGAAATTTCAAATGGCAAATCTCAGATCTCAGATAAATCCCTGGACCGGATCAGGCGACCGCATATGTCCATCGGCGCTGGAGGGCTTAACGACCGGGCAAAATCTCATATCCTCTTTCTAACCCGACCGACCATCGATCCTAGGCTGGGTCAAGATCGGAGCATAAATTACAAAAAACAGCGCAAAGGCCGCCACCCACAGGCCACCGGATAAGGCAACGAGCTGGGGAAACCACTGGGGAAAAATAATGGGAAGTATGCCCCGTAGAACGGCCGCAAGGTTGATCAGAACGAAGGCGAACGCCACCAGTGTGGATACTTTCAGAGGGCGGCCTGTATGGCCCAGGGAAACACGGGCCATCATACCCAGCGTTAAGACACCGATCCCGCCCACGCTAAAGGCATGGACGGTGAATTGCGGCGAGATCAGGCCGATCGCCGCCAGCGCCTTCAAACAAAACCCCGCCACGACCCACGCATAACCCGTATGAAGAACCCAGAGCAGAGGAACCGACCAAAAACGGTTTGTGTACCAGCCGATCAGGCGGATGCCGTTGCTCACGGCGGCCAGAGCGGCCAGCCCTCCTGCAAGCATGGAGTTGGGAAGCAGGAGTTCTGCTATCAGAAAGGCCAACGCTGACGCAGCAGATAACCATTCGATCGCTGGCCGGCGTTTCGGGATCACGCCTGAGAGCGCCCGTTCGGTGAAGAACGGTATGACTCTCCCGCCCATGATCACAATCAGCAGGACAATAAGATTCAAACCCAGGAAGGTCCCGGCACGGGCAGAGTTTTGAGCGTAGCCGGTCAACTCAAGGTGAACCAAAAGGTCCGCCGCGGCCAATGCGCCGAGGAGGGGGAGGAAAATCAGATTCCGCCGCTGGCCGCTACGAAGCAAAGGAATGGACAGTGCAATGGCGAGGGCCGGAAGGAATGCGATATCCACCGCAGCGATCAGCCACGGTGGAAAGGCGTCCGGAAAAAACGGCATGAGCCGGGCGACAAGCCAGAGCGCGGTCAGGCCGACCAGAGGAGATCCTGCGGCGGTTTGAATGTCTGTCCAATTACGGACGGCGGTCAACAAAAATCCGGCGATGACGGCGACGGCGTACCCGAAGATCATCTCATGACTGTGCCAGCCGATCGCCCCGTAATAGTTCGCAAACTCGCGATTTCCCACGAACGTGAGAACCCATTGCGCCATCAAAACGACGGCAAAAATCGCCGCCAGCAAGAAAAATGGGCGAAAACCAAGCGCGAACAAAACATAACTACGCGGCGCGGCGTTCCGTGCTTCGGGCTGCAACATATCTCTCAAACGTTTGAGCTCACGTGCAGAGTATAACTACTGTTTCCAGCGGCTCTATAAAGTGGACGCTTTAACTGCACACTTGCATGATGGATTCCGGAAGGCAACCACGCATGATCAAAAACAAAAAGGCCCGTCCGCCTATCATTATGGCGGATCGGGCCTTTTTAAATTTAAATCCGGCGGCGTCCTACTCTCCCATAGGGCGACCCTATAGTACCATCGGCGCTGGAGGGCTTAACGGCCGAGTTCGGGATGGGATCGGGTGTGACACCTCCGCTATCGCCACCGGAAACTGGATTCGGTCGTCATAAATGCTCAGCTGCTGCGTTGCGCTAGGACCGCTCGCTTCAACGTACTGCCTGAGTACGTTTCCGCTCGCGCTCCGTCGCGCGCCTTGCATCTGAGGCATTTCTGACAACCTCAAACTCAAGAACAAGATTCGTTCACAACTGAATACGGGCAAGAGCAACAATCGCGTGAAGTAACAATAGTAAATATGGTCAAGCCGCACGACCAATTAGTACCGGTAAGCTTCAACCATTACTGGCCTTCCACATCCGGCCTATCAACCTCGTCGTCTACGAGGGGTCTTTAGGGGGCTTACGCCCCGGGATACCTTATCTTGGGTAGGGCTTCCCGCTTATATGCTTTCAGCGGTTATCCCGTCCGCATATAGCTACCCGGCGATGCCACTGGCGTGACAACCGGAACACTAGGGATGCGTTCTTCTCGGTCCTCTCGTACTAGAGAAAACTTCCCTCAAGTATCCTGCGCCCACGGCGGATAGGGACCAAACTGTCTCACGACGTTTTGAACCCAGCTCGCGTGCCACTTTAATCGGCGAACAGCCGAACCCTTGGGACCTACTTCAGCCCCAGGATGTGACGAGCCGACATCGAGGTGCCAAACACCCCCGTCGATGTGAACTCTTGGGGGGTATCAGCCTGTTATCCCCGGCGTACCTTTTATCCGTTGAGCGATGGCCCTTCCATGCGGGACCACCGGATCACTATGACCTGCTTTCGCACCTGCTCGAGATGTCTCTCTCGCAGTCAAGCCGGCTTATGCCATTACACTCGTCGGCTGGTTTCCACTCAGCCTGAGCCGACCTTCGCGCGCCTCCGTTACAATTTAGGAGGCGACCGCCCCAGTCAAACTACCCACCATGCAATGTTCTCGCCCTGGATTACAGGGCAGAGTTAGAAGCCAAGATCAATAAGGGTGGTATTTCAAGGTTGGCTCCACGAGAACTAGCGCCCCCGCTTCAAAGCCTCCCACCTATCCTACACATACCGATCCTAGATTCACTGCAAAGTTATAGTAAAGGTGCACAGGGTCTTTCCGTCCTGCCGCGGGTACCCGGTATCTTCACCGAGAGTGCAATTTCGCTGAGTCC
>JBGQBP010000274.1:0-5065 GCA_041494945.1 Binatia bacterium | reverse complement strand
GCGAGCTTCGATACGAGCCGCGAGGCCGACCGCAACGCGTTGGAGCTGGCGAAGTTATGGATCGAGGGAAAGATATGGGGAGCGAACGGGCACGGATGATTACTCGATACCGGTTTTCAAGGATTGTCTAGAATTGAAAGCCTGATTCCGAGCCATCCCCTTACGCGAGCCAAGCAAAGAATCGTTTGGCCGGGCTGGAGAAGCGTTAATTCGGGAAGGCGTAAAAGGAGGGTGTGAATGCCGAAACAGGCGCGATTGTACCGGCCCCTCCTATTAGGAGCCCAATAGCCTGCGCGCCGCCGCGGCGCCCAGCTCCCTGAGCTTATAGACTTTTTCCTCGGACTGGTTTTCGAGCCGGTAAAACTGCTCGACGGTGAGCGAGTCCTTCGACGCGATCACGCCGAACTCCTTGAGCCACTTGGTCTCGACGTCGAGACGCCGGCTGCCGACGGCCATGGTCCGGCCGAAAAGCTCTTGGCCGTCCCGTCCTAATAGCCAGTTGGCGAACACCTTGGCCGCGTTGGGATGAGGCGGGTTTTTGATAACCATCAAATGGCCGTTACCGCCGGTGGTGTAGAGACCCTCCTTCGGATAAGGGAGCGGAACGACCGGCAAGCCGGCCTTGATAAACGGCAGCAGCTCGGAATAACCGATGCCCAAGGCGACCGCGATTTTCCCGCTGCTTAGATTGTCGCCGAGCAAGCGGAGATCCCGCGCGACAAAAAGCCTCTGCGCAACCAACTTTTTTAGGTACTCTTCGTCTTTGACCGAAAGCATGTGCGACCACATCGAATTGCCCGACTCCGACGCGCGCGGATCGCTGATGCCGATCTTGCCCCGCAACTTGGGGTTCAAGAGATCGTCGAAGGATTGAAACTCCGCCGGCTTGTACTCGTCGGGATTGCACCACAGGCTGACAGTCTGATAGGCGGCGAATGCATAGATAAAGCGCTTGGCGTTGTCCACCCAGATATGGCCGCCCCACCACTGCTTGGGATCTTTGACTTCCGGGTGGACGAAATAAGGCTCCACCGGATCCAACGCCTTTTCCGCCAGTAACCCGGTAACGGCGGACTCGGTGCCACCGACATGGAGATCGACATACTGGATCCCCGCCTTGGTTTCGCTGATGATTTTTTGAATGCTCGCGCTGCCGCGCGCCGACACGAACTCAACGCCGATGCCGTAGCGGCGGGTAAACGCGACCTCCATGCCCCTACGGAGCTTACGACTCGGCGGAATCGAGACGACCACCTTGCCTTCCTTCTTCGCCGCTTCGACGATCTTGTCCCACTCGGCGGGCCGCCCCTGCCCGGTTTGAGCCGCCGCGGTGCCCACGAGGTGTGCCAAAATCAGCGCCGCAACCACTAAAACTCCGCGCCCCGCACCGGCTCTCTTCTGAACTCGAACAGTCATTGAAAAAGTTTCTCCGCTAGCTTCATGGCCGGCTTGCGCACCCTCGGCACAGTTTCTTCGGAGCCGTTTTCGAGTATGCGCGATGGAGATCTTATGTCAAACTTGAGTTCAACGGGCAACAGAGGGTTGAAAAACCCTGACACAGGGCTGTTCAAAAAGGTCTCAGATGCGAGGCGCGCAAGATCGTGATTCGTGTTCGTGGTTCGGGTTCGGAAGACGAGCACGGGCACGTTTCACGAGCACGTTCTTTGCGGTGAGCCTTTTTCAACAGCCTCGCAAGCATTGACACTGCGCTCTGGGTTAGGTACAGCGCGTTTCAGATGAGTTGGCCGAGTCAAGAGTCGAGACTCGTCCCTGAATCATTCTCGGGTGTAACGTGCCAGCAACCGCAGCCGCGATTGGCGGATCAAATTTTCGTATTTCAGCCCTGCTACTGATCGCCTTTATGGCGCATGCGGTCGGTTGTGCTCGCCCGTTTCCGACGACCGAACTTACACCCATAAAGGCAGCAAACCCTGCCGAGCTCCAGCGCTATCTACTGTCACGCAAGCCCGACGTAGCGCAATTCAGGTTTCGCGGGCCCTTTGCCATAATCGAGCGCAGGGACCTGGAAATTCCCCTGGATTCCGGTCTGACGGTGAAAGCGGACTTATACCTGTGCGCCGCGGCCGGCAAGGCGCCTCTGGTCATCGTGTTGCACGGTCACAACAATTCCAAGGAGGACCATGCCTTCCAAGCGATGCACTTGGCCTCCTGGGGCATGCATGGCCTTGCGCTGGATTTGCCCAATGGCGGCCCGTGGATCGCCAACGGCAGAACCCTTGCCAAGCTCGTCGACACCATTCATCGAACGCCCGAGCTCGTCGACGGCCGCATAGACGCGGACAAGATCATTCTCGTCGGCCACTCATTCGGCGGTACCGCCGTCGCCACCGCTTTGGGGGAAGGCGCCCCCGCGCTCGGCGGTGTGTTGCTTGATCCCACCGCGATCGGTCGGGGTTTGTCGCAGTTGCTAAGCCGGATCGCCGTTCCAGTAATGGTGATCGGCGCGGATGAGGACATTTGGCCCGCCCGCAACCGCGGGCAATTTTACCGCTTCATTCCACGCGCGGTTGGAGAGATCTCGATACGGGATACGGTCCACGAAGATGCACAGTATCCGAACCGGCACACGCTGCGCACGTTCGAGGACGACCCCGATGAGACGGAGGAGGCGCAGATTGCTTTCGTCAGTGCACTCACTGCATCCGCCTTTGGCCTTGCGGCCACCGGCGGCATAGACTATGCCTGGAATAGCTTTGAAAACGGTTTCAAGAATGGCGTTTTTTTCAATGCAAGGAGGAAGTAGTCGTCATGCGGACCGTCAAATCGTCGGTGAAACGATGGAAGACCGAGGGAGCGCGCCTGGCCGTTTTGATCATCATCGTCCAGGCGCTTGGGCTGCGGGCTGGCTGGTCACAGGAACCCGTTCAACCGCCGATGAACGAGGAATTCCTCAAGCAGGAAAAAATCTACCACAGCCGGGGCGCCGATGGTCGCAGGACCTACACCACCGACCGGGGGCTCTCGAAGTACGCGGAGCTTCTTCCCTCCGGCTTCTGCGACGCTCTCGGCAGGTTGGGCAGCTCGGACCGATGGCTCGATGTCGGAGCGGGCGAAGGGCAGGCCATCCTGGACTACTATGCACCCGAAGACGCCGCGGCGCCGGCTGAAAAGTGCCGCGGGTCCGGCCCGAGGGCGCGCACGGTCGCGATCTCCATCGAAGACCGACGGACGGTCAACTGGAAACAGCAGGCCGCTCGCCTTGGCGATGACCGCATACGTTATCTCTCCGGCAAGCGCCTGGGGCAATATTCGCCCGAGGAGCTGGGAAAGTTCCGGGTCATTACCGACGTGTACGGCGGCTTCACCTATACGGAGGACTTGTCCCGGTTCGTTGACAAGGTACTGAAACTGCTGGAAGTCGGCGGTGGCTTCTACACGCTGGCGACAGGCGTGCACTTAGAGGATGGCAGGGATAAACTCGGCACCTTGTATCTGACCGAGCTGGAGGATGCCTTCGGCCGCAACGTGAAAGTGTGCTCCTGGTTGAAGAAGATTTCCTGCGTGCAAGTCACCTGCGAGTCGAAGAGCGCCTCCAAAACGCCTGTCCAGCTGATAAAAATCCGGAAGGTTTGCGGCGACACCTCGGTCCCGCGCACGAAACTAGTGGAGTTCGAGGCGGGCTATCCTCCCGCGCGGTGTTTCCAATTGGACCAGTAGGACGATGCAACTGATTCCAGGCTGGTCAAAAAGGTTCAGATGCGAGGCGCGCGAAAAATCGACGAGCGAAGGCGTATTTACTGATACGTTGAAGCGAGGCGATCGAGCGCAACGAAGCAGGTGGGCCTTTTTCAACAGCCTGCTGCTCGCCATTTTTTATTTACTCGCTACCAGTAGTTTTGCCGCAGCAAACCCTTTTGATGACGCAAGCGCTGCGTACGAGCGCGGCGATTATGTTCAGGGGATTAAACTCTTTCACCAGCTTGCCGCGCAGGGACACCAATGGGCGCAGAGGAGGCTGGGTTTGATATATGCAGAGGGGAAAGGCGTGCCGCAGGATTATCAGGAAGCTGTAAAGTGGTATCGCCTCGCCGCGGCGCAGGGAAATGTCCCGGCGCAGTATAGTCTGGGTCTGGCGTATGAGAAAGGGCAAGGCGTGCCGCAGGATTATCAGGAAGCCGTGAAGTGGTATCGCATCGCGGCGGCGCGGGAAGACGAATGGGCGCAGACGAGGCTGGGTTCGATATACGCAGAGGGGAAAGGCGTGCCGCAGGATTATCAGGAGGCTGTAAAGTGGTATCGCCTCGCCGCAGCGCAGGGAAATACCCCGGCGCAGTATAGTCTGGGTCTGGCGTATGAGAAAGGGCAAGGCGTGCCGCAGGATTATCAGGAAGCCGTGAAGTGGTATCGCCTCGCGGCAACGCGGGGAAACGAATTGGCGCAGGTCAATCTGGGTGTGATGTATACCAAGGGGAGAGGAGTGGGGCAGGACTTCGTGCGTGCGCATATGTGGTTTAATCTCGCTGCCACAGCATCGACCGGCAATTCTCAAGATACGGCGACAGAGAATCGAGATAGAATTGCGTCAAAAATGACAGCCGAGCAGATTGGAACCGCGCAGGAGATGGCACGACGCTGTCAGGAGTCTAAGCTTAAGAACTGCGACTGAGGCGCGTGCACTCAAAGGCCGCTGGCAACTTATATATGAATGAGCCACTGGAAACGTATTCACTCATACAAGCCCTGATCGCTTCCCAGTTGTTAAAGCGTCGTCCAAATTTTACCGGTAAATATCTGCCATGTCTTGAAGTCGACCGATAATAAATCGCAGTGAAGAAACTTCTCGCGTAAAGCGAAGTCAAGATCAAATAACGGAAAAGACTCCCGACCTCTTTTTCGCATTCCGGAGCCAAAAGATCACGATCAGGTTCTGACCCAGCGGATGCGTGTGCCACGCCGTCCGCGCGCCCGGCTCGAACGTAACGCTGGCGCCGACCACGCGCGCCGGACCGGGCGCCTGGAACAAGGGGTCTATGCGCACAGTGCCGGTGAAATTTTCGGCCGGCCCTTTGCCGGAGGGCTGTGAACCGCTTGGTTTTATTTCCAT
>JBGQBP010000273.1:0-5120 GCA_041494945.1 Binatia bacterium | reverse complement strand
TTCATGTGCGAGCTGGAGATCAGCTCGATCGCCTCAAAGCCGGCGTTGTCCATCCGCTCGGCGACCGGCAGCATCATGCCCGTCGTCATGTTCTCCGCCCACAGACTCTGATGCCCGTCGCGGATCGTGGTATCGACAAACTTGATCTCTTCCATGATTTTTTCTGGCAGGCCGCTGAAAACGCCCATATGCTGCGTTGCGCTTGGCCCGCATCGCGTCAACGTACTGAAATAAGTACGCCTCCGCTCGCGGACCTTCGCGCGCCTTGCCTCTGGGACGTTTTGATCGGCCTGCAAACCTTACTAAGAAACTCCTACGTGCCTGCGGATGCTGCTACCTCGACCGATTGAAACGGCGACGTTGCCAACAGCGATTCCAGCCAGCGTGTGTTCACGTCTCCCTTGACGTACTTCAGACGCTGCGTGACGAAACGCAAAAACGGAATCGTCGTATCGATGCCGGCGACGTGAAAATTTTCCAGAGCCTCCTGCATGCGGCCCACGGCTTCGATCCGATTACGTCCGCTCACGATCAGCTTCGCCAAGAGCGAGTCATAATAGGGCGGGACTCGATAGCCCGCGTAGCAGTGGCTGTCCAGACGAATGTTCGATCCTTCGGGCGGACGCCACGCGGTGATGAGTCCCGGCGAGGGACGGAAGCCGTGCGCCGCCGACTCGGCGTTGATACGGCACTCGATCGCGTGGCCGCTGAATTTTATCTCGGATTGCGCGCGGCTCAACTTCGCGCCGCCTGCGATCCGGATCTGCTCCTGCACGAGATCCATGCCGGAAATCATCTCGCTCACCGGATGCTCGACCTGGATGCGCGTGTTCATCTCGAGAAAATAATACCGCCCCGCGTCCTGATCGAGAATGAATTCGATCGTGCCGGCGTTCTCGTAGCCGCTCTTTTTCGCGATCGTAACCGCGGCGGCTTGAATCTCTTCTCTGAGCTTCGGCGCGAGCGACGCGGCCGGCGCTTCTTCGACGACTTTTTGATGCCGGCGCTGGAGCGAGCAGTCGCGCTCGCCGACGTGGACGACGTTGCCGTAGCCGTCGCCGAGAATCTGCACTTCGATGTGGCGCGCGTTCGCGATGTAGCGCTCGAGGTAGAGCGTCGGATCACCGAAAGCCGCTCCGGCTTCCGCCGCTGCGGTTTCGACCGACCGCTGCAACTCGCGCGGCACGCTCACGATCTTCATGCCGCGGCCGCCGCCCCCGGCCGCCGCCTTGATCAGCACCGGATAGCCGATCTCTTCGGCGCACTGGGCTGCTTCTTTATGGTTGTGAACTTTCTCCGAGCCTGCGCCGACGGGAACTCCAAATTTCTTCGCCAGGGCGCGCGCGACAATCTTGTTGCCCATTTGCCGGATGCTTTCCGCTGAAGGGCCGATGAACTTGATGCCGTTCTTCGCGCACGCTTCGGCGAGCTCCGGCCGCTCGGCCAAAAAGCCATAGCCCGGATGGAGCGCGTCGGCTTTGCTGGCCCACGCGGCGGAGATGATCTTCTCGATGTTGAGGTAGCTGTCGGTCGCGCGGGCCGGTCCGATGCAGACGGCGCGGTCCGCGGCGCGCACGGGCAGGCTGTCTTTGTCGGCTTCCGAGAAAGCGGCGACGGTCTCGACCCCGAGCGCGCGGCACGCGTTGATAACGCGGAGCGCGATCTCGCCTCGGTTGGCGACGAAGACGCGGGAAATGCTCATTTGTGTTTTTTCTTGGCCGGTGCGGCGTCCGGTCTCACGACGAAGAGGGTCTGGCCGTACTCGACGAACTGGCTGTTCTGCACGCAGACCTCCGCGATCACGCCGCGCACGCGCGACTGCACGGCGTTGAAGACTTTCATGATTTCGATGAGGCCGACGGTCGTCTCTTCGTCGATCTTCGTTCCCATCTTGACGAACGGCGGGGCGCCCGGCTCCGGCGCCGCGTAGAAAGTTCCGACCATCGGCGCGATGATCGACAGCCCGTCTTCGAATTTCTGAGTCTTCTTCGCCTTGGGCGCGGGAATTTTTTCTTTGGGCCTGGACTCTTTGACTTCAGGCTTCGATTTGGCCGCTGTCTCGGTTTGCTGTGGAGTTGCGGCAGCAGCGCCGGGCACGTAATTTCCTTTGCTGACCGTGAGCTTCAGCTCGCCGACCTCAAGCTGCATATAATCGAAATTCGACTTTTCGATCAGGTCCAATATTTTCAGGACTTCGTCTTGAGTCAGTTCCATGATGTGTCCGCTACTTTCTGAAATCAATCGCCGCAGAGTTCTCTCAAGCCGTTTACTTATAAGATGCGCTCCAACACGTCAACAATGGCAGGCCGTTGGCGCCCGATCGCCGGATCTCTATTGGCTGTATACGGGCGCTTGCCACTTTACCCGCATATCGCATAAGATCGCCGTAATTTATGGCCGGTCAACGAGAACGGACGCCTGCAACCGGTCACAGATTGTGACCGGTTGCCAAAAGCACAGGAGCCCGCGAATTCATCCTTGAGGCATGGAGCACGGCGCACTTATGGCCGCCAACTTGGCTCGATCTCCTAGCCGGGAATTTTGTTTAAGGTAATTTTGTGACCAGCTTGATTCCAAGCGAGCGCATCGAACAGTCCATATTATTGATCCGCGGACTCAAAGTGATGCTGGATGCGGATCTGGCGGCGCTTTATGGAGTACCTACCAAGGTTCTAAACCAGTCGGTGAGACGCAACAAAAATCGTTTCCCCGCTGATTTCATGTTCCAGCTAACAAAGGCCGAGAAAAATGAGGTGGTCACAGTTTGTGACCCCTAACAAGCCGCAGATTCTCGTCTACTTTACCCAATGCCTTTACGGAATACGGCCTGCGGGAAGCACCAGGAGGGAGTTAATGGCCGACAGCGCGACAGTGCGCATTGAAACTGCAATCATCGTGGTCCGAGCCCAGCGAGTCATGCTCGCCTCCGATCTGGCACGGATTTATGGTGTCGAGACGCGCGTCCTCAATCAAGCGGTCCAACGGAACATCGACAAGTTTCCGGAAGATTTTATGTTCCGGTTGACGCGCCGCGAAGCCGAGGAGATCGCCGCTTCAAGATCACAATCTGTGATCTTGAAACGAGGGCAAAATGTTAAATACCTTCCGTTTGCCTTTACAGAGCACGGCGCGCTGATGGCGGCGAACGTGCTGCGCAGTAGGCGCGCGGTGCAGATGAGCATTTACGTGATCCGCGCCTTCGTTCGTCTCCGCGAGCACATCGCGGCAAACCATGCGATACTCAAGCGCCTCGCGGAGATCGACAAGACGCTATTGCAGCACGATACCGCGCTCCGCGACATCTACCGAAAACTGCTGCCGCTCCTACAACCGCTACCAGAGACAAGCAAACGGAAGATAGGATTTGTTGTTAAGGAAACAGCGGCAAGGTACGGGAGGCGAGAGATCGGCTCGACGCGTCGACGGCCATGGTCATTGAACGAAAGACGAGATCAGTATTATCAAGATTGTCTTGTATGACACAAAACACTGATGACCTAGAATCCAATCTCCCGCGCATACCAGAAACTGTTCCGCAGCAGATACGCCGATACCACCTTCCTTTGCTCCGGCGTAGCATTCTCGACGCACTCTCCCTCGAAAAACGCTTTCGGGGACTCGCGGCGTTCAAGGGCGGTGTTAAACTGTTCCTCACATTGCAGATATACATCGTGAAATCTTTGTTGGTCCATCTGAGTGAGATCATTGAACCATTCTATTGGTTGCAGGGATTGTCCTGGCTTTCAAGGAACTTGTCAACCCAGCACGGCACCAATTGTGTTGTAGAACGAATAGGAGTTTTCTTTCTGAATCTGTGGTTCCGGAATGAGAGAATTAAGTGTCAGATGGGGGTTCCAGCGTCGATTAGCCCGGGAAGCAGCGCGGTCTGAAAACATCACCTGATCTTCTCGCCCCTCCGCTTTTTCTCTTCCGCCACCTTCCAGCCTTCGGCGGCGTACCATTGAATCTGGCGGAACATGCCGGTCAGGATGCGCACGTCTTTTTCTTCCAGGCCGGCGCGGCCGAAGATGCGGCGGAAGGCGAAGAGGATGTGCTCGGGGTTTTGCGGGTCGAGATAACCGATGTCGAGCATGGATGTTTTCATCCGGTCGAAGAGCCGCTCGACATCTTCCGCCGGAGCGCGTTCGATCTCTTCCGCAGGAATATTATCCATGGTGGCAAGGAATATTTCGTAAAGGCAAATCGTCGCCGCCTGCGCCAGATTGAGCGACGGGTAGGCGTCGTCGCTCGGAATCGTAATCAGCACTTGACAACATTTAAGGTCCTCGTTGTCGAGACCGTGGTTTTCAGGACCGAAGACCAGCGCGCATTTTCCCGCGCGGGACGCGGCGACGATCTCCGGCGCCGTCGTCCGCGGCGAGCGGCTGTGATCGCGGTAAAGACCGCCGCGGCAGGTCGTCCCGACGACCAGACGGCAGTCCTCGACGGCCTCGCGCACCGTGGCGAAACGCCGCGCGCCTTTGAGAATATCTTTGGCGTGCGCCGCCATCGCCCTCGCCCAAAAACTTTCCGTCCGGCCGCGCCCGACGATCGCCAGATCGCCGACGCCCATATTTTTCATCGCGCGCGCGACCGAACCGATGTTGCCGGAGCCTTTCGGAGCTACAAGCACAATGCGTATGTTGCCGAGCATTTTAATTTTGAATTCTTAATTTTGAATTTTGAATTCAAGACTCAACATTTAAAATTCAACATTTTACTTTCCGAAGGCGCAGAATTTATTCTTCGCGACGATCCCGCGGCTCTTGGCGTCGAAGTCGGAACGGTAGTCGAAGTCTTCGTTCATAATCGAGTTCGTGTCCTTGACGTGCTCGGCGCCGAAGACGTGGCCGAACTCGTGGATCAAAGCGACGACGTCCAAGGTAGGTTCTTTTGTTGCGCCGGTGTAGCGGTAGGGAGCGGTCACAGCGCTGACGACATAATTCGCGAGTCCGTCGCGGCAATTGCCGAACCGATTCACCATGCCGCGACCGCCCATATAAAAAGTCACGCGCTCGCCGGTAAATCCGACGAGAAGATCGTAAGCGTTGTTCCGATCTTTTGTGGGATACGCCTGGACCAGGCGCTTCATTAGAGTAACGACGAACTGGCTGCCTTCC
>JBGQBP010000272.1:0-5125 GCA_041494945.1 Binatia bacterium | reverse complement strand
TGGACCAGCTCGGCGAAATATTCGGAATCCGAGCTGTCGAAAGGATCTCTCGATTCGATCAGCAGATATTTTGCCATCGGACAGCCTCCTGTTCGCTTCTACGTCTGTCTATCCTTTCAGCACGTCAAAGACCCGCATTACCGTAACGGTCTTTCCCTTGTTGACAGTTTCTTCCACCGTCCCTTGGTTGCAAGTCCAGAGATGACCTTTTTTCGCCGTGAAGCTCTTCCCGTCCTGGGTTACCTCCAGGGTTCCCTGCGAACATTCGCAGATCATCGGGTTCTCCATGGTCGCCTTAGTCCTTCCTCCAGGCTTAAACGTGAACTCACGCAGGCGCACTTTGGAGAAGCCGGGAATCATCGAATCCACCGGCTTGCCCTCCTTAATCGCGACATCTTTCACCTCCGGCGCCGGCGCCTTTGCCTCGCCTGCCAAAGTTTCGCCGCTGTTGCCAAACGCCAGAGCAGTGGCACCCGCCACGCCCATCAGAAGCAACGTCCGACGGTCAAGTCGGCCCTCGTCTCGTTTTCCTTTTACATTCATGTTTCCTCCTTACAAGATGGAACGCTCGCACCCAGATTTATTTATATAATAGTTACCTGCTGTCAAGAGGGACCCGCTCATTTTAGATTATCGACCTGACATCAACTCGGCCTTCACGTCCGCCGTCGTATTGACGTAGCTGTTACTCGCGCCATCGTGATGAGCCCGTTGATGTCTTCCGGTCCGAGCAACAGAATCATCGAGTCGGCCTCTTTCGAGTCGAGGCTTCCTTACTACGGATCACCACCTCAGTCAAAGAAGTCCTCGACAGTCAATTGACTCCAAATTTCGGCTCGTCTAAGTTGCATCCATGCGCGCGCCTTCTGTTTCCACGTTCTTCGGCCTGGGCGAGATGGCGCCGGAAAAGCGCAAGGCGCTCGCGCTCGTCTACGGCTCGAGCCTCGCGCTGATGATGGGATTCAACTTCATCCAGCCGGCGCTCCCCGCTCTCATCCGGCCCTTCGGGATCAGCGACTCCGCTTTGGCCATGATCATGACGGTCTACACCGGACCCGCGATCGTCTTGTCGCCGATCTTCGGGATCATCGCGGATCTTTACGGGCGGCGCCATTTGCTCGCCTGGGGCCTCATTCTTTTCGGCCTGAGCGGCGCTGCGATGGCGTTCGCGCCGACTTTCGGCTGGCTGCTCGCGTTTCGCGCGATTCAAGGAATCGGCTTCAGCGCGGTGACGCCGCTCACGATCGTCCTGATCGGGGACCTGCTCGAAGGCGATTACGAGATCGGCGGGCAGGGCCTCAAAGTATTCGTTGACCGGATCGGCTATCTCATTCTGCCGCCGCTCGGCGGGCTGCTGGCGGCAATCGCCTGGTTCTGGCCGTTCCTGCTTTATTTCTTCGCCGTTCCGATGGGAGTCTGCTGCCTCCTCTGGATGCCCGAAACAAAAGGAACGCATCACGACGACAACTCGAAGTATTTGAAAGATATGCTGCGGCTCACGCGCCATCCGCGCCTGATGGTCGCATTTTGCGGCGGCTTCCTGAGATTCTTCCTAGACTACGGATTTCTCACCTACTTTCCGCTTTTCATCGTGCGCACGCACGGCGTGTCGACGGCCACCGCGGGCTTTCTCTACGTGTTTTTCTCGGCCGGCGCCATGCTGACCGCGAGCCAGGCCGGACGGATCGCAACGGGACGCGACAAAGCCAAACTACTCTTCGTCGCGTTTCTCATCAGCGGGCTTGCCCTGGTCGCCGTGCCGTTTTTGCCCGGACTCTGGCTCGTCGGCGGCGCGCTCTTTTTCTACGGCGTTGCCAACGGGGTGATCTCGCCGATGCAGAAGAGCCTGCTCACGCAAAACGCGCCCGCCGAGCTGCGCGGCGGCATCATCTCCTTCGACCGCCTGATCCAACAGGTCTCCAAGACCCTTTCCACCACGGTCGTCGGCCTGCTGCTCGTCGCCACGACCATCGCCAACATCTTCTGGATGTTGGGCATACTCTCTTTTATCAGCGTCGCGCTCATGGCTCTCCTCTTGCCCAAAAGAAACAATTAGATCGAACCTAATCTTTTCCCTTGCAACTCGCCCGTTTAGCATTATCTTTACAGGCATGGCCGAACGCGACTTATACAAGATCTTGGGAGTGAACCGCGGCGCGTCTCAGGACGAGATCCGCAAGGTCTATCGGAAGCTCGCGCGCAAGTACCATCCCGACATCAACCCGGGAAACAAAGAGGCCGAAGCCAAGTTCAAGGAAATTTCCGGCGCGCACGACGTTCTGAGCGATCCCAAGAAGCGCAAGCTCTACGACGAGTTCGGCGAGGCCGGCCTGGCCTCGGGATTCGACGCAGAAAAAGCTCGAACCTACAACCAGTGGCAGGAGCAAGCTTCCCGCACGGGCGGATGGGCAGGCGGGGGCGCGCGCGCCGGTGCCGGCGGCGGCTTCAGCGCGCAGGAATTCGACATGAACGATCTCGGCAACATCTTCGGCGACCTGGGAGGGATGTTCGGGAGAGGTCGCGCCCAGCCGCGAACCGGCCCAATGCCGGGACAGGATATCGAAGCGGCGATGGATATCGATTTTCTCGACGCGGTGCGCGGCTTTCAAACGGCACTGTCGCTGCAGCGCCCCGATGGCACGGGGGCCATGCAGCCGGAAACGATTCGCGTAAACATACCGCCGGGAGCGGCGACCGGGAGACGCATCCGGATTCCGGGAAAAGGTGGAGCCGGCGTTCGTGGCGGGCCGCCGGGCGATCTCTACATCACGCCGCGAATTCGGCCGCACCCACTACTCACGCGTGAAGGCAGGGATCTCACCATGGATCTCCCGATCACCATCGGCGAAGCCATCCGTGGCGCGACGGTCGAAGTGCCGACGCCCACCGGTCCAGTAAAAGTCAAAATCCCGCCGGGGGCACAGAGCGGACAACATCTCCGCGTCAAAGGCAAGGGAGTGCCCGCGCACGGAAAATCGCCGGCGGGAGATTTGTATTTGCGCTTGATGGTCCAGGTTCCGAAAGAGGGCGTCGCCAGCGAAGCCGTCGAGAAAATCGATCAGGCGTACACCGGAGACGTGCGCAAGGACTTGCGCCTCTAGGACGAGACCCTGCTATGGCAAGCAGATATCTTCGCATCACCGAAGTCATCGAGATCTGCGGCGTCGATGAAAATTTCCTCCTCCGGTTGGAGCAGGAAAGTCTCATTGCTCCGGTCGTGCGCGACAGCGAGAAGCTCTATCCTCCGGAGCTGCTGGACCGCATCCGCGTCGCGCATCTGCTCATCGAAGAGATGGGAGTCAATCTCGAAGGGGCCGAGGTTGCGCTCAACATGCGGGAGCAAATGATCGCCATGCAGCGCCAGTTCAACGAGCTGCTGCGGCGGTTGAGTCAGGAGCTAAAGAAATAAGAATGACGCCGCCGCCGATTAAATCGCCAATAGCCGAGAGACTGAAGCGAGTGGCGGGAAAGCAAACCCTAAAGCTCACGCACTACGGCCGCAAGTCGGGGAAGCCGTATGAGGTAACGATCTGGTTCATCGCCGTCGGCGACAAGATCTACCTTACGACGGGCAACGTGAATCGGCAGTGGGTGCACAACGTGAAGAAAACGCCGCGCGTCAGGTTATCCGTCGGCGGCGAGAAATTTGAAGGCGAGACGCGCTTCCTCACCGACTCAGGCGAGCGGGACCGCGTCCTGTCGATGGTGGCGCGGAAATACTGGATGTTTTTGCCGATGATCGCAGTCTGGCGATTTCTCGCCGCGCTCAGGATTGTGCGGTTCGCCACCGGCGCGTTCGAAGTGACGCTATCGAAGTCCTGAAAAGCGTCGCCGGAGATGAATCAACCAATTTATGGGGTCAGGTCTTTACTCTTGACAATCGTTTTTTCTTGTCCTAGTTTCGATTGCTATGGCTCGACCATTAAGGATTGAATACGATGGAGCGCTTTATCACGTCACCTCTCGGGGCAACGAGCGAAAGCCAATCTTCAAGGACGACGGTGACCGGGAGCTGTTTTTGACTACGCTTTGGCAAGTGAGCGAGCGATTCCACTGGCTCTGTCACGCCTACTGTTTGATGGGCAACCACTATCATCTAGTGATCGAAACACCGGATGGGAACTTATCCAAGGGGATGCGGCAGCTAAACGGTGTCTACACTCAAGCGTTCAATCGACGCCACCATCGTGTGGGGCATCTATTTCAGGGGCGGTTTAAGGGGATCTTGGTTCAGAAAGAGAGCCATTATCTGGAAGTCTGCCGCTACGTGGTGCTCAACCCGATAAGGGCCAAAGCAGTCAAACAACCGAGAGAGTGGGCCTGGAGCAGCTATCGCGCAACTGGCGGACTAGCCGCGGTCCCCCGCTGTCTCAAGGTCGAGGAGATACTCAGCCATTTTGGACAGAGGCGAGGCCCGGCCCAGGAGAAATACCGGGAGTATGTGGGGGAGGGGATCGCCGGCGCTACGATCTGGGAGAATTTGGAGGCGCAGAGCCTTCTGGGATTAGAAGGATTCGCCGACGCGCTGCGGGGGCATGTTACGGGCAAGGAGACGGTACGGGAGATACCGAAGGGGCAAAGACTTATCGGGCGAGCAAGCTTAAAGAAGTTGTTTGATAAGGCCGGGAAAGGGAAAGCGATACGGGATCGATTGATTTCGAAGGCGGTAAACGAGCACGGGTACAGCCAGATAGAAGTCGCCCGCCATCTGAAGTTGCACTACTCGACGATCAGCCGATTGATCAAGAGTGTCAACGAAGAGCAAAGTTAAACGGGCTGTTGCCCAAATCGAGATTTTTCGTGCAGTAAGTAAAGCCCATCGGTATAATGCTCTTGATCGAATCGCGGTAAGGAGCAAAAAACAATGATGGGTCGAGAAAGTCCGCCGCAAGCTTCACTGTTCTACACCGGAATCAATTTGGACAACAGAGTGCGGAGCGACCACGTGCTGCGTAAGGTGGCGCGGCTGGTGGACTTCGACTTTGTCTATACAGAGGTCAAAGAGAGCTACGGATATAACGGCAATGTGTCCGTGCCGCCGCCGATGATCCTAAAGCTGATGCTGCTTTTGGTGCTCTACAATGTGCGGAGCGAGCGGGAGTTGATGGCGACGTTGGCGGAGCGG
>JBGQBP010000271.1:0-5131 GCA_041494945.1 Binatia bacterium | reverse complement strand
TAGGCACGTTTCATGCCACTAAGCCGCTAAAGGGAAACTGTTATTTTGCGACTCGCAAGCCAACCTGGTTTCGCACGAGTGAGAATAACAAGCCGCCCAAATCGCAAGACTGAAAAATCATTGCGTCTCAAATCGAATCATTCCCCTCTCCGGCAGGCAATTTGGTTGTTCGTCGGGGCATAGCTTTTGCTCCTCAAGTCTTACGGTAGCCCAGCGAAAGGAGCGGCCATGAACAAGGTGAAAAAGATTCTTGCGCCAACGGATCTCTCCGCGCTTTCACGCGCCGGCGTGCGTTATGCCCTGGAGCATGCCGCATCCACGGACACGGAGGTGATCGTCTACCACGTCGTGGGATACCGGGAAGCTGGGCCGTATTACGAGCTTGATGTTGGTTATGCGGCCGAGCGGCCTTTAGCAGTTGAAGAGCTTGTCGAGGAGCATCGAAGACACCTGGCCGAGTTCCTGCGGAAAAACTTTTCCGAGCTCGTTGCCAAAGTAAAGATCCGCCCGGAAGTGGAGGTCGGAACTCCCTATCACAAAATTGTCGAAAAGGCGGCGTTGGAAAATGTGGACATGATCATCATATCCACCCACGGGAGAACCGGATTTGTCCACGCGCTCATCGGCAGCGTGGCTGAAAAAGTCGTCAGGCTCGCGACTTGCCCGGTTCTCACAGTGCGTCCCAAAGAAGAAGAGGGCCGTACGCAGGCCGCGGCTTGACAGTCCCGCTATTTAGAAAGCCGGGAAACCTTTGAAAGGAGCCGTCCATGATAGTCGGCAAACACATGACCCGGAATCCGACGGTGATCGGACCGGTTGATTCCCTTTCGTCGGCCCAGGAGAAGATGAGGAGCGGGGATTTTCGCCGCCTCCCTGTGGTTTTGGACGGACGGTTGATCGGCATTGTGACCGATCGCGACCTGCGTCGATGTACGGGTCTCTTGGAGAAGGTCAAAGTAAATGCCGTGATGACGGAGATTCTGGTAACGGTCTCACCCAACGATACCATTGAGAAAGCGGCCCAACTGATGCTCAAGCATAAGATCGGAGGCCTGCCCGTGGTCGAGGAGAATAAACTGGTCGGCGTCATTACCACGAGCGATCTACTCCAGACATTTTTGGACGTTATGGGGGCTTCGGAGGAAGGAACTGCGAGGATCGATTTTCTCACGGGCGGTAAGGAGGTCAATCTCACAGACGCGTCGAAAGTCCTGCAAGAGCAAGGAGCTGAGATTTTAGGTCTCGGAACGCATCGGGAGAAATGGGATGGAGAGTCGATCTTTTATCTCCGTCTGCGGTCCACCGATCCCAACCGCCTTGCCGAGATCCTAAAACGGCGAGGCTTTACCGTAGTCGGAGTCCACGTGTGAGCCGGTCATGGCGCCGAACCGGGTGCTGATCCTGGGCGCAGCGGGAAGAGATTTTCACACCTTCAACGTATTTTTCCGCGACCATGCCGCTTATAAGGATCTGCGCGCCATGGACTACGCGGCGAGTCTCGCCAAGACGATCCCGGATCGCGCGGCGCCCCGTATCAAATCCGGGCGGCCGCCATCCGTACCGCTCTATTGATGGAGCATGATCTATTTCGCCGTCTTTGTATGGCTTTCCCTGTCCGTTTCTCCCAGCTTCAACTTTGCCGCCGGCGTTGAGGAGCGGCCCGCGCTTGCGAATCGAGTCGTAGGCGGTCAATTTCAATATAGCGCGCAAAGCGGCGATTCTCTCACGAGCATCGGCGCTCGCTTTGGCATGGACGTGCCGGTGCTGGCGCGCGCGAACAACCTCGGTCCTACCGCGCGCCTCAAGCTCGGTCAGGTGCTCCGGATCGACAATCGCCACATCGTGCCCCAAGCTCTGGAGGACGGCATTCTCATCAACTTGCCGCAGCGGATGCTTTTTTATTTCACCGCGGGCGAGCCGGTGGCGTACTATCCGGTCGGTCTCGGCCGTCCCGACTGGCAAACGCCGACAGGTCGTTTCAAAATTCTCACCAAAGAAGAAAATCCCGTCTGGGACGTGCCGCTCTCGATTCAGGAGGAGATGCGCCGCGAGGGACAAGTCGTCAGGACTCGAGTGCTTGCGTGCCCGCAAAACCCGCTGGGCAAGCACTGGATGGGTCTCAGCATCCCCGGCTACGGCATCCACGGGACCATCGCGCCCAGCAGCATCTACCAATTCCGCACTCACGGTTGCATCCGCCTCCACCCCGACGATATGGCGGCGCTCTTCGCCGCCGTAGCGACCGGCACGCCCGGCCTGATAGTCTATCAAAGGCTCATGGTCGCGCGCGTAGGGGAGCAAATCTTTTTGGAGGTCCATCGCGACGTCTACCGCAAAGAACCGAATCCGCTGGAAAGCCTGGCCGCTATTGCGAGACAAGAGGGTCTCGACTCTCTTCTTGACTGGGAATCGGCGAAAGCGATAATAGCCAGACAAGAAGGAGTAGCGCGCGAGGTCGCTCAAAGAGCGCCGCTGCGCCAATTGCCTTGAATCAAAACAAATCCCATCTCAGCTTTTCCGGCCGACAGGATGACGAATTCATCATCAACCGCCGGAGATTTCTCGCGTTGGGAAGCATCGCCGCATGCGCGGCGATTTTGCCGCAAAGAGTCTTCGCCCGGCCCGTCGGCCTCCTAAGCGCCGAAAGATCTCTCGCTTTGTACAACACGCATACCGGAGAGGGACTGAAAACCGTTTACTGGAGCGAAGGGGAGTACATCGCCGAGTCTCTCGGGGCTATCAATCACATTTTACGCGACCATCGAACCGACGAAATCAAGGACATCGACGCGCGGCTTTTGGATCTCCTGTTCGCGCTTCGAAGCGAATTGGAAATCTCGCAACCCTTCCACGTCATTTCAGGTTATCGCTCGGCAGAAACCAACGCCCTGCTCCACGCGCAAAGCTCCGGCGTCGCCGAGAACAGCCTCCACCTTCTCGGCCAGGCGATCGATATTCGAGCTCCCGGGAGAGCTCTCCCCGTATTACGCCGGGCGGCGATCGCCCTGAAAGGCGGCGGCGTCGGTTACTATCCGAAGTCGGACTTCGTGCATGTGGATGTCGGACGGGTGCGCTCGTGGTAAAAAAATTGGACGTTCGTCAGGACCGCAACCGTTATCAGCACCCTAAGCTTTCATTAAATCCAAGTTTCTTTAAACCCCAACCAGTATCCGACCGCGCTTAGTCCGATGTTGCCTAGCAAAACGATCGGCAGGCACGCGAGCGCCGGCAGGAGCGGCGGAGCGTAGACGAGCGAAACGAACAGGTAGGCGCCGAGGAAAAAATCCAGTTGATCAAAAACCGGCCAGCTGGCTCCCGGCTCGATATCGATGCGGCGCTTAAAAAACGACTTGACCGCATCGCCCACGCCGGCGCCGAGACCCATCAACAGACCCGGGAGTAGCGGGTGGGCCGAGTAATCGACCAACGCCAGGCGCCGCGCGAATTCAGCTTCATACGCAAACCTCTGCAACTCGAATGTGAGCGCGCCCGCGACAATGCCGGCGAGCAGTCCGCGCCAGGTTTTGTGATCGCCGAGTATACGCTTGCCCCAGAGCGTTCGGCCGCCGTCGATTGGAATCGCCAGGGCGTTAAACCGACGGCGGACCAAAACCGGGCTCATGTTCGCGACGTATGCCGGCAGAAAAAAATAGAGAACTTGCAGTAAGGAGTGGAGTAACGTGATTGACACGCCGTCGTCGTCACCTCCAGTAAAGAACCTCGGGCTCCTTGCGGGCCGTGCGAGGCGTCTCGCCGCTCGGCACTCCCACGATGATCGGGGCGATGGCGGTTAACGCCGCCGGGATCCCAAGCTCGGACTTTATCTCAGTCGTGTTTAAGGCCGGGACTGCGGAACCGATAACGCAAGTGCCGAGTCCCATAGAACACGCGGCGAGCATCAGATTCTCCGCGGCCAGCCAGCAATCCGCGATGATGAACGGCCCCATGGGCCTCGCACAGATGACGATGAGCGTGCCGGCGTTGTAGAAGATGTTGAATTCCGGGCTGGCAAAGATATCGAGAGCGTGGCCTCCCCGGTCGAGGTGGGCGCGGTGCACTTCCTCTAAGAAAAGCGGCTTTGCGCGATCCGAGAGGCGCTTCAGCGCGCCGGCATCCTGAACGACCGCAAACGCCCACGGCTCCTCATGTACCGCTGTAGGAGCCCGGACGGCAGCCGCGAGCAGGGCGCGAATGGTGTCGCGATCGAGTCGCTCGGGCACGTAGGATCGCACGGAACGCCGCTCGTAGATCGCGTCCATCACGCTCATGCGCATTGCGGGCCTAGTCATGGGTTTTGCCATTCTGCACCTCTTGGGTTGAATTGCTGGTTGGGCTTCCTTTGAGTCACAATTTATAGCCGATCTTGCGCAGAAACTCTTTGCGCCATCGAATTCCCTCGGCGCCCTCGATTCCTTTGCTCTTCCCCCCGTCGATGACGCCGAGAATGCCGCGTCCTTGTTCCGTTTCGGCGACGACGACTTCGACCGGATTGGCTGTGGCGCAAAAGATATTGCACACTTCAGGCAGCATTTTGATTGCGTTCAGCACGTTGAGCGGAAAGAAACCCGGCGCGAGGAAAAGGATGAAGCTATGGCCGGCTGACAGGACGAGCGCGTTCCGCTGCGCGATTTCGATCATCGAATCGTCCGTTCCCGTCCAGCGAACCAGCCTTTCGCCGGAGGACTCGCAGAAGGCGAGACCGAATTTGATTCCAGGGACGGTCTGGACCAGCGCCTCGTGGATGTCCTCGACGGTCTTGATGAAGTGGCTCTGGCCGAGAATAAAGTTGATGTCGTCGGGCTTCTCGATCTTGACCGTGACAAGCTGCATGACGCACCTCCGGTTTTTTTCATCCGTGCAAAATGCCAATTATTCGATGTCCGCGATCTTGCGAATGCCGTCGCCCCAGTCCTCAACTTTGAAGTCCGTATAGGGAAGCACGATGCGATCCTTCTCCTCGATAAAGATCATTTTCTCTTTGTACTTCAATAAGAAGGAGATCTTCAGAATCATAGTATCGCCTTCGATGCCCAGCAGCGAGACCTTTTCTTGGTAAAATGAATATTCTTTGTTGGCGAGGATCCCTTTGACTCTCTGCCGGTTGAGGACCTCTTCTTCTGCTAGAAAGCCG
>JBGQBP010000270.1:0-5147 GCA_041494945.1 Binatia bacterium | reverse complement strand
CTGCGGCGTAGCGGGAAAGTTGCGCGCGCTCTATCTCGCTATCATTCACCCAAAGCGGCTGATCTACCGCTACTGGCCGCGGCGGAGCGCGGTTTAAGATTTCCATGGCTAACGAAGCGGAGCTTTTTCCCCAGCAGCGCGTGACGCGCCTCCCCGGCGGCTACATGGGGCGCATCTTGCGCGTCGATCTAACCACCGGATCGATGCGCGATGAAAATCTACCCGAGGAGCCCGTGCTGAAAAAATTCATCGGCGGGCAGGCGCTGGCGCTTTACATTCTACTCAAGGAATTGCCGCTGAACGCGACGCCGCTCGGCGTGGAAAACAAAGTCGTCATGATGACCGGCCCGATCACCGGCACGGGACTGACTCCCGGCGGAACCAAGGTCACCGCGGTCTATCTCAGCCCTTTGACGGGGTATACACTCGGGCGCGGCGCGTCGAGCGGGTTTTGGCCGGTCTATCTCAAGGCCGCAGGATACGATGGAATCATTATCGAGGGAGCTGCCGCAAGGCCCTCCTACTTGTTCATTCACGAAGGAAAGGCCGAGCTGCGCGATGCGAGCAAAGTGTGGGGAAAAGGGGCGAGGGAAACGGAGGATCTGCTAAGGCAGGAAGTTGGAATTGCAGACGCGAAGGTGATGTGCATCGGCCCCGCGGGAGAGAATCTCGTGCGCGCGGCGATGCTGGTCAACGATTACAATCACAACGCCGCCCACAGTGGCGGCGCGATTTTCGGCGCGAAAAAACTCAAAGCGATCGTCGTTTACGGCACGGCGCGACCGCGGCTCCATGACAAAGCGCGTCTGATCGAAGCGGGCCTCAGATGGCGGAACACGCTGGTCCAACGCACCGCAGAGGAGAAAAAGACTGCCGGGCATGCTTTGGACCTGCGCGCGCTGCCGAACTTGAACTACCGCAGCTCGTTGATCGCGGATCATGCGCGCGGCTTCGAGCAGGATCGCGTAACGCTGAGACCCTGCTTCCAGTGCCAACGGCTCTGCCCGTGGGACGTGGAGATCAAAGAGGGTCCGCGCAAGGGAATGGTGGGGCACTTCAACGCCGGCAGCGAATGGCTCGACACGTTTTTCAACCTGGGCGTCAAAGGCAACGAAGCGCTCTATCTTGCGGAGAAGATCAACGATCTCGGAATCGAGTGCAGCCATTTCTCCTGCGGCGCCGCGGTTGCCTTCGAGGCGTGGGAAAAAGGCTTGCTCGGCCCCGATCAAACCGACGGGCTCCGCTTCGAATGGGGAAACGTCGAGACGATAGACCGTCTACTCGAGATGACGGCACGCCGCGAAGGCCGCTGGGGAAATTTATTGGCCGAAGGCCCGACGCAAGTGGCGGAGGCAATCGGCGGCGACGCGCCCAAATGGGTCGTGCACACGAAAAAAGGAACGCCGGCGCTGCATGACTGGCGTCCGCACTTCGGCCAGATGCTGCGCGAGATCGTCGCCTCCGGCGGCATGAAGCCGCAGGGCGGCGCATCGGCCAAGCCTCCGCCCGATCTCGTGTATCGCGAGAAATGGGGCCCGCTCGACCGCGACGACCCGGACGGCTGGCCGTGGTCGCAGGTGTTGTCGGAACAATACCGGCAATTCTGCGGCCTCACCGGCGGCTGCTGGTTCGCGCAAATGCACATGAAGCCCGACGGCCTCAAGAGCGTCGCCGACTGCTTGAGCGCGACGACCGGGTGGAATTTCGATCTCGACGAGGCGCTCCTCGCCGGCCATCGCAGCATGATCCTGCAAAGCGTGTTCGGCACGCAGCGCGGCTGGGTCGCCGACCACGACTGGCAGCAGGTGGGCCCGAGATTTTTAGAGCCGATCCCGGACGGAGAATTCAAAGGCTTCACAATCGGCAAATGGATTCCCGGCATGGTCTACGAGTACTATCGACTCTCCGGCAGGCACGAGAGAACCGGGCGGCCCTTCATTGACACGCTCGCCCGGCTGGGGCTCGAAGAGTTCAAGGAATGGGCGCAGCTGGATTGAGTTGTGAAAACACAAGGAGAAAAGTGAAATGAGCGGAGAGAGCGCAGCGCGAGAAAAGCTTGCCACCGTCGGACGCATCTTCGCGATGCAAGGAATGCTGGGACTCTTCGGCCACGTGAGCGTGTACGACCCCGCGACCAAGATAGTCCTGCTCACGCCCGCGATGGGCTCGGACAAGGCGAACTTCCGCGCGGAAAAAATGGTTCCGGCGGATCTGGACGGCCGGCCGCTCGACGGCCGCGGACGCCCGCCGGTGGAGTGGCCGATCCATACGGCGCTGCATGCTGCGCGCGCCGACGCACTGGCTGTCGCCCACCTGCACACGCCGTACGCGACGCTCTTCGCCATCGCCAAGCGCAAGTTTCGGCCGGTCACGCTGCAAGGGGCGATATTCAGCGCGGGCGTGCCGCTCTATCGTGAAGCCCATCTCGTCACCACGCCGGAGCGCGGACGGCGCCTGGCAAAAGTCATCGGCAAAAACCGCGCCGCCCTGCTGCGCGGCCACGGCATCGTCGTCGCGGGAAAAACGCTCGAGGAAATTCTCTACACCGCGCTGGTGTTGGAAGATGACTCCAAGAAGAGCCTCCAGGCATCCAGCCTGGGGAGTCTGGGCTTCATCAGTCCGAAGGAGAGCCGCGCTTTCGGCGCGGAAATCGCGCTGGAGCGGCGGGCGCAACGCGCCTGGGACTATTTTTCACAGTTGGAGAAGCGCTGGGATCGGCAACCGGGAACTGGAAAGAGCGAACTGTTTCCATAGCATGTTAATTTTTTTTGATCAGCATTCGCGCTGGAAAGCCGCCACCCGCTCTCCGAGCCCGCGCAATGGGTCCGTGCATATTTCCACCTCCAGTGTCGGACGCGCGGGCTCTTCTAACGGGCGGCGGCTTTCCAGCGAGACCGAAGGGCGCGAGAAAGAGGGCCAAATCCTCGCTACGCTCGGAATTGCATATCGCAGATTTCAGATCTCAGATTTGCGATTTGAGATTTGCCATTTGAGATCCCGAAGGGCATGGCCGCGGCCCGAAGACTCGCGGCGTAAAGACTCGCTGTCAGGACTATAAGAAGCAAATTTATGAGCGAAGGCGTTCGGCTTTACGCCGGCACGCAGCATGGACTGATCGTGTGGCGGTCGAAGAACGGCGGTTGGGAAGAAGTCAGCCGCGGCTTCGAGGACGGGATCATCGATTCGATCCACGGCTGCCACGATCATCCGGAGCGCGTTTATGTAGGCGTGACGCACAACGGACTTTACCGGTCCGAAGACGGCGGGCGCACATGGAAAAAAATATTAGACGGCGACATCCGCTCGGTCGCAGTCGATCCGACATCCGATGACGTGATTTATGCCGGCGTCGAGCCGGTGGCGCTCTATCGTAGCGAGAATTGCGGCGACAACTGGGAAGAATTGACTGCGCTGAAAAACGTTCCGGAAGATGCGCGCAAGAACTGGTGGTTTCCGCAGCCGCCGCACCAGGGGCACGTGCGCAACATCTTCGTCCATCCGGACGATCCGCGGATTATTTATCTTTGCATCGAGCACGGCGGCATCGTGCGCAGCTTCGACCGCGGCGCAACCTGGGAAGACGTGAGCAAGGGCATCGACTACCTCGACATTCACGTCATCTCGAATCTGCCCGGCCGCTTCGACAAGTATTTCGTCGCGAGCGCGCGCGGCTTTTTCACCAGCGAAGAGCCGGCCACGGGCTGGGCCCGCGCCGAGAACGGCTTCACCCGGGATTACTTCCACGATTTTCTTTTTCTGCAGCCCGAGCGCGCGGGAGAAAAACCGGCAATGCTGATTGCAACCGCCGAAGGATCGCCCGGCGTCTGGAGGCGGGAGAGCCGAGGCGCGCGTGCCGTTCTCTTCAAGAGCGAGGACGGCGCCAAGTCGTGGCAGCGCATAGGCCACGGCTTGCCTGATAATCTGGATCCCATGGTCTGGGCGCTGGTGCACCATCCCCACGATTCCAACTCTATATTTGCCGGCCTCGGCGCCGTGGCACGCGGACATGCCTCCGGCACGGGCGGAGCGGGAAAACTTATCGTGAGTCGAGATCGAGGGGAGAATTGGCAGGAGTTGCCCATTCAACTTCCGGCGGACCGGGTGTTATGGGCGGCGGCGGATTGAGATGATGGAGAGAGGGATGAAGCGGAACGACGCCTCTATTCGGGAGTCAGAGGAGGAATGATGAATCGCAGACTCAAGTTTTCGCTGGGAAGTTTGCTGGCCATGGTCTTTTGTTTCTCGGCCGATGTTCAGGCACAGGCGCTCAAAAGAGTCCGCATGGGAAGTTCCTCGACCAACGTCTCTTTCCTGGCGATCTATGCGGCGCTGCACCGAGGTTTTTTTCGGGACGAAGGTCTCGACCTGGAAATTATTTTCATGCCGGCGAATCTGGCCAGCACCGCGGTGCTGAACGGCGACCTCGACTACAACGGCGCGGTGACGGGGACGATCGGCGCCGCCGTACACGGGCAGCCGATGAAGGTTTTGCTCTTTACGGTTTCGAAGCCTTTGCTGTTTCTCGTAAGCAAAAAAGAAATCAAAGATCCGAAACAATTAAGAGGAAAAAAGATCGCTGGAAGCTCTCCCGGAGGCTCAGCCACGCTTATCGCCGAAAAAGTTCTGAGACACTACGGCCTCGAGCCGGGACGAGACGTTTCGCTGCTGCCGATGGGCGGCTCGGCGGCGAGCCGGTTCGCGGTGCTCGAAACCAACGTGGTCGACGCGTCGTTTTTGTCCGTTCCTGAAAACATCATCGCCGTGGAAAAAGGCTACAACGAGCTGAACTTCGCCGGGGACATCGTGGAATTTCCGCAGAACGGTTTCGGGACCTCCGAAAAGAAGATTCGGGAAAACCCCGACGAGGTTTATCGCATGGTGCGGGCGACGCTCCGCGGCCTGCAATTTGTGTGGGACAAAGCCAACCAGGAAGCGGTCACGAACATTTTGATGAAGCAGTGGAAGGTCAACGATCGCAAGATGGCCGGGGAAATGGCGCGGCAAGTCAATCGAGTCCTGACGAAAGACGCCACCGTTAAGCCGGAATCGGTGCAGGTGCTCATCGACCTCGCGCGGGAGAGCGCGAAGATCTCCAAGCCGGTAACCGTGGCTCAAGCGGTGGATTTCAGTTTTGTGGAAAAAGCGAG
>JBGQBP010000269.1:0-5173 GCA_041494945.1 Binatia bacterium | reverse complement strand
GTCGCGGGTGGCGCGAGTGAGTTACTCCGCCGCTCCTACCTTGGGGCGCCACTTGTCGAAACGCTTCTCGACGCGGGTCAGGACTTCCATGCCGATCAACCCGGTCAGCGCAAAAACTAGGATGCCGACAAAGACCTTATCGGTTTGGAAGGTCGCCCCGGCGACCGTGATCATAAATCCAATTCCGGCCGTGGCGGCATAAAGCTCGCCAACCATAACACCCACAATAGCCCTCCCAAGCCCCAGCCTCAAACCAGTAAGGATGAAAGGGATAGTCGAAGGGAGCACGACGTTCTTAAAGATCAGCCGCTCCGAAGCGCCAAAGCTCCTGGCGGCATTGAGAAGATTCAGAGGCGTGGTCTTCACCCCGTCGCGCGTATTGATCAATATAGGGAAGACTGCGCCAAGAAAGATAATACCAACCTTTGAGAGTATTCCGATTCCCAACCAGATGATAACCAATGGCAGAAGCGCCACGCGGGGGGTCGCGTTCATCGCATTGATAAAGGGGTCGAAGATGTGGCTCGCCTTCTTGTACCAGCCGACCATGATGCCGAAGGGGACAGCAACAACAGCCGAAAGGAAATAGCCCCAGAAAAGTTCGATGCCGCTCACCCGGAGATCGTTCCAGATCTCTCCGGAGGAGACGAGATCCACCGCGGCCTTCCAGATCAGCGACGGCGCGCTCATGAACATCGGGTTGACGCGCAGGAACGGAATCGGGTTGTTGACGCTTATCGGTCCGCCCATGAATTCCCAGACGAGCAGGAAAATGGAGACCGACGTGACTCCTAAAATCTTCTTCTCGTTGTTGAGATAGAACTTGTAGAGCCAGGAAGCCTCGGCGACTCTCACGTCCAACAGGATATCTTCTTGTGTTTCAGCCATATATCGTCTCCAGGGAGTTAGCTTCTTGCTTTCTTTCTATCCGTCATCGAGGGGCGCGGGGTCGTATCGGTTTCACCGCGGGTCGATTCGCTCGGCAGAACGGATTTATTGGCAATTGCAATCAGGCCGTTGAGGACTTGAACCAAAGCCGGCCCTCTGGATTTGAGTTCTTGCAAGTGATGCAAGGTAAGTTTTTTCAGCACCTCCTCGCCGCTCTGCGTCAGCCGGACGTAGACTTGCCGCCGGTCCGTCCGGCTGCGGTAGCGCCGAATCAAACGCCTGCTTGCCAGCCTGTCGATCAACTCCACCGCGCTGTGATGCTGAATCTGCAAACGCTCCGCCAGAACGGTAATCGTGGGCCTCATCCCCGCCGGCAGGCCTTTGAGCGCGAGGAGCAGTTGGTGTTGCTGAGGCTCGAGCCCTGCTTCCCGCGCGGCGTTCTCGCTGAAGCGCAAAAATCGGCGGACCTCGTAGCGCAATTCCGCCATCGCGCGGTAATTCGGCCCTTCTTCAATCTGATTTTGGGTATTATGCATCGTTATACGATACAATCGCTCTACGATTTAAATATCCGAAAAATCGTGCCTGTGTCAAGAGGTCCGGGCGCGCGTTGACTTTGCAGGGAAATTCGTCTACAAAGTTTGTTCTAAGGGACAATCAAATCTATGGCTTACGTAGTTTTCAGGACGGGCGGGAAACAGTACCGCGCAGCCCCCGGTGAGACCGTACGGGTGGAGCGGCTGGAGGGCTCGGTGGGCGATAAGATTACGCTGGGCGAGGTGCTGTTCCTCGGCGGCAACGGCGAGGTGAAAATCGGCACGCCGATTCTGTCGGATGTCAAAGTCACCGCCGAGATCGTCGCTCAAGGCCTGGCAAAGAAGATCCTCGTCTTCAAAATGAAACGCCGCAAAAGCTACAGCCGCCTGCGGGGTCATCGCCAGAGGCAGACGACGCTCAAAATTGTCGAGATCAGTTAGCGGAGGAATCGATCGATGGCGCATAAAAAAGCCGGTGGAAGTTCGCGCAACGGCAGAGACAGCAACGGCCAGCGGCGCGGGGTAAAAGTTTTCGGGGGCGAGACGGTGCGGGCGGGAAATATCCTGGTGCGCCAGGTGGGCACCCGCATTCACCCGGGAAGAAACGTCGGCATGGGCCGGGACTTCACCATCTTCGCAAAGATCGACGGTGTGGTTCTGTATGACCGCATGGATAAAGAGCGAAAGCGGGTGAGTGTGCTGCCGGCGTAATAGCCAGCCCAGATCCGACCAAAGCCCCGCTCTCGGGGCTTTTTTTTTGTCCGGCAGTAGGTAGTAGTTCAGTTTGATAAAATTTTGTAGGGGCGACCCCCCGTGGTCGCCCGAAAAGAAGGGCAGGCACAGGGGCCTGCCCCTACATAGAAATGTTGTTGAATTCATTGAACCATTACCCGTGCGGGCGAGCTGGTGACATTGAGGGATCGGTTTGTGTTAATCTATGTACAACAAACGTACAGGTTTGATGGCACGTGAAGTTCATCGATGAAGTAAAAATCGAGGTCCAGGCCGGACACGGCGGGCGGGGTTGTCTGAGCTTTCGCCGGGAGAAGTACGTCCCGCGCGGCGGGCCGGACGGCGGCGACGGTGGCGCCGGCGGCGACGTGGTGGCGGTCGCGGACCCGCAGTTCACCACCCTTTTGGATCTCCGTTACCAGAGGCTTTACCGCGCGGGCAGGGGCGTGCACGGCAAGGGAAAGGACCAGCACGGCAAGAGGGGCGAGGAAATGGTCATTCCCGTCCCCGTCGGGACGACGATCCGCGACGCCGGGACCGGCGAGCTGTTGGCGGACCTGAGCGCGCCGGGAGAGCGCGTCGTGATTGCGCGCGGCGGCAAGGGCGGCAGGGGAAACGCGCGCTTTGTCTCTTCGACCAACCGGAGCCCGCGCAAAGTCCAGCCCGGACTTCCCGGCGAGGAGCGACTGCTGGACGTCGAGCTCAGGCTCCTGGCCGACGTGGGAATCATCGGCATGCCGAACGCCGGAAAATCCACGCTGATCTCCGTGATCTCCGCGGCGCGGCCGAAGATCGCCGACTATCCGTTTACGACCCTGGTTCCGAATTTGGGTGTGGTCAGCTACGGCGAAGGGAAGACATTTGTGGTCGCCGACATTCCGGGACTGATCGAAGGCGCGCACCGCGGGGAAGGGCTCGGCCACAAATTTCTCAAGCACGTGAGCCGGACCAGCGTGTTGATCCATCTCCTGGACGCTGCGCGCGTTCAAGAGGAAGATCCGCTGGCGGACTGGCGCGCGCTCAATCGCGAGCTCGAGCTTTTCGATCCGGCGCTGGCGGCGAAGCCGCAAATCGTCGTGGCCAACAAGATCGATTTGCCGGAGGCCAGAGAGACGGCGGCGTTGTTGAAAGATAAATTTGCGGCGATGTCGGTTCCTTTTCACGCCATTTCCGCGGCGACGCATGAAGGCTTGCGCGAGCTCACGTTCTCGATTGCGAGAAAATTGGAAGCGACCAAAGCCAAAAGGGACGACGATCGTGCAGCAGCGGGAATTTAAGAAGCGGATCTTGCGCCGCTGCCGACGCGTCGTCGTCAAGATCGGCAGCCAGGTTCTCTCGTCGCCGGAAGGCATCCAGGAGGAGAGAATCAAAGGGCTGGTGCGGGACCTGGCGGACCTGCATGAGCAGGGCAAAGAGCTGATCGTCGTAAGCTCCGGCGCCGTCGCGGCCGGGATGACCCGGCTCGGACTTAAAGAAAAGCCCAAGACGATTCCGCAGAAGCAGGCGCTCGCGGCGGTGGGGCAGATCAAGCTGATGGCGCTTTACGAAAAATATTTCTCGCGCTTCGGCAAGAACGTGGCCCAGGTGCTGCTGACGCACGAAGATCTCGCCAACCGCCGGCGTTATATCAACGCCAAGCATACGCTGCAGACGCTGCTCGATTTGTCGATCATTCCGGTCGTCAACGAGAACGACACGGTGGCCGTCGAGGAGATGAAGTTCGGCGACAACGATCATCTCTCGGCGTTGGTTGCGACGCTGCTCGAAGCCGATCTGCTGGTGATTCTCAGCGACGTCGCCGGAGTTTACGATCGCGATCCGCGGCTTTACGACGGCGCGGAGTTGATCTCCGTGATCGACAATATTAAAAACGCCAAAGCGAAGCTCGGGGGCAAAAGTCAAAGTCTCTACGGCACCGGCGGCATCGCCACCAAGATCGACGCGGCGGAGAAAGCCTCGGCCGCGGGAATTCCCATGCTGATTGCCAGCGGAATGGAGCCGGGGATTCTGCGCAGAATCTTCGATCCCGAGGAGGAAACCGGCACGTGCGTCGTTCCCGACGAGAATCGCCTGGCCAACCGCAAACACTGGATCGCTTACAATCTCAAACCGGCGGGGGAGATCGTCGTGGACGAAGGGGCCGTCGAAGCGCTGGTGCACAAGGGCCGGAGCCTGCTGCCTTCGGGGCTTAAAAATATTCACGGCTCGTTCGGCGTCGGTGAATGCGTGCGCTGCCTCGATCTTCAAGGACATGAATTCGCCCGCGGCCTGGTCAATTACAGCGCGCAGGAGCTGGAGCAGATCAAAGGCTTGCACACGAGCAAGATCGAAAAAGTTTTGGGTTATAAGGCGTACGATGAAATCATCCACAGGGATGATCTGGTGCTGCTATAGATAGGCGGTAGGCAACAGGCGATAGGCGGTAGGAAAGAAAAAACAATGTCGGTCAAAGAAGAAGCGCTGCTGCTCGGGAAAAGAGCCAAGGAGGCGTCGCGGCGCCTCGCCCGGCTCTCCGCCGACGAGAAGAACCGGGCGCTGCTCGGGATGGCGGAAGGGATCGAGCGGCAGAGCGAGTTTCTCCTAAAAGAGAACCAGAAGGATCTCGATCTGGCGCGCAAGGCCGGAGTTTCGAGCGCGCTTCTCGACCGCATCGCGCTCGATCCCGCCCGCATTCAGGCGATGGCCAAAGGGCTGCGCGACGTGGCGGCGCTCCCTGATCCCGTGGGCGAGGTCGTCAAGATGTGGCGGCGGCCGAACGGTCTGCAAGTGAAACGAACGCGCATCCCGCTCGGCGTGATCGCAATCATTTACGAAGCCAGGCCCAACGTCACCGCCGACGCCGCGGCGCTCTGCGTCAAATCGGGCAACGCCGTAATCTTGCGCGGCGGCAGCGAGGCCCATTTTTCCAATCGCGCCATCGGCGCGATCCTCCAGCAAGCGTGCGCCGCCGCGGGAGTGCCCGAAGCAGCGCTCCAGGTCGCGGAATCGAAAGACCGAAACTTGATCCACGAATTGCT
>JBGQBP010000268.1:0-5174 GCA_041494945.1 Binatia bacterium | reverse complement strand
GGGCGGAGTAATTTGCCGATCAGTAGATTGACGCCGACGAACCCGGCGCCCAAAGCCGTAAAGACCAAAACATTGGCAAAATCAAAAAGCATCGTAAATATCGGCTTAGAAATACAAGGCTAAAAGAGGCCAACCAACTGAAATAACTATAGACACAAAACTTTCCCAGGGTCAACTTGCTTTGGCCGCACCGCGGCATTGCCATCGCGAACTTTTTTGACTAGAGTCGAGCCGGCATGACTGGGAAAAAGCTTCTCCGCAGCGTGAATTTGGCGCTCGCGTTGTTTTGGTTTTTCTCCGCAACCGCAGCCGCCCAGAACCGACCGGTCAAGGTTGCGTACAGCGCGATTTCCGCGGGGATCGGCAGTTTGTGGTTGACGCATGAGCAGGGAATCTTCAAGAAGCACGGCCTCGATTCGTCGTTGATCTACATTCCCGGCGGCACGACCGCAGCGCAGGCTCTGCTCGCAGGCGAGCTCCAGTTCGGCCATCTCTCGCCGGCGCCGATGATGACCGCGTGGGCGCAAGGCGGCGATCTGGTCTGGCTCGGAACGACGGTCCATCGCATGGTCTTTACGCTCGCGACGGACTCGAAGATCGCCAAGGGCGCCGACCTTAAGGGGAAGAAAGTCGGCATCACGCGCCTGGGATCCGCCAGCGATCTGGCCGCGCGGCTTGCCTTTGAATACCTGGGCCTGTCGCCGAAAGAGGTTACCCTGATCGCGATGGGAGGAATTCCCGACATCCTGGCGGGACTGAAAGCCGGCGCTGTGCAAGGCGGAATACTCTCGCCTCCGAGCTCAACGATCGCGCGCGAACTGGGTTACCGGCCGCTCGTCTTCATTCCCGATTTAGGAAAAGATTTTACCTTCGCCGGCATCGCCGCCAAGCGGAGCTATATCCAAGCCAACCCTGAAATCGCCAAAGCGTTCATGGCCGCGCTGACCGAGGGCGCCAAGCTCTACAAAGATGACGGCAAGGCCGCGCTCAAAGTCTTGAAGAAATATATGCGCGCCGACGAGCGCGCGCTGGAAGCGGGCTACAAAGAGTACAGCGGCGCGATCTCGAGCCCGCCCTATCCTTCTCTCAACGGGCTCGAAGCCGTGCGGCAGAGCCTGGTGGAAGGCAGTCCGGCGCTCAGAAACGCGGACCTGAAGAAGTTCGTCGACGACCGATTTGTCGCCGAGCGATGAATGACATGACCGGAGGATAATTTATGAGAGTTGAAACTGAAATAAAAATGAAACGCTGGCGCGAACAGAGATGGCTGCTCGATCAGGTGATCCAAACTCGCGGCCTCGATTGGGACCAGGGCCGGACCGCAAAACTTCTGCGCAACTGCGGAGCCGGCGCGGAGTCGGATTTGCGCGAGATCGGCCGCCGGGTGCAAAAATTCACAGACATCCCGCGTGAGTTCTCGCGCGCGGCCGAGCGGCGCGAGGCGCTCGGGCGCGAGGCGGAAAAGGCCGGACACCAAGTCGAAGCGCGCGAGCACTACTACGTCGCTGCGACTTTTTACACCAACGCGATGTGGGCGATCTACGAAGACAACAATCCCAAGCGCATCGCGTGGGGGGAAAAGAAGCGCGCCTGCTACGACAAGTTCATCCAGTTCGCCGGGCGGCCGATCGAGCGCGTCGAGCTGCCCTACGAGGGAAAAACGATTTCCGCGCTGCTGCACCTCCCGCCGGGCATAAAGGCGGGCGAGAAAGTTCCCTGCGTCCTCTACATCCCCGGCATGGACGGCGTCAAAGAAGACAACCCGCTCTACGGCGATCCGTTTTTGGAGCGAGGAATCGCCATGCTCGCGATCGACGGACCGGGGCAGGGCGAGACGCGCGCGAGCGGAATCAAATGCACCGCGTCGAATTATGAAGACGCGGGCAAACTCGCCTGCGATTACCTGGTCAAGCGGCCGGAGATCGACGCCAACCGGCTGGCGATCATGGGCTCAAGCATGGGTTCCTATTGGGGGCCGCGCGTCGCCGCGGCCGAGCCGCGCTTCAAGGCGTGCGCCGTGAGCGGCGTCTGCGTCGAGCCGGGCCAGTACACGATCTTCAACACCGCCTCGCCGACCTTCAAGCTCAACTATATGTACATGTCCGGCTACGACGACGAAGCCGCCTTCGACGAGTTCGCCAAGACACTGACGCTGGCAAGAGTCGCCTCCAAGATCACTTGCCCGTATCTTATCGTCGCGGGCGAAGACGACGAGCTGTGTCCGATCGAATTCGTTTACGACCTGATCGAAGAAATCCGCGGGCCGAAAGTTCTGGTCGTTTACGAAGGCGAGAAGCACTCGATTCGCAACCCGCGCTCGCGCACGCTGATCGTCGATTGGCTCGCCGACCGGCTCGCCGGCAAACCGTTCAAACCGGAGAAGATCTACGTCGAGCTCGGCGGCAAAGAGATTCACACCTCCTGGTAATTATGAATTTTGAGTTTTGAATGTTGAATTCCAAATTCATAATTCAAAATACAGTATTACGATGAGAATCGTCTACGGCGACCTGATCGGCGGCGCGAGCGGCGACATGTTCGTCGCGGCGCTGCTCGATCTCGGCCTGCCGCTCGAGACGCTCAAGTCCGGGCTGAAAAAAATTCCTTCGCTCAAATTTCGCCTCGCGGTCTCCACGAAAAAACTTCACGCCATTCGCGCGACGCGCTTTCAAGTGCACGCAGGCAAAAAAGAGCCGGAGCGGACGTGGGCGGAGATCCGGCGCTTGATCGACGGAAGCTCTCTGGAGCCTGCAGTCAAAAAGCGTGCGATCGAAATCTTTGCCCGGCTGGCGGAGGCGGAAGGAAAAATTCACGGCGTCTCACCGGGAAGGGTGCGCTTTCACGAAATCGGCGCGACCGATTCCATCGTGGACATCGTCTCGGCGACGATAGGAATTCACGATCTGAAGATCGAGGCATTTTATTTCTCTCGTATTCCGCTCGGACGGGGCGTGACCCGCTCCCGACACGGCCCGCTGCCTCTTCCCGGCCCGGCGACGCTGGAGCTTCTCAAAGGTCTTCCGGTCGAGTTCATCGATTTGGACGGCGAGACGGTGACACCGACGGCTGCTGCTCTTATTGCTACTCTCGGATCTCGATTCAACGAGACGCCGCAGATGACGGTGGAAAAAATCGGCTATGGCGCCGGCGCCAAAGAATTTTCCGATCGCCCTAACGTTCTGCGCCTCGTCCTCGGCGAAGATTCGGCAGCATGGGAGCGCGACGAGATGGTCGTCATCGAGACGAATATCGACGACATGAATCCGGAGTTTTACGACTACGCTCTCGATCGCCTCTTCGCCGCCGGCGCGCGCGATGTCTCCCTGTCGCCGATCCAAATGAAGAAGAACCGGCCCGCGACTCTTCTCCGAATCATCGCCGAGCCTGCGCTCCGAGAAAAACTCGCCGGGATTATTTTCCGCGAAACTTCGACTATCGGTCTCCGCTACTACCCGGTCAAGCGCGTGACCCTCAAGCGTGCCGCCGCGCGAGTTAAAACCAAATTCGGCACGATAAAAGTAAAAGTTATTGCGGCGCCCGACGGCACAAAAAGATCGACGCCCGAATACGAAGATTTGAAACGAATCGCCGCGGCGAAAAGAATACCTCTGAAAATACTCTATGACGAGGTGGTAAAGAACTTTAACAAGTAAGAAGCGCCGGACGCCTTGACGGCATCGGCTTCGTTTCGAGCAAAACATCGATGGCTGACACTCAATCGGAAACCGAGAACGAGGCAGGAGCGCTGTTGCCATGGTCTTCGCTTCGTTATCGCGACTACCGCCTGCTTTTTAGCGCTTCCCTTTTTGTCACGATAGCGCATCAAATGCGCCAGATGCAGAATCTTTATCACGTCTATGACTTGTCGGGCTCGGCGTTCCAGTTGGGACTGACGGGACTCGCCCAGGGCATCCCGTTATTCGCCATCGGACTGTTTGCCGGCACCTTGGCGGATTTCATCGATCGCCGCAAGCTCCTCTTCCTCACCATCGCCGCCAACTTTCTCACTGCCGTTGTCCTGGGAATTTTGACGATCACGGGCACAATCGAAGTTTGGCACATTCTCGTCTGCACCGCGCTCACCTCGGGCGTCAACATCATCCTCAACCCGGTCCGCATGGCCATGATCTCAGGCCTGGTGCCCCGTTCCCATCTAACCAACGCCGTGTCGCTCAACTCCAGCATCTCTCAAGGCTCTCATTTTGTCGGTCCGATGCTGGCCGGGCTGACGCTGGCGTGGATGGACGCGGGCAACGCCTATTTGCTGAATGCCTTGTTTTATCTCCCCGCGGCGGCGGGAATCTTTTTGCTGAAGATTCCGAGCTTACCGGACCGCGTCAAGGAAACTTTCTCGATCAAGAGTCTTCTGGGAGGAGTGCGGTTTCTTATCGGGCAGCGGACGGTTTTTGTCCTCGTTCTTTTGGATTTCGCAATCATCGGCGTCGGTTACTACCAACCCCTATTGCCGGTGTTTGCCAA
Source organism: Binatia bacterium (assembly GCA_041494945.1). GTDB lineage: Bacteria > Desulfobacterota > Binatia > UBA9968 > UBA9968 > JAJPJQ01. Next base: position 695 of record JBGQBP010000268.1, on the reverse strand, counting down.
GAATATCTTTCACGTCGGCCCGGCGGGTTTTGGACTCTTGGCTTCCGCGCCTGCCGTCGGCGGCACCATCGGTACCGTCGTGCTCCTCATCGCCGGCGACGTGAAACGGAAAGGCCTTTTCGCGCTCTGGGCCTTTCTTCTGTTCAGCCTTAGTCTTGGTGTCTTTGCCGTGTCGCCCAGCTTTCGGCTGTCTCTCGTCCTGGTTGGCTGCTTAGGACTGACCAATTCGCTGCAAGCGGTGATGCGCCAGACGACTTTTCACCTGCTCACACCGGATCACGTGCGCGGCAGAGCGTTCTCCGTCTTCAATATGTTTTCTCAAGGCGCCAATTCCGTCGGCGCGATGGTGGTGGGCTTCGCAGCGGCGCTTCTCGGCGCGCCCGGCGCCCTGCTCATGGGAAGCGCGATCGGAGTTTTATTGACCTTAACCGTTTGGTCCGCGTGGCCGGGATTGCGACAGTTTCGGGCAACAGCCTAGATGTAGCGATTGCTGCTACTGGCTAGTGCAGCTTGTCAAGCAAAATCACGTCCAGCAGGCGACCGAGCCTCTCCTCGAATAAATCGGACAAAGAAGATCGTTGAGTTTCGATGCCCTCGATGTAAGGAATCTCTCCCAGGCAAGTAACTGCGGTTAGAAATCGCAGCGCTTCGGCGTTGGTCTCCGCCGCAAGCGATGGTCGGCTTTCCAGATGATT
>JBGQBP010000267.1:0-5182 GCA_041494945.1 Binatia bacterium | reverse complement strand
GGGTATTTCGCCCAGGTCGAGCTTCTTCAAACGAAATTGAAAAAGCAGACCGAGCTGGCCGATCGCGCCGCTAGGTTCAGCATCGCGGCGACCGCCCTCGCGGCTGAAAAAGACCGGCTGGCGGAGGAGCTGGAGCGAACCCGGAAATTGTTGGAAACGGCGAGCCGGGCTAAAGAGGAATTTTTAAGCGTCATGTCTCACGAGCTGCGCACGCCGCTCAACGTGGTCATTGGTTACGCCATGCTGCTCAAGGAGCAAGTTCTGGGCAACATGAATCCGATGCAATCGGAAGCGGTGGCAAAAATCATGAGCCGCGCCAGAGACCAGCTCACCATGATTACCGATATCCTGCAGGTCGCCAGCATAGAGTCCGGAGAAAGCTTGAGCTCCGGGCAGGAAGTCGGCCTGCCCGGCCTGCTCGACGATCTCAAATCGCATTACGAGGTTCCAGAGGGAAAAGAAGTCGCTCTGGAGTGGGACTATCCCGCCGATTTGCCGGCCGTGAAAACCGACGCTGAAAAGCTCAAGCACGCGCTGCAGAATCTTATCAATAATGCGCTCAAGTTCACGCATCGCGGCGCCGTGAGGATCTCGGTTCAGGCGGGAATTAGGGATCCGGAGTGGAAAATCGGGAATCAGGAGTCAGGAGCCGGCGCCAACCTCCAATCCCCAATCCCAGATCCCTCCTTTGTTGATTTCAAGATTTCCGATACCGGCATCGGCATACCCGAAGAGCACCTGCCGCGCATTTTCGAGAGCTTCCATCAGATCGACAGCTCCAACACCCGGCGCTACGGCGGGGTCGGCATGGGACTTTACGTTGTCAAGAAATTGGCGGAAATACTTGGCGCGCGCATTCACGTGACGAGCGCGCCCGGGCGGGGCTCGACTTTTACGCTGAGCCTTCCTTACGAGAAATCGGAGCGTAGCAGAACAAAAATGCCGATTGGACGCTGAGGCAAGCGGAAGTCAGTGGGAAATGGAAACGTTCATTTTGGTTTTCAGCCAGCGCTCTAGTATGCTGCGCTTAAAGCGCCACTGATTGCCGATCTTGAACGCGGGGATTTTTTTCTGGGAAACCAACCGGTAGATCGTGTACTGGTCCACCCTCAAATACTGGGCAACCTCTTTCGTAGTCAAGAACTCGTCCTGGTTCATCGAAACGCCACCCTTCCCCTGTAAGGCGAGTCGCCTACGCCTGAGAACGGAAGCACCTTCCTATTATGAACGATAAGACCTGTCAAGGACTCGCGACTTGGCGCAATCGCTAGGCGCTCGGCTATTTTATCTCGGGCCTCAGCACTAAACCGGCGCGATCAGGCGAAACTTTACCGTTTATCCGAGCCGGCTAAAGGCCGCCCACAAATCGTCCTGGATTGAGCATGCCCTGCGGGTCGAACCGGCGCTTGATTTCGCGCATCAAGGCGAGGCCCGGCGGCGCCGGCCCCCAGACGTCGACGCCATCCTTAAGCTCGGCGGGCGCCGCGGCGATCACCACGTGGCCTTGGTGCGTCCGCGCCAGCTCGGCGAGTTTGGGAAACCACTCTAGGCCCGCTCGATCGCCGGTCGTTGAAACGTAGACGCTTCCCACGGCTGGATGAGCCGCGTAGCGCGCGTGTCTCCCGGATTCGATCGGGCGGTCCACCGCCGCCAAAATCTCCGCCACCGAGCCGGCCGGAACGATCACCCGATAGAGGACTCCCGTATCGCCACAGCCAAAATCCCGGATCATTTCCCACAGGCGCCGATGCGATTCCTCCCCCAGGATTTCACCGCCAAGCCCAGCACGCTCCGCCATAGTCTCAAGATCGCGCAAATGCCGCGCAACGGTCTCATCGAATCCTTCCACCCAGACCGCGACGGCAGTCGTGCCTGTGTTACGAAAAGATCTGCCGGCGGTTTCGGCATCGAGAACCGTAACCGCCGCAGGCAGCAAAGGCGACGACGATAAGTCGTCTGCGAACCGCGCGCAGCGATCCATCGGACCCGCAGCGACAAACGATGCAGCGCGCTCCGGCAGCGGCGCCATTCTGAAGGTCGCTTCGGTGACGATGCCGAGCGTCCCCAGCGAGCCGATAAATAGTTTGCACAAGTCGTAGCCGGCGACGTTTTTCACCACCTTGCCACCGGCCTTGATCCGCTCGCCGGTCGCAAGGACCATTTTCATGCCGATCACGAGATCGCGTACGCCGCCGTACATCATCCGCCGTGGCCCGTTCGCGTTTGCGGCGACGATCCCGCCGATCGTCGCGCGCAGCGGCTGAGGCGGATCGACGGGCAAAAATTGACCCCGCCGTGCGAGTACCTGCTGCAACGCAGCGGCTCTCATCCCCGCCTGCACGGTCGCCGTCAGGTTCGCGTCGTCGTGCTCGATCAACTGAGCGAGTTTTTCCAGGCCGATCACGACATCCAACCGGCGCGGAATATTTCCCAGTCTCATCGATGTCCCGCCGCCCCAGGGAACGACCGCGGCATCCGCCTCGGCGCAAATACGAAGGACGGAGCCGGCCTGCTCGGGCGTGGACGGAAAACAAACGAGACTGGGATTTTTGCCGTCCGCGCTGTGAGCGGCCAGCGATGCCGAAGCGTGTTCGACTGCTCCGGCGTCCAGCTCGCCTTCCAACTTCGCGGATAACGCGTCGCCGGAAAATTTCATTGCGATGAAATTTCTCCCGCTTTCGTGTAAGCGCGGTCAAGGAGATCCATCAGGTGGAACACCTGGACCGGCGGGCCATAGCGCTTCGCGCCGTAGCGGAGCTGGAGCATGCAGCCGGGATTGGGCGCGACGACCGCCGCCGCGCCGCACTCGGCGATCGATCGCATCTTTTCTTTCAATAATTCCTGGGACATCTCGGGATGCGTGAGATTGTAAATCCCCGCGCTGCCGCAGCAGCGATCGGCGCCGGCCATCTCGGTCAATTTCAGCCCGGCAATGGCCTTTAGAAGCTCCCTCGGTTGGACTCGAACCTTTTGTCCGTGCGCCAGGTGACAGGGATCTTGATACGTCACGGTGAGTTCGATCTGGCCACCCGGAGCCAACGGCCCTAGCTCGAACAAAAATTCGCTCGCATCTTTCACCAGCCGGCTGAAGGTCCGGGCCTTCTCCTCATATGCCGGATCGTCCCGCAGAAGGTGATCGTATTCTTTCATCGCCGCGCCGCAGCCGGCGGCGTTGACGATCACGGCGTCCAATTTCGCAGCGAGAAACGCGTCGATATTTTCCCGCGCCATTCTCTTCGCCGTCGTGGTTTCGCCGTTGTGAATGTTGAGCGCGCCGCAGCAAACCTGAGATTTCGGCAGCACTACCTCGCAACCGTTCAGCCTCAGCACGCGGAGCGTCGCCTCGTTGATCTCGGAAAAGAGAACGCTCATGACGCAGCCGCCGAGCATGCCGACGCGCGCGCGCCGCGCTCCGATCGCCGGCTGCAGTTCTGTTGAAGGGTCGAAGAACCGGGCGGGCACGGCCGGCAGCATCTTGCTCATCTCCCGCATTTTTCCCGGCAGAAGCTTTTGCGCGATGCGGTCGAGTCCGCTTCGCTGGTAAAATCGAAGAAGCCTAGCTACCGCCCGCAGCCGTGCCGGAAACGGAAGCACGGAGGTGAAGGCGAAATTTGCCGCGGCGCGCGCTATCGGCGATCCCGGCGGCCCGAGCTCTGCGCGCGCGGCTTCCGCGATGCGGCCGTACTTCACTCCGGAGGGACAGGCGGTCTCGCAGGCGCGGCACATCAGGCAGAGATTCAGATGATCGGCGAATCTTTCGTTGAGCTCGATGCGTCCTTCGGCGGCGGCCTTCACCAAATGGATCCGGCCACGGGGAGATTCGGACTCGATATGAAGCGTTCGGTAAGTCGGACAGGCATCGAGACAGAGCCCGCAATGAACGCACTGGTAAAGTTCGGGAATATCGAGCGTCGCTTTCGGCATGAGACTTTGCGCGGGCTCTGTCACGTAGCTGCTCTTTTCTTGTATTATTTTTGATCCGCCTAATGCCTATCGCCTACGGCCTAACGCCTTCTCTAGATCCATAGACCTGCCGGAATTTTGCCCGGCTCCATACGAACCTCGCCGCAGCTTGCCGGCGACGGGAACAGCTTGGCCGGATTGAAGCGGCCCGCGGGATCGAAGGCTTGCCGGACGCGCGCCATCGCGTCCAAATCTTCAGCGTTAAAGAGCAGCCCGATGTAGGCCTTCTTTTCCAATCCGATTCCATGTTCGCCGGTGATGCTGCCGCCGAGTTCCACGCAGGCTTTCAGGATCTCGCCGCCGGCCTCGATGACCCGGTCGAGCTCTCCCGCCTTGCGCATATCGAAAAGAATATTCGGATGCAGGTTGCCGTCCCCGGCGTGAAAAACGTTGGCGATGAGTAATTCGTAACGCGCCGCGATCGCGGCAATCCGCGCCATAATTTCCGGCAGCCGCCCACGCGGCACGACGCCATCCTGAACGTAGTAGTTGGGCGCGAGCAGACCGAGCGCGCCGAAGGCGCCTTTGCGTCCCTTCCAGAGGAGTTGGCGGTCGGCTTCGTCTTTCGCCAGTCTCACTTCGCGCGCGCCGTTGCGCTTGCAGATCGATTCGACGAGCGCCATCGAGCGCTCGGTATGCTCGCGCACGCCTTCGATTTCGACGAGCAAGACCGCAGCGGCATCGGTCGGATACCCGCAAGGAGCGCCTTTTTCCACGGCGTTGATCGTGAGTTGATCCATCATTTCCAGCGCGGCGGGAATGATTCCCGCGCCCGTGATGTCGACGACCGTTTGGGTCGCCCGATTGGGTTGGTCAAAAATCGCCAGCAACGTTTTGACCGCTTCGCGCGTGCGCATGAGCCGCACCGCCGCTTTGGTGACGATGCCCATCGTGCCTTCCGAGCCGACGAAAACGCCGCAGAGATCGTAACCCGGCATGTCGGGCACACGTCCGCCGAGCCAGACGATTTCGCCGTCGTCGAGGACGACCTCGACGCCGAGCACGTGATTGGTGGTGACGCCGTAGGCGAGCGTGTGCGGGCCACCGGAGTTGTTGGCGATGTTGCCGCCGACCGAGCAGGCGGCCTGGCTGCTCGGGTCTGGAGCGTAGAAAAAGCCGTCTTTCGAAATAGCTTTGCTTACGTCGAGATTGATCACGCCCGGCTCGACGATCGCCAGACGGTTTTTGAGATCGATTTCAAGAATTCGATTGAGCCGCG
>JBGQBP010000266.1:0-5201 GCA_041494945.1 Binatia bacterium | reverse complement strand
GCGGTAAACAACGCGCCGGTGATTTTCAATATCTACAAGTCGGCCGAATTTATTTTCGCCGCGCCGTTCGATTTTACCAACCGCTTCAGCGGCCAGCGCGATTTTTTCAGCAGCGAGTTCAAGCCCAGCGACCTCGAAGACAAGGCGGTAAATTTTATTCCCGACGTTTACGCCGTGCCGCTCGACGATCACCCCGAGCGCGGCGTCGGCTTCAGCCGTCTCGGTATTCATCTTTCGGGCAACTCCATGGTCGGCCACATCATGGCGATCAAGTCCGGCACCTACAAAAAGGCGCACCGCCATCACGCGGGCGCGCAGGTGATCGTGCTCGGCGGCAAGGGATACAGCTTGATGTGGCCGCCGGGAGGAAAATTCGTGCGCGTCGATTGGAAGAAGGGGAGCCTGCTGGTTCCACCGGAGGGCTGGTATCACCACCACTTCACCACGAGCCGCGACGCCGCGCGCCATCTCGCTCTCCGCCGCGGGCTCCGCGGCATCGGCGTCAACTGGCTTCCTTCAGTCAGCGAGCGCGACGGCGGGCATATGCTCGAACACGAGGACGAGCCGCCGGAATTCCGCGCGATGTACGAAGCGGAGCTGGCCAAAGAAGGGGTGCCGTTTAGAATGCCGCCGATTGTGCGGAAATAGCGGCGCGCATCTACAGAGATTTCAGCTCGATGACTTGAAGCACGCCGCTTCCCCATCTTTCCCAGGCGAAAATCTCCACGGCCGCCGCAGATTCAAGAACGTTTCGGGCTTGCGGGTCTTTAACGCGGAACCACAATTCTCTTCCACCGTCTGCCGCCAAACAGAACATGTCGTTTCTCAAGTCTGTTTCTTTAATCGAGCCGCGAAGCAAAATGGCGCTGCCGAATCTCCGCCACAGAAGCCTGTAGTAAATCTCCTTCGGCTCCTTGAGCAACCGTAAACTGGGGCGTTGGTTGCTCTGACCCGTTTCCAGGAAGAAGCCTCGATCAGCGCCTAAAAAAACGATCGGCTTTGGCGGCAGACCGAAACCGTAAAAAAGAGAAAAGCCTGCCAAATATAATTTTCGTAGCTGCGCCAAGTCCGCCGGATCTTCCACGACGATCTCGATTGCGGCGCGGAAGTCGCGAGCACCCGGCTCGTTGAGCAGTTCGAAGAGATCCCGAGGGAGAGTTTGTCGAACATAGAACACAGTTTCTTTCGCTTTCTTAATCTCATCCGCAAGCTCTCCCAGCGTGAGCTTATCGGATCGCCTCAGCGCCTGCAGGTTCGCGTCATCCGTCTTGGTCCGCGATCTTTTCGGAAGATCATTGCCCATTTCGTTGGGGAACACGCCGCGCTTTCCCGTTATGAATTCCAGGGCGACCTTCCACGCTCTCGATTCCTCAGGGCTAATCTCGTCGCGAAACCGGTAATCCTGCTTGCGGCTGAATTCTTCCAGCGTGTTTCTCAGAGAACGGCTCTTGGCGATCTGCAAATCAAGGAGAAGTGGGAAAGACGGGTGAGTGGAAAAATTTTCCTGCAACATGAAAAAATGCGGCAGGCAGATTCCCCGAGAGGCCTTATAAGAGTCCAGGAACTGCTGATCTTGAACGGCATCCGCAAGCTCTTTCAAGTGGTACTCTTGAAATTGCGCGACATGTCGGCATGCCGGGCATGACCGCTCTTTGATCCGGGAAAGTAATCTTTGGGGCGCTTTTCTCAGAAGAGACTTCAGAGTTCGTTTTCTGGGCGCCTCGTCTCTAAACGCATGGGCCAGATGGTCAAACTTCCTTAAAAGGTCGGAGGCAAAAATCGAGTAGCCCGTGCTGGGCGAGCAGATCTCCGGCAGTGAAGGAAGCTGCCACGTGTGCCAATTGCAAAAGCCGAAGGACTCCATGAGTTCCATTCGCATCGGAACATCCAGCACCGATTCGTAGAGCAGGTGATCGAGATATCTCCGGCTGTCTTTAATGACAAGAGCGCATATAGCGCAGCCGGGCTTTTGGAGTTCTTCGAGAAGTTCAAAATGAGAATGGCCTTGGCTCATTTAGATCTTTTAACCAGAAGAAGCAGGGGGATGGACGCAAACTGCATCACCATCGAAAAAGCGATCAGAGAAGAGAGGGAAGCATCGTAAAGGACGCCCATGAGCGCGCTGCCCGCGAACCAGAACAGGCCGTAGGCTGAATTGAAAATCCCATAGGCGGAGCCGCGTCGGTTCGGCGAAACCATCTCCGCGACGGCAGCTCTCACGATGGACTCCTGCGCGCCCATGCCCACTCCCCAGAGAGCCATCCCGCCGAGCGCAAAGTAAAATCCGCCCAAGAACACCAATGGCGCAAAGAACAAAGACAAGAGCGTGGCGATCATCACGGTGGCGAGACCGATCCGGTCGAACAGACGCCCGAAAACGAGCGCCGCAAGCGCGTCCACGCCCATGGCGACGGCGTAAAAAATTGGAATCCAGTTGTCGGAAACGACAGCGGCCTTTTCGAAATGGAAGGCGATTAGAGGAAAATCGACGTAGCCCGCTCCGATCAACGAGGCGGCCGCGAGATAAAGCCAGAATTTTTTCGGAAACCCTTTGGTCTCCAACTCGGGTAATATCGCCTCCAAATCTCGCGGCCGCGGATAAAGCAATCGCGCGACGACAAGCACCGATAACGCCAGAAGCGCCGGCAGGAGCAGGACGGCAAAGCCGGTCCGATAGCTTCCTTTGTAATAAAGAACGGCGGTGACGATGAGCGGGCCTAGCACCGCGCCTATTTGATCTAACGCCTCGTGCAGCCCGAATCCCCAACCGCGGCCCATCTCTTTTGTGGCATGCGAGAGCATCGCGTCGCGCGGAGGATTGCGGATCGCCTTTCCCATGCGTTCGGCGATCATCAGGAGCGCCGCGAGTTGCCAACTTCCCGCCAAAGCGAGGAGCGGCACGGCCAGCATGTTTACGACGTAACCGAACAGCGTGATCGACCAGTAACGTCCGGTTCGGTCGCTGATATAACCGGAGACCAGGCGCAGGCCGTAGCCGACCAATTCGCCGAAGCCCGCAACGATGCCAACGATCGTTCCGCTCGCTCCAAGCACCGCGAGGTAAGGGCCGGTGACGCTCCGCGCGCCTTCGTAGGTCATGTCTGCGAAAAGGCTCACGACGCCGATCAGAACGACGAATTTCAGCGCCGATGTTTTTGAGGAATTCGTCTCAGCCATTTGTGCTCTCCTGCGTTGCGAACTGAACTAAGAGTTCCTCCAGGTTGGCCAGCTTCGTTCCGCCCAACTCCAACCGTTGAAGTTCAGCCTGGACGGTTTCTTCGCGCTGCTTTCGTCGCCGGTGCGCCAATTCAACGGCCCCGCGTGTAAGCTCCACAGTTTCCTCGAGCCGATTCTCTAAAGCCGAGGCGAAGCGGCGAATAGATCGATCCAAGTTCTGCAGCGCCGCCCAGCGAATATTCTCCACGTTTTGCACCACCAGTGCTTCGATGTCCGATGAGAGCCGGTTTAAGATTCGTTTCTTGCGCGCGCCCGCAGGAAGGAAGCGGTCAAAAAATCCTTCCGGGAAAGGGCTTATCGAGGTGATCTCGCGGAGGCGGGTCAAAGAGGCGGCAAAGCCCTCGCCCAATTCTTCTAACAAGGTTGATACTTGATCGAGAACGCCGCCAAGGCCGTTCGTGTCGGGCTCGAACCGGTCCGCGCGTCGATGCTCGTCCGGTTTTTGCTCTACGGCACGATCCATACGATCCTTTTTTCAAATGGGCGGGCAAAATCGCGCATTACTACCCAACGCCTCCTCGATTTCCAGGAGGCGGTTGTACTTCGCTATGCGCTCGGAGCGGCAGACCGAACCGGTTTTGATTTGACCGGCGTTCACCGCGACTGCCAAGTCTGCGATGAAAGTGTCTTCGGTCTCGCCGGATCGGTGGGAGATGACGACGCGGTAGTTTCCTTCGCGGGCGGTTTTGATTGCTTCGAGGGTCTCGGTGACGGTTCCAATCTGATTCACTTTGATGAGAACCGCGTTGCCGACTTTTTGCTTGATTCCTTTTTTAATGAGGGCGGGATCGGTGACAAAAATGTCGTCACCGACAATTTGGATCTTCTGCCCCAATGCTTTGGTCAATAACTCCCATCCTTTCCAGTCGTCTTCGGCAAGCCCGTCTTCGATCGAGACGATCGGATAGTTTTTTACCCACTCAGAATAGAGAGCAGTCATATCGTTGGCGGATTTCTCGCCGCCGGCGGATTTTTTGAAATGATAGTTTCCGTCTTCGTAGAATTCACTGGCGGCGGGATCGAGCGCGATGGCAATGTCCTCCCCTGGTTGATATCCCGCCTCGGCGATCGCGGTGACGATCAAGTCCAGCGCTTCTTCGCCGGATTTAAGGTCGGGCGCGAAGCCTCCCTCGTCTCCCACCGCCACCGAATGATTTTTCCGCTTGAGAAGTTCCTTGAGGCTGCGGAATATCTCGCTTCCCATCCGCAGCGCCTCGGAGAATGACGGTGCTCCCTTGGGAACGATCATGAACTCTTGCATATCGAGACTGTTCTCGGCATGCCTCCCGCCGTTGATGACGTTCATCTGCGGCACGGGCAGGAGCGAAGCGGCCTCGCCGCCCAGATACCGGTACAGAGGAATGCCCGCGGCCAAAGCGGCGGCTCTTGCCACCGCCATCGACACCGCGACGATAGCGTTGGCGCCCAACCGGCCTTTGTTGCCCGTGCCGTCAAGCTCGATGAGACGCTTGTCGATCTCTTCCTGTCGGCCGGGATCTTTACCCAAAAGTTCGGGCGCGATCTCATCGCGAATATTTCGGACCGCGCCCAGCACGCCCAACCCGAAGTAGCGTCCGGCGTCGCCGTCCCTCAGCTCCAAAGCTTCTCGCTTGCCTCGTGAAGCGCCCGCGGGCGCCATCGCCCGGCCGACGAGCCCGTTATCCAAAATCACATCCGCCTGCACGGTCGGCGTTCCGCGAGAGTCGAGAACCTCGCGCGCACGGATCTCTTTGATCGTATTCTTGTTCACAGCGTCATATTCCTTTCGGTCAATCCCGGCGACTGCGTTGTCCGTGCCGTGGATGGGGTCTCCTTTTTCGATTCGGATATTCGCTACTGTCTAATGACCAGGACGGAGCAATGCGCGTGATCGACGACTTTATCCACCGTAGCGCCGAGAACTCGTCTTCGCAGTGCGGAGTGGGGGTTGGTTCCGAGCACGATGAGGTCGGCGCCCAATTCTT